>JANXYG010000014.1 GCA_025350245.1 Betaproteobacteria bacterium
CACCATCTACGTGGACAGCGGGACCTACGACCTGGCCACCAACATCGTGCTCGCCGCGCAGGACAGCGGGGTGCGCATCGTGGGCCCGGTGCAGGTGGGGCACCAGGCGGTCCTGGACCGGGGCAACACCGCGGGCAGCACGCGGGTGTTCGAGTTCACCGGCGCCGATGATGTGAAGCTGGAGCACCTGGTCATGCGCGGGGCTTACTACGGGTTGTACGCGGCCACCAACACTCAGTCCGACCGCATCACGGTCAGCGGCAGCGAGATCGTCGGCAACGATCAACGCGGGATCTATGTCGGCTACGGCAACGACCAGTGGAGCATCACCGACAACAGCATCCACGCCAATGGCCCGTACGGCATCGACCTGCAATCCAGCGGTGCCGTCATCAGCGGCAACGACATCTTCGGCAACAGCAGCTACGGGCTGAGCGTCGGTACCAACGGCACCGTGCCCGACACGATCCTGATCGAGAATAACCGCATCCACGACAACACCAGCGGCGGCGCCAACGTCGGCTACAACGTGCTGATGCGCGACAACGAGGTGTTCAATCATCGCGCCAACGGCAATATCGGCATCAACGGCGGCTCCAACCCGACCACGGTGGTCGAAACCAACCGCGTCCACGACAACTTCAACGGCATCGCCTTGAACGGCAGCATCGCGCGCGGCAACGAGATTTATCACAACAGCAATGCCGGCGTCGCGACGTCCGGCGGACTGGTCAGCGGCAACCGCATCTACAGCAACTCGATCGGCATCTACTCCAGCTACTACTCGGGTGGAGCGAACATCGAGAACAATGTGCTGTACGCCAACACCAACATCGGGTTGCAGCTCGACACGCCGTATCAGTATCCGAACACGGTGGTGAACAACACCATCTACCAGCCGGTCGGCGACGGCATCCGGATGAGCGGCAACACCAACGGCCACAAGCTGTACAACAACATCGTGGTGGTCGAGGCCGGCTACGGTGTCAACGCGGCGGCGACACCGACCGCGGATTTCGACTACGACTACAACCTGTACTACGCCAACGGCCCCGCGGCCTTCGTCGGCCTGTGGGCGTCGGTGCAGCGCAAGACGCTGGCCGAGTGGAAGACCGCGACCGGCAAGGAAGCCAACTCGGATGCCGGCGATCCGTTGTTCCTCGATCCGGATGGCGCCGACAACGTGCTCGGTGAGCAGAACCTCACCACCGGCAATGGCTTCGACGACAACTTCGGTCTGCGCAAATTCTCGCCCGCCATCGACGCCGCCAACGCCTACCAGGCGCCGCGCTTCGACATCGAAGACCGTCAGCGGCAGCGCGATGCGGCGACCCCGGACACCGGTGAGGGCTGGCCGCTGTACGTGGCCACCGACACCGGTGCGAGCAGCTTCGATGCGGCTTCGGGCACCGCCTTCAGCGTGCGCGGCGGCAACACCTGGAAGGATCTCACGCTGCCGTTCGGCTTCCAGTTCTACGGCAAGACCTACACCAGCGTGCGCATCAACACCAACGGCTATCTGCACTTCGGTGGGCCGGATCAGTACTACGACAACAACGACAACAACACGCTCGAGGCATTCCAGCGCAACGTCCGCATCGCGCCGCTGTGGGACAACCTCGATACCTACGCCGCCGGTGCTGCCGGCAAGGATGTGTATGTCGATTCCACCGTCGCCAACCAGGTGACGATTCGCTGGGCCGGCCGGGTGGAGACCACGACGCGCGACGTGAACTTCGCGGTCACGCTGTTCAGCGACGGCAAATTCCGCTTCGACTACGGTGCCGGCAACGACGGCCTGACGCCGACCGTGGGCGTATCCGCCGGCAATGGCTACACCTTCGTGCTGGCGCCGTTCGATGGCGCGGCCAATCTGGCGTCGGCGCATTCGCTGTCGTGGCAGCCCACGCCGGGACTCACCTTCTACGATGTCGGCGCCTACGAGTTCCAGGGCAACTCCAACGACGCGACGCCGCCGACGGTCACCGCCATCAGCAACCTGCCGGTCAACGGCGGCACCACGGCGCTCGCCTTCACCAGCCTGCAGGTGGCATTCAGCGAATCGCTGGATGGCATTTCCGCGCGCAGCCCGGCCAATTACGAACTGATGTCGGCGGGTGTCGACGGTATCTTCTCGACCCCGGACGACGTGAAGATCGCCATCAAGCCGGCGTACTCGTTCCCCGAGACCAACCTCACGCTGCAACTGGTCAACGGCGTGCTGGCCGATGGGTTGTATCGTCTGACGCTGTCGGGCCAGAACGCCATCTACGACACCGCCGGCAACAAGCTCGACGGCAACGGCGATGGCATCGGCGGCGACGACTACGTTCGCACGTTCCACATCGACCGCAGCACCAACACGGTGCCGGTGGCCACCGATGGCAGCGCCAGCGTGAACGAGGACGGCGCCGTCACCATCACGCTGTCGGGGACCGATGCGAACGGCGACCCGCTGATCTACGGCATCGCCACCAATCCGTTGCACGGCACCTTGTCGGCGCTCGACCCGGCGACCCGGCAGGTCATCTACACCCCGACACCGAACTACAACGGCCCCGATTCGTTCCACTTCCGCGTCGACGACAGCCGCCTCGGCGTCGACGAAGGGGTGATCTCCATCACGGTGGCACCGGTCAACGACCAGCCGACCGCGGCGGGCACCAGCCTCACCACCACGGAAGACACGCCGGTCGTTGTTGCCCTGCCGGGCACCGACATCGAGACGCCGCGCTCGCAACTGGTGTTCGAACTGATATCGGCACCGGGCAGCGGCCTGGTCACGCTGGGCTCGGGCGGCACTTGGAGCTACGCGCCGAACGTCAACTTCAACGGCACCGATACCTTCACGTACACGGTGCGCGACCTGGGCGATCCCAATGGCGCCAACGCGACGGCTCTGACCTCGACCGTCGGCACGGTGTCGATCAACGTGGTGCCGCAGAACGACGCGCCGACCCTAGCCCCGATCGCAACCAAGTCGGTCAACGAGGGTTCGACCCTGAGCTTCGTGGTTGCCGCGACCGATCCCGAGAATGACACTCTCACCTGGACCTCGGTGACCCCGTTGAACGGCGCCACTCTGGACGCCGCCACCGGATTGTTTTCGTGGACCCCGGCCGATGGCCCGGGCGCTCGCAGCTTCACGGTGCGCGTCAGCGACGGCACCCGCACCGACGAGAAGAGCTTCGACGTGACCGTGCTCAATGTCGCCCCGGCGATCAACGTCACCGGCGCCACCTCGATCGACGTCAACACCACCTATACCATCGGCTTCTCGGCGACCGATCCGGGCACCGACACCATCCAGCGCTGGTCGGTAGCTTGGGGCGATGGCACCACCACCGGCAACATCGCCGCAGCGGCAACGTCGGCCTCCCACGTCTACGGCCTGGGGGGGCAGTACGGCATCAGCGTCACCGCGGTCGACGAAGACGGCAGCTTCACCCGCACCAATGCCATTCAATTGAAGGTGATCCGTCCCAACCAGGTGCCGATCGCCGCGCCGCAGACGGTGCCGGTCACCGAGGACATCGCCAAAGCCGTGACGCTTGCCGGTGTCGACCTCGATGGCAATCCGCTGACCTTCGCCATCACCGTCAACCCGACCCACGGCACGGTGTCCGGCTTCAATGCCACCAACGGTGCGCTGGTCTACACCCCGAACGCCAACTACTTCGGGCCCGACACACTGCGCTTCACCGCCAACGACGGTCAGGACACCTCGCCCTCGGCACTGGTGACCTTCAATGTCGCCGCCGTGAACGACCTGCCGTCGGCAACGCCACAGACACTGACCACCGCGGAAGACACGCCGCTCGCAATCCAGCTCGGCGGCGCGGATGTCGAAACGCCCTCGGCCAGCCTGATCTACACGCTCGGTACCGGTCCGACCCACGGCGCGCTGACGCCGGGTGCCGCAGGCGCCTGGAGCTACAGCCCGAGCGCCAACTACAACGGCCCTGACAGCTTCACCTTCACGGTGACCGATGCCGGCGGCGCCATTTCGGCACCGGCGACGATCTCGATCGGCGTCACGGCCGTCAACGACGTTCCGGTGGCGGGTGCGGATTCCGCCGCGACGGTCGCCGGTTCGCCGGTCAAGATCGACGTGCTGGCCAACGACACCGACGTCGAGGGCTCCCTGCTCACACCGGTGATCGAGACCGGGCCGACCAATGGCTCGGTGATCGTGAACGCCGACCGGACCGTCACCTACTCGCCGAACGCCGGCTTCTCCGGTGGCGACAGCTTCACGTATCGCGCCAGCGACGGCAGCGCCAGCAGCGATCCGGCAACCACCGTCACCCTCACGGTCACGGCCCCGGTGACGCCGCCGCCGGTGGGCGTCAACGACGGCTTCACCAGGCCGGAGGACACTGTCGTCACCGGCAACGTGCTCGACAACGACACCGATCCCGACACGCCGCACGCCAATCTGACGGCACAACTCGTTGCCGCACCGCCCCCCGGCGACGGCACGCTGGTGCTCAACGCGAACGGCAGCTTCACCTTCACGCCGGTGGCGAACTTCACCGGCACCACCAGCTTCACCTACAAGGCCAGCGACGGTTCGTCGCTGAGCGGCCTCACCACGGTGACGCTGAACCTCACGCCGGTGAACGACGCGCCGGTGGGCGTTGCCGATGTGTTCGCGGGCACCGAAGACACACCGGTGACCGGCAATGTGCTGACCAACGACACCGATGTCGACACCCCGAAGGCGTCCCTGGTCGCGCAGCTCGTCGCCGGGCCGGTAACCGGAACGCTCGCTTTCGGCGCCGATGGCGCGTTCACCTACACGCCGGTAGCCAACGCCAACGGACCGGTCACCTTCACCTATCGGGTTGGCGATGGCGCGCTCACGAGCGCAATCACCCTGGTCACGTTGAACATTGCCGCCGTGAACGACGCGCCGGCGACCACGCCGGATTCGTTCACGAAGCCGGAAGACACCGTGGTCACCGGCAACGTGCTGGCGAACGATAGCGACGTCGACGGCAATGCGCTCTCGGCATCGCTGGTGACGGGCCCGGCCCACGGCACGCTGGTCTTCAACGCCAATGGCGGGTTCATCTACACCCCTGCCGCCAACTACAACGGTGCCGACGGCTTCACCTATCGCGCCAGCGACGGCGCCTTGAACAGTGCGGCAACCGCCGTCAGTCTCGACCTGACACCGGTCAACGACGTGCCGGTCGGTGCGGCGGACGCCTTCACCGGCCCGGAAGACGTCGCGATCACCGGCAATGTGCTCGCCAACGACACCGATGTCGAAAGCCAGCCGATCGCCGGCGGCGTGATCAACCTCAGTGCCGAGCTGGTCAGCGGTCCCGCGAACGGCACGCTTGCCTTTAACGGCAACGGTACTTTCCTCTTCACGCCGGCTGCCAACTTCGCCGGCAGCGCGAGCTTCGTCTACCGCGCCAGCGACGGCGCGGCGACCAGTGGACCGACCACGGTGACGCTCAACCTGACGCCGGTCAACGATGCGCCGGTCATCGCCGGGATCGACGATCGTGCGGTCGGTGAAGGCGACGCCGTGAATATCGAGATCTCGGTCAACGATCCGGACGCAGGGGACACCCGCGTGTTCGAACTCGTCAATGGCCCGGCGGGGGGCATCGTCACTGCCGACGGCCACTTCCAGTGGACCGCGCCCGCGCCCGCCCCGGCTGCCCCCGGCAACGTCTTCGACGTGACCGTCAAGGTCACCGATGGCGCCGGCGCCGCCGATACCGAGACCTTCAGCCTCACGGTCGAGCCAATTCCGTTGCGCGTGGTGAGTCTCACGCCGGGCACCAGCGGCTTCTCGGTGCGCTTCAACCGCGCGGTCGAGACGTCGCAGGTCAATCTGTATGGTGACGACGACCGTCCGGTGCCGGTGTTCGGGGCGCCCGACGTACGGGTCCAGGCCGTCGGTGCGACCAAGCCATTGAGCGGCTCCGTGGTGTTCGACGCCGACAAGCAGGGCTTCACCTGGGTGCGCACCGGTGCGGCATTCAACGGCGGCAGCTACGACATCCGCCTGTCGGCCGCTGCCAACGGGTTCGTCGACCAGACCGCTGCCCATCGCCGGCTCGACGGCAACGAGGATGGTATCGCCGGCGACGACTTCACCACCCGCATCACCATCGCCGCGCCGGCCGGCATCCGCACCTTGTCGCTGCCCGACTTCATGCGCGGTCCCGGGCAGGACGTCGAACTGAAGAACGCCGGCCTGCCGCTCACGCTTTCCGATGGCGCCGGGGTGCGAACTGTGCGCGTCGAGATCGCCCACAGCGAGACGATGCTCGGCATCAGCGGGTTTACGTTGAGCGCACCGGCACTTGCCGCGGGCGGACTCGCGACGCTGGTGACCACAACCGGCGTCGGCGGCGCGCCTGATATCACCACCTTGACCATCCTCTTCACCACCGCGCTGGGTGCAGGCCCGGTCGCTCTCGGGCAACTCACCGCGACGGTGCCGACCACGGCAGCCTATGGCGCCGGGCAGATTCTCGACCTGCGCAATGTACTGATCACCGGTGCCGGCGGCGGCACCATCGCTGCACGTGCCGATGACGCCTACCAGCTGGTGGGTTATATCGGCGATGTCACCGGCAACGGTGGCTACAGCACGCTCGACCTCGCGCGGATGCAGCCGGTGCTCTCGCGGATGGCGACGCCGGGCGGGTTCACCGCAGGCTTCGGCGCTTGGCGCCTGAGCGATCCGCTGGTCGTGGCCGACGTGAACGGCAACGGCAGCTTCAATGCGATCGACCAGTTGCGCCTGTTCCAGCACCTCAGTGGCGCGTCGGCCGCGATCACCGGCATCCCGCCGCTGCCGCCGGGCGCCGTGCCACTCATCTTTGCCGGGCCCGACCCGGTGGTCAGCATCGGTGCCAACCCGACCGGCACGCCCGGCGGCACGGTCATCGTGCCGGTCAACCTCGATCTCGCCGCCGGTCTGGAATCGGCCCAGATCGAGATCGGGTACGACCCGACGGTGCTGGAGGTCGTCATGGTGCGCAAAGGTACCCTCACCGGCGACTTCCAGTGGTTCATCGTCAAGCAGGAGGCCGGCCTGATTCGCATCGACACCAGTCGTATCGGTGCCCTGGACGGCGGCGCCGGCAGCCTGGTCGACATCGAGTTCCGCATCAGGACGGATGTCACGATCGGCACGACCTCGACCCGGGTCGACCTGCGCCATGCCACGCTCAACGACACCCGGCTGACGCTCAATCCGGTGCCGCAGCCGGGCCCGGATGCCACCGACGGCAGCATCGGTATCCGGCCACCGGCCGCGACCCGCAATGATGGCGCGCCGGCCGGCGTCGACTGGACCAAGACGTTCGAGGCCGGGCGTCAGAACACCAACCAGACGCCGCCGCCTGCACCCGCCGCCGACTGGATGAATGCGACCTGGGCCAAGGACCTGAGCGAGCGGCTGGCGGCGCCCGCCGGCAGCGACACCATCGACAAACCGCGTACCGGACTGGCGGGCCGGGATCTGCTGCGCAATCTGTCGCGCAGCTTCCGGTAGGAGGTGACGTCCACCCCCAGGCTGCGCTGCGCTCCGCCTTCCCCCCAAGGGGGCGCCCCGTCCTCGGGGGACCCTGTGGGCGGGGCCCCGTCGCTTCCGATGTTCCCTTCGTTCAGCGCCTTCTGGCCGCTGGCTACCTGTGGTGCTGACATATACTCCGGTTCAAACCGTTTACAGGTCGGACACGC
>JANXYG010000107.1 GCA_025350245.1 Betaproteobacteria bacterium
AGTTCCGGCGCGCACCGGAGCGCGCCCGTGCCATCCGGAATCACGGCGGCCGACTTCAGCGTAGACCAGAGCGATTCGACAAGAGGTGCGGCATCCTCGTCCTTGCGCTCCAGTTGGCGCGGGAAGGCGTCCAGGGGCCGAGCAGGGTCGTCCGGGGTGGCAAGGCTGGGAAGCGTGTCCACGATCAAGCGCGCCGCCTCGGCCATAAGGGCGGCATTCCACTCGCCGCCGATGATCGCGTTACGGTCACTGTTCAGTTTCCACGGCGCATTCAAGATGCCTGGCAGGTAGGTCTGCGTGTGCGTCGGGAAGAAGGCCCAGAAGCGGCCGGCTTCTTCACGGCGTCCCTCGAGGGGCATAGCCCAGGAGACAGGTACAGAATCGCGAGCATGAATGTCCGTGGCGTCCGCGATGGCTCGCGCCTCGGTGATGCGGACTTCACGCGTGGTAATGCGCCAGCGCGAGACGGCGGCGCCATCGTGGAGGACATGCTCACTACCCTCGATAGCAAGGCGCACATCACGCGCCCTTTCTTCACCGTCATCGAGGGTCAGCGTGGTGGTGACCGGAAAGAACAGCAGGAACTCGGCTGGAAATGACCGAATCTCCTGACGGATCTGCTGCAGCAGGATCTCTGAACCCACCTCGACGCGAACGATCGTTTCAGCCCACGCTAGGTCGGCACAAAGCGAATCTTCGGCGCGCTCATCCGGCGGCAGCGCCCACGCGAGCCGGAGACCGGGAGCCTCTGGCACCTGAAACTGGCGCCGGAGCTCCTCTCGGCATCTGGCGGGATCGAAGCGAATCGCTCCTGAGGCCCGGGTGAATACATCGATCCGCCCATTGAGTTTCAGCAGCGACTTAAAGCCCAGACCGAAGCGTCCGATCTGGTTCCCACGCTTTGGAGACGAATGCGCGCGAAGAAGCGCATCCAGGCCTTCTTCAGTCAGCGGCGCCCCGGTGTTGGCGACATATAGCCGCGACCCGCTAAGCTGGACGTGGATTCGACCGCTGCCGTCCTGCCCATCACCACTCTCCTGCGCCTCCAGCAACGCATCCGCGCCGTTCTGAACGAGTTCGAGAATCTGACGGTAGCCGTAGCCACCTGCCAGCACCGTTTGCTCGGTACCGAAGTGCTCCTTCAGGTAGCCAGGGTCTGCCTCGTAGGAACGCAGCCGCTTGTTGTGGAGCTGTTCGAGGAAGGCCTTCACGGTTCAGCGTCCGCCAATTTTCGCGATGAGCGCTGAGATGACCGCCGAGTCGATACCGCCGTCCGGTTGATCGCGCGTCACGATCACGTTGCCCATCTGCCCGGCGCCATGTTCAAGCAGCAGGATGCCGTGCTCGCGGTACCACAACCGCTCTTCCTCCGACGGGCAGCGATAGGCCGAGTTGCGCCGCAGACCGCAATGCTCCCGGTAGTAGGCGATGCCCGCAGCGGCGTCTTCGATCGTGAAGTAGGGGAAATTGACCACACTTCACATCACCTCAATTGAGGAATCCGCCAGATGGCCGTGGCCTGGGCCGCCATCCAATTCTGGTGTGCGGCGATCCGTTCGGGCGTCCAGTCCGCGTGGTCGGTCGCCAGTTTTCGGGTGATCGCAAAACCACTGCTCTCAAACGCCACCCGCTTGGCGCCAAAAGCGGCGTTGCCGAGATTCTTGTTCGCCCCCGTCTGCAACAGCGTCATGTTGCCGAGGCGGTACACGAGAACCTCGGCCTCTTCATTGCCGAATGCTTCCCAACCACTCTGCGGGTTCTGCGGCAAGACATGCTCCACGCCGAAGCTGTCGCTCGTGAAACTGTAGTCCTGACCCGACAGGTGCTTTTCCAAGGCACACAGAATGTACCGGACCACGCGGTTGTTGCGCGATTGCGTGGTACGTATCGTCTTCTCCGCAAAGGCAGAGCGAAATGCCGCATCACCAGGGTAGACGCTAGGCATGGCAGCCAGGACCGCGCCCAGACTCAGGATTTCTCCCTTGGCCACCCGTTCGGCCACGGCGTTGTAGGTGCGTTCCTGTTCAGCTGTGCTGTACCCACAGATCACATTGAATCGCATGGAGATCACGACGCATGCTCGCAAAAGGCCGGTGAAGTCGGGTGGATCGAGCACACGATGGGCAGCCAAGAGCAGTGGAAACGGCTGCCGCACGTTGAAAGTCTTGAGCGTGCCAGCGAAGGTCTTGTTCTCATTCGGCCAGTCCGACGCCTCAGGTGAGGAAAGTGCCA
>JANXYG010000145.1 GCA_025350245.1 Betaproteobacteria bacterium
AATCCGCGCTTCGCCCTACCGCCCCGACGCTGTCAGGATTTCCCGCCCGAGCTGCCATACCGCCATCGCGTAATTCTGGCTGCGGTTGTAGCGCGTGATCACGAAGAAATTCTCCAGGCCGAGCCAGTATTCCGGCCCGCCATCGCCTTCGAACAGCATCAGTGCCGCGCGCTCGTCCGCCCCCAGCGGTCGCGACGGCACCACGCCGGCATCGCGCAGCCTGTCGTTGTCCAGTGACGGCTTGATGCCGGCGCCGATGGCGGCATCAAGCCCGGGGCCGGGCGTGGCGGTGGTCCGCAGCGCGACGTCGGCACCGCTGCGCCAACCGTAGTGGCGCAGGTAGTTCGCGACACTGCCGATGCAGTCGGCACGGCTGGTCCAGAGATCGGTGTGGCCATCGCCATCGAAATCGACTGCGTGCCGCCGGTAACTCGACGGCAGGAACTGCGGCCAGCCCATCGCGCCGGCATACGAACCGCGCAGCGCGACCGGATCGAACCCGCGGTCACGACACAGCAGGAGCAATGCCTCGAGTTCACTTTCGAAGAACGCTGCGCGCGCGGGTACTTCGAAGGCGATGGTCGAGATCGCATCGATGACTCGGAAGGTGCCGGTGTTGCGACCGTACTGGGACTCGATGCCGAGAATGGCGACCACGATCGCCGGCGCAACGCCGTACTCGCGCTCAGCCGCCTGTAAGGTGACGGCGTTGTCGTTCCAGAAATTCACCGCCGCGTCGGTCCGGCGCCGGTTCACATACCCCGGCCGAAAATCCTTCCAGGGCTTCGATGTTGCCGGCGTGGTCAGGGCGCGGATCACGCCGGGTTGCAGCCGCACGCCCTCGAACACGGCGCGCAGGGCGGCCTCGTCGAATCCATTGATGGCGACCATGCGCACCACGAACGCCTCCATCGCCGGCGGCAGGCGCGCCGGGAATTCGTAGCTGCCGGCCGGCGGTGTCACGCACGCCAAGGGCAGCCAGGACAGGAACGCGCGGCGCTTCACTGCACCTGGCGATCGATCGTGATCCGCAAGCCTTTCGCGCCGGGCGCGATCGCGGCGCTGGCGCCTTCGAGATCGCCGCTTTGCGGCATGGCGTTGCCGGACTTCGATATCCGCGCCCCGACGATGATCGCCGGGGCACCCGACAGCTTGTTGGCGGGCGACATTGCCATCGAATCGTCGAGAGTGAAGGCAAGCGGCAGATCCCGCACCTGCCGGCGCAGGATGGCGAGCGGCATGCGCGGGCCTTGCGCGGCGCGCGCGAACACGAACAAGGTGTCGCCGGGCGCCGCCTGCGCCCGCAGCGCGGGCGACAACTCGACCGTGCCGCTCACCGCAGTCGCACCGACGGATGGCGCCGACTTGCTCTTGGCCAGCGCAGCCTCGGCTTCCGCGATGCCGGCGCTGATCGCACGCGCGTAGTCGCCATCGGGCGGCGCCAGCGCGAGCAGGCGGCGCCAAAAGCCGATTGCCTCGGTAAACCGCCCCGACTCGAAGGCGATGGTGCCGGCAATCGCCAGCGCCTTGTCGTTGCGCGGATCGCCGGCCAGCGCGTGCTCGACCAGGCGCGGTACCTCGCCATCGAAGCGGCCGCCTTGCGCCATCGTCAGCGCCTCCGCGTATTCGGCGAGGATGCCCGGATCATCGGGCTTGATCTGCGCCGCATGGGCGTAGGCGCGGACCGCATCCGGAAATCGTTCCAGCGACACCCACGCGCGGCCGAGCATGGCCCAGCCGGTGGCATCGTCGGGCCGCACCTGCATTCGTGCCGCGAGGCTGGCGGTGAGATCGAGCATCTTGTGGCGAATGGCGGCCCGCTCTTCGGTCATCCCGAGGCGATTCGCCGGCACCAGCGCCGCGGTATTGCCGAGCAGCAGATACAGGGCGATGGCGACCGCCGGCAGGCCGAGCCCGATCACCACTGCAACCGCGCGCCCGGAAGGACGCGACGCGACCCGGTCCGGGGTGGATGTGCTCGCCATGTCGTCCAGCAGGCGCCGCTCCAGCTCGGTCCGCGCCTGCGCGTGCTGCGCCGGCGAGATGCTGCCGCGTTCGAGATCGGCGTCGAGCTCGAGCCGTTGATCGCGATGGACCGCGATATTGGCGGCATCGGTATCGACTTGGCGATCAGGGTCGCGACGCAGCAGCGGCGGGAGCACAAAGGCAAGAGCCGCGGCAAGCAGCAACGCCGCGACCAACCAGAACGGGATCATGTGAAGTTGCGGCGCGCACGCAAGGCGCGGTACCCGTTAGATGAGCCGCCGATTATACCGAGCGCCCATGCGTACCTCGGATATTGAATGCGATTCTGGACGGCGTGCGAGAATCGGATTGGTCCTGGAGAAACCACGATCCGATCGACGCAATCCCATTGTAGAATCCCGCCAATCAGCCTGCCGCAAGCGCCGGCACCCGAATGGGCTGCCGTACCCGGGTGACTCGTCCGGAACCGGTGCCCGATGCGCCTGTCGCGGCTGACACGTCCGCCTCGTGACCACACCCGCGGACCTCAACCCGCATCGAGCAAGGAACGTGAACTGGTGAACCAGAAGGTCAAGATCACCGCCGAACTGGTGTGTTTCGCGCGTGCCGCCGGGGCGCTCGAACCGGACCCGGCGGTCCGCAACCCGGACTATCTCGCCCATGAATTGATCCGGTGGCGGTACCGCATGGCGCTGCTGCCCGGCATTCGACCACTGATAGAGAAAGTGTACGACCGGCTGGTGCCCGGGATGTACCTCTACCACCAGACCAGGACGCGCCACATCGACTCGCTGGTCGGTCTCGAACTGGCAGGAATACCGGCGCAATTCGTGATCCTGGGGGCCGGGCTCGATTCGCGCGCCTACCGCATGCGCGAGCTTCTGCACGCCACGCGGGTTTTCGAGGTCGACCATCCCGCCACCGCGGATTGGAAACAGCGGCGCCTGCGACGCTGGGGCGGGCATTACCGCCATGTCACGTTCGTGCCGGTCGATTTCACCACAGAATCGCTCGCCGCCCGGCTGACGGCTTCGGGCTTCGATTTCAAGCTGCGCACGTTGTTTCTGCTCGAAGGCGTGACTTATTACCTGACCGAAGCCACGTTGCGACACACCATGGCCATGTTGGCGCAGGTTGCACCGGACTCGGGGCTGGTCTTCGATTTCATCGACGTCGACGCCATTGACCACCCGGCGCGATTCCGCGGTGCGCAAGAGTTTCTTCCCTATGCGAAGCGCCGGGGAGAACCGATTCTTTTCGGGATCGCACCGCGCCAGGTGGATGCATTCCTCGCCCAATATGGCTTCGACACGATAGCGATGGCGCCAGGACCTGAACTGCAGGAGCGTTACCTGCGTTTGTCCGACGGCACCCCACGCGGCCAAGCATGCGATTTTTTCAGTATCGCGCACGCGCGCAAGTCGAGCAAGTCGACCGGGCGAGACCGATGATCTTTGGCGTATGACTTGTTTCTGCCCGCGGCCATCATCATGCGGTTGAGACGGCAGCCAGCCCCCGGTCGGATTCGATGGTCTCCCAGACTACACTGTCGATGCCGGTATCGCGCGACGTGCCTCATCTCGAGGTAATTTCGCGCTATCCCTCGACGCGCCACGAACAGCCACCCTTGTTGTTTGTTCATGGGGCGTGGCATGGGGCCTGGTGCTGGAGCGAGCACTTTCTCGATTATTTCGCGGCTCGCGGCTACGCTTCGCACGCGCTCAGCCTGCGCGGCCATGGCACGAGCGATGGCCGCCAGGGGCTGCGCTGGACGCGCATTGCCGACTACGTGGCCGACCTGGCGCAGGTGATCTCCACGTTGCCGTGCCCGCCCATCGTGGTGGCGCATTCCATGGGTGGATTCGTACTGCAGAAATTTCTCGAGTCGCGCTCGGTGCCCGCTTGCGTGCTGCTCGCGCCGGTTCCGCCGCAGGGAGCGGCCCGCATCACCGCCAAGGTGCTGCGACGTCACGCGCTGTTGTTTCTGCGCGGCAACCTGTCCTTGAGCCTGTATCCGGTGGTCGCGACCCAGGCATTGGTTCGCGAAGCGTTCTTCTCCGTCGGCATGGCGCCCGACCTTCTCGCCCGCTACAGCAACTACATGCAGGAAGAGTCGTATCTCGGGTTTCTGGACATGCTCCTGCTCGACTTGCCAAAACGCCGGCAGCACGACGTGCCGGCATTGGTGCTGGCGGCGGAGCGGGACTCCCTGGTCGATGTAGCGGAGGTCGAAGCCACCGCCCGCACCTTCGGCGTCGATGCCGCCATCGTTCCGGACGTGGCGCACGACATGATGCTCGATACCCACTGGCGCCGTGTCGCCGATCGCATCGCGCAGTGGCTGGACCGCCAGGCCTACTGAGCGAAAGACATGCCTCCGCCCCGCTTCGCTCTGCATCTCCCATTGTGGGACCCGCGCGTCCGGCGAGCCGGGGCCGGACACGGACGGTCCGCGCGGACGACCCGTGTCCGCCGACCACTGGTCAGAACAGCGACTCGACGTAGATCGAGTTGTAGTTGGAGCCGCCGTCGACGCCGCTGAACAGGTCGGACGCGCCGAAGATGGCGGAGCGGTGGATCACCGCGAACCCGAGGAAGGTATCGCGCAGCGACTTCGCACCGATCACATCGCCGACGCTGAAGTCGACACTGACATCGAGGTGGTTCATGAGCTTGGTGGTGTTCGGATTCTTGTCGAGAATACTGCGGCGTTCGAGCGTGGGTACCCGGTCGACGTACGACAGGCCCGCACCGAAGCCGAAGCGGGTCTTGACCCGATGGCTCCACGGGAACCCGTAGTAAAAGGCTTTCAGCGACAGCGAGACGCCATTGGCATCGTCCTGGAGGTTCTGCTCCAGATAGCGCGTGTAGGCACCATTGACATAGATGTCGACCGGCCAGCCGTTGAAGCCCTTGTCGATCAGACGACCGATTCTGAGATCGAGCACGCCGGTGTGCTCAGGCGACAAACTGAAATCCATCCCCGGAATGATCTTGAGCAGGCTCGCCTGCGCATTCGAGCCGCGCGCCACGCGCACCGACCAGCGTCCATCGGCGAACTTGTCGGCATATCGGTCACCGGCGGTCGCGGCAGTCGCGCCCGGACCGGTGCCACCGAAACGATATAGATAGCCGCCGAACGCCGTGACCCGCAGCTGCCGCTCCACCACCGGACTGTCGGCGATCGAGCCGGCGACGCGATTCAGGCCGATGTTGCCGAACAGGTAGCTGTTGTCCGTCAGGCGGTAGCTCGCGTGCAGGGCCACTCGCACGCTGCCGGCGCTGCCGGGCGTGTAAGCCGGCCGATCGGGGCGGCTCTCGCTCGCGCTGACACCGTAGTAGTAGTTGGCGAGATCCGCGCTGTAGCGATCGAGCGAAACGCTCGGGCGCAACCGCACGTTGCCATAGTCGAAATTGCGCGCCCATGCCACGCTGAAACTCGTGCCCTTGTAGGTGTGCGAGATATCGGTGAGCCCCTCGATCGAGAACTCGCCCAGCGCGGTCGGGAAGATCGCTTCGAGGCCGCCACCGAGAGAGTGTTCCCGCAACATGCCGCTCAGGTAGCGGCCGCTGTCGCCGGTGTAGCGGTCGAGCCGGACCTGCGCGACCGCATCCAGCTTGAAGGCCGGCCGGTCGATCAGGTGTACGCCGCCGCGGGTGCCGCGCAGCCACGCGCGTGACCCCTCGTATGAGAGCAGCGGCACCAGGTCGGTGAGCCGCGATTCGCCGCGCCACTGGGTCTGCCCGACCCGGAAACCGACCCCGAGACCCCAGCGGCTGTCGCCCTCGGGCAGCAGCCCGCGCGGAATCAGCACCGACTCGCCCTCGGCATGAGCAAACCCGGATCCGCAGCCCAGTATCAGTGCGCACAGCAGCGCTCGATGGCAGGAACCTGGGCCACGCCAGCGAGGTGGGTTCATGGGAGAAATCGCGGGTACGGGCCGGACCGATGCCGCCGACCGAAAGGCGCCGAAGTATACGTCGCGGACAGCGCCGCCGTGAGTCGCGGCTATCGCCGCGCCGCCCCCGCCGGGCGCGAGCGCCGTGGCGCTGCCGGGCCCCGCGACGCTACGGTTCCAACGGGTAGCGGGAGCGCGGTCTGATACTTGACCTGCTTGAGCGAGAAGCTCGACTGGATGTTGCCCACCCCCGGCACCCGCGACAGGAAATTCACGATGAAATCCTGCAACGCCGGGATGTCGGTCACCACCACCCGCAGCAGGTAGTCGGCGTCGCCGGTCATCAGGTAGCACTCCATGACTTCCGGGCGTTCGAGCATGGCGCGCTCGAACTTGTTCAGCGCCGCTTCGATCTGCCGCTCCAGGCGCACCTGGATGAACACGCTCACCTGCAAACCCAGCCGCAACGGATCGAGCAGCGACACGTAGCGGCTGATGTAGCCCTGGGCCTCCAGCGCGCGCACCCGCGCGAGGCACGGCGAGGGCGACAGATGCACCTGGCGCGCCAGCTCGACATTGGTCAGGCGGGCATCCTGTTGCAGCAATCCGAGGATCTTCCAGTCGATGGCGTCGGGCAGGTCCGGCATGTCATGCCTCCGTGAGCTTTGAAAGCAGCATTCTATGCGGCTCGCGCCCGGGCACGGTGTGCGCTTCGACACCCCGTGCTTCACGGATACGGCTACGATTGGGGGCTGTCTCGCGCGCTACGCGCGACGCCATGCAACCGCCTTCCGGAGCCCCCACGATGACCGACCTTTCCGATCAGCAGCAGCAGCCAGACGCCTCCGGTCACTGGCGGGTGCTGCCGCCCGACCTCGATCCGACCGAGACCCGGGAGTGGCTCGACGCCCTCGATGCCATCGTCCAGACCGAGGGTCGCGAGCGCGCGACGTTCATCCTGCGCAAGCTGCTCGACCATGCCCGCAACCGGCGCGTGGCGCTGCCCGCGGTGCTGAGCACCCCCTACGCCAACTCCATCGGGGTCGCCGAGCAACCGCAGTTTCCCGGCAACCTCGAAATCGAGCAGCGCCTGATGTCGCTGGTGCGCTGGAACGCGCTCGCCATGGTGGTGCGCGCCAACAAGACCAATTCCGACCTCGGCGGGCATATCGCGAGCTACGCCTCCGCCGCCGATCTGTTCGAGGTCGGCTTCAATCATTTCTTCCGTGCCGGCCAGGATGGCGACCTGGTGTATTTCCAGCCGCACTCCGCGCCAGGCATGTACTCGCGCGCCTACCTCGAAGGCCGGATGCCGGTGGACAAGCTCCACCACTACCGGCGCGAAACCGGCGGCAAGGGGTTGTCGTCGTACTGCCACCCCTACCTGATGCCCGACTTCTGGCAGTTCCCGACCGGGTCGATGGGCCTGGGGCCGCTCAACGCCATCTACCAGGCCAAGTTCATGCGCTACCTGCGTGACCGCGGCATCCTCGACACCGACGGTCGCAAGATCTGGTCGTTCGTGGGCGATGGCGAGATGGACGAGCCGGAGTCGCTCGCCGGCCTGGCGCTCGCGGCCCGCGAAGGCCTCGACAACCTGATCTTCGTGGTCAACTGCAACCTGCAGCGGCTCGACGGTCCGGTGCGCGGCAACAGTTCCGTGATCCAGGAACTCGAAGGCCTGTTCGCCGGCGCCGGCTGGCGCGTGATCAAGCTGCTGTGGGGCTCCGACTGGGACCCGCTGTTTGCCCGCGACCACGACAACGTGATCCTCAAGCGCCTGCACGAAACCGTCGACGGCGAATTCCAGAAGTACGCCGCAACGGATGGCCGTTTCAATCGCGAAGCGTTCTTCAGCAAATATCCCGAGCTGCAGCAACTCGTAGCGCACATGTCGGACGAAGACATCGACCGGCTGAAACGCGGTGGCCACGATCCCATAAAGATCTACGCTGCCTATCACGCGGCGGTCAATCATAAGGGCCGCCCCACCGTGATCCTTGCCCAGACCAAGAAAGGCTACGGCATGGGCAGCGCGGCGCAAGGCAAGATGACGGCGCACCAGGCGAAAAAACTCGAAGACGACACGCTGCTCGC
>JANXYG010000154.1 GCA_025350245.1 Betaproteobacteria bacterium
TGCGCGTAAGGTCCGCCGTTTCACGAACGGCCTGCCCGATCCGCTCGACTATCTCGTCAGTGAACTCACGTTGCGCTACATGCATGCGGCAAGAGTAGCGAAACAAGTTTCCCGTGTCCAGCGCGATAGAAGGTCAGCTCCTTGAGGGGGCGTCCCGTCCTCGGGCGGCCCTGTGGGCGTGGCTCCTTCGCTCGCCGTTCCTTCGTTCGACGTCCCTGGCGGTGAGGTCCGACGTGGTTTTCCGACCCTCAATGAACAATGACATGAAAGCATCACGCGATCGTCACGCAGGTTTCGCGGGACAGCGCGACAGTGCGCGCCGTGCACGAGGACCCATTCCTGCTGCAACAGTTGCCCGCGCGACGCCCGAGCCTGCGCGTTGCCGTCGTCACCGAGACCTATCCACCCGAGGTCAACGGTGTGGCGATGACGCTGGGGCGCATGGTCGTCGCGTTGCAGGCACGTAACCACCAGGTGCAGTTGATCCGTCCGCGCCAGAGCGCCAGCGATGCCGCGGTGGTGCAGACCAACCTCGAGGAAATCCTCAAACGGGGTGTGCCGATCCCGCGCTACGACAGCTTGCGGGTGGGGTTGCCGGCGCGCCAGGGCCTGATACGGCTCTGGCAGGCCCGGCGACCCGATGTCGTCCAGGTTGTCACCGAGGGGCCACTCGGCTGGTCTGCACTGTCCGCTGCCCATCGGCTCCGGATCCCGGCGGCTTCCGAGTTCCATACCAATTTCCATAGCTACAGCCGGTACTACGGGGTCGGCTGGCTGAAGAAGCCGATCGCCGCCTATCTGCGCAAGTTCCACAACAAGGCCCAGGTGACGATGGTTCCGACTCGCGAGATGCAGGAGGCCATGGTCGCCGCCGGCTATCGCAACGTTCGGGTCGTGGCGCGCGGCGTCGACACGGTGTTGTTTTCGCCGGCGCGACGCAGCCAGGCGTTGCGCCGGTCATGGGCCTTGGCTGGCGATGAAACGATCGCCCTCTATGTCGGCCGCCTTGCGCCGGAGAAGAACCTGCCGGTGGTGTTCCAAGCCTTCGCCGCCGTGCGCCAGCGCAATCCCGCCGCGCGCCTTGTTCTCGTCGGCGACGGGCCGGAACGCGCCGCGCTGGAACGGCGATATCCGGAACACGTGTTCGCGGGGATGCGAACTGGCGAGGATCTCGCCCGGCACTACGCCTCGGCGGATCTGTTTCTGTTCGCAAGTCTGACGGAAACCTTCGGCAACGTGACCCTGGAAGCGATGGCGAGCGGGCTGGCCGTCGTTGCCTTCGACTATGCCGCAGGCCGGGAACACATTCGCAACGGTGAAAACGGACTGCTCGCCGGTTTCGGCGATAGCGACGCCTTTGTTGCATTGGCGGCCGGCCTGGTCCGGACACCGGCCAGGGGCCGGGCGCTCGGGCTCGCAGCCAGAGCGTCGGCGGAGACCGTGAGTTGGGAGCAGGTACACGACGCCCTCGAACGGGTTCTGGTCGGTCTGGTGGCGCGGGCCGAGATGCCGTTCGGGCCCTGACGCCTGGCGCCGGGGGCAAGGCCGGGCTCGACCCTGGCATTCGAACCGGTCTCGCGGGGCCTGCCGTAGCGATGTGTTGGCGAGATCGCCACTGCTTGCTAGCATCCGCCGTCATCCCGACCTGAGGCCAGACTCGAATGTCCGCTTACCTGATTGTCGATATCGACGTGACCGACCCGGCCGGCTACCAGGCCTATCGCCAGATGGTGGGTCCGATCGTCGACGCGGGCGGGGGTCGCTTCATCGTTCGTGGCGGCGCCGTCGACATCCTGGAGGGCGATTGGCGGCCGCAGCGGGTCGTGGTGCTCGAGTTTTCCAGCATGGAAGCAGCCAGGCAGTGGTATCACGGCGAGGGCTACGCTGAAGCCAAGGCCCTGCGTCTGCGAACCGCCGTCTGCAATGTCGTCCTGGTCGAAGGCCTGTAAGGCGCGATCTGCTGCTGCTTGCATGGCATGCGAGTCTGTCCTGCACCGGCGCCGGTATTGACCTGCCCCCCCCATTTACTCTGCTTCCGATTGTTTGTAGGGTACCAAAACCGTAAAAAATCATGGACTTTTGACCTTAATGTCGTACCATATCTAATATACGGGGGGTAACTACCTACTTCAGAACATAAAAATCTCCAGTTGATTGATGCGGGGCGCAATTCATCAGCTTTCGGGCGGCGGTTACTGAGGGCGTAAAGACAGGCACGAGGCATGGGCAAACTCGGATTCTGGAAAGCGGACTGGTTCGTCGCGGTGGTGATCGCCCTTGTGGTGCTCATCGTGTCGCGCGGATCGGCCATCCAGGGTATCGAACGAGTCGCCTACGACATGGGTGTGCGCGCCACCGGTGAGACGCCGAGCGACCGGATCGCGGTGATCGCCATCGACGACCAGAGCATCGGCAACATCGGCCGCTGGCCCTGGCCACGCGACGTGCACGCGAAGATGATCGACCTGCTCACCCAGGCGAAGGCACGCACGGTCGCCAGCACGGTGTTCTTCGCCGAGCCGCAAGTCGATCCCGGTCTGGTCTACATCAACAAGCTCATCGTTCAGTTCCAGGCCGCCCCGCCGGCGGCGCAGCAAGCGCTGCCCGAAATGGAGGTCACGCTCGGTGAGGCCGAACAGAACCTGAACACCGACCGCAAGCTTGCTGCGAGCATCGGTGCCGCCAGGAACGTCGTGCTGGCGATGGTGTTTCAGCAGTTCGATCGCGAACCAATGGGCAACCCCGATGGCGAGTTGCCGTCCTACGTGAAGAACAGCGTCCTGCCGCTGGCGGCGCAGACCGGCGATGGGGGTGACCTCCCGACCTCGGTCCTGAATCCGGTGATCCCGATCCCGGCCCTGGGCGATGTCGCCAGCGGCGTGGGGCATCTCAACACCGGCATCGACGTCGATGGCGGCGTCAGGTCCGAGCCCCTGGTGGTGCGGTACTACGACATGCTGTTTCCCTCGCTGTCGTTGATGGTCGCGGCGCGCAGCCTGAATCTGCAGACCAAGGACGTTACCGTCCGGTACGGCGAAGGCGTGAAGCTCGGCAAGCTGTCGATTCGTACCGACGCCAATCTGCAGATGCTCACCTACTTCTACCGCGATCGCGATGCCAAGCCTGCGTTCCAGGTGGATTCTTTTTACGACGTACTGAGCGGCAAGATTCCAGCCGACAAATATCGCGACAAGATCGTCCTGATCGGACCCACGGCAGCCGGGCTCGGCACCACGACCGTTACGCCGATTGCGGCGGCGATGTCGCCGGTGCTGATCCTTGCGCACTCGGTGTCGAGCCTTCTGCAGGAAGACTTCTTCGTTCAGCCCTCGTGGGCGCCGTATGTCTCGCTGGCCGCCATGCTGGTGATCGCGGCCTATCTGGCGCTGGTGCTGCCGCGGATCAAGGCGGGGTCGGCGGCGCTGATCACGGTGGGCTTGGCGGTGGCACTCATCGGCGCCCACTTCGCCCTGATGACCACCCAGTTGCTGTGGATCCCCCTGATGGCGCCTGTCGTGCTGCTCGTCATCGGCCATCTGGCGCTCACCACCAA
This sequence comes from Betaproteobacteria bacterium, assembly GCA_025350245.1. Lineage (GTDB taxonomy): Bacteria > Pseudomonadota > Gammaproteobacteria > Burkholderiales. The sequence goes on from JANXYG010000154.1 coordinate 3,554, forward strand.
GCGTTTTCTGGTCACCGAGCGTGGCAAGCTGAAGTCCGATCTCGAATCCGCCGAATCCAATCGCATGCTCGGGCTCGCGTTCCAGGGGCAGGGGCAGCTCGACATGGCGTTCGACAAGTTCCGCAAGTGTCCGCTCGATGCCTCGCTGATGGACAACCTGTACAACCTTGCTCTCGACTTCGAGCGTAAGCGCCAGTTCAACAAGGCGCAGTCCGTGTACGAATACATGGGCGGGCACAATCCGAAGTTCCGCGACCTCGAGCAGAAGCTGTCGCGCGCGAAACAGATGTCCGAGACGGTCATTCTCGGCGGCAGCGGCGGCCGGAGCAACGCATCCACCATGATTCTCGAGGGTGGTATGGTCGAGAAGCCCATGCTCGGCCGTTACCAGATCGAGAAGGAACTCGGCAAGGGTGCGATGGGCGTGGTGTACCTCGGCAAGGATCCCAAGATCGGCCGCGTGGTGGCGATCAAGACCATGGCGCTGTCGCAGGAATTCGAGCCCGACGAACTGGAAGACGTGAAGCAGCGGTTCTTCCGCGAGGCCGAAACCGCCGGGCGCCTGAATCACCCCAACATCGTCACCATCTTCGATGCCGGCGAAGAGCACGATCTCGCCTACATCGCCATGGAGTTTCTCAAGGGCAAGGACCTTGCCCCCTACGTCAAGGCCGATCGATTGTTGCCGCTGCCGCGGACGATGAGCATCGTTGCCCGGGTCGCCGACGCCCTGAACTACGCGCATGCGCAGAATGTCGTGCACCGCGACATCAAGCCGGCCAACATCATGTACGACCCGGAGAGCGATTCGGTGAAAGTCACCGACTTCGGCATCGCGCGCATCACCGATTCGTCGAAGACCAAGACCGGCATGGTGCTCGGCACGCCCTCGTTCATGTCGCCGGAGCAGCTTGCCGGCCGCAAGATCGATGGCCCTTCCGACCTGTTTTCGCTCGGCGTCACGCTCTACCAGCTGGCCAGCGGTAGCCTCCCGTTCCAGGGTGAAACCATGACGCAGCTCATGTACAAGATCGCCAATGAGCAGCCGATCGACATCCTCAGCGTCAACCCGGCGCTGCCGCCATGTCTGGCTGGCATCATCGATCGTGCCCTGGCCAAGAATGTCGAAGACCGGTTCCGCAGTGGCGACGAGATGGCGGCGGCGATCCGCCAGTGCGCGGCACAATTGTCATCAACAGTCGGCGTCGTCCTGTAATCCATGAATCTGGTCAAGGCCCTGGAAATCTCGACCGCCACGCACACCGGCATGGTCCGCTCCCACAACGAAGACGCCTGCGCGGCCGATGGCGAGATCGGTCTCGCCGTTCTCGCCGATGGAATGGGGGGCTACAACGCCGGCGAAGTCGCGAGCGGCATCGCGGTGGCGCTGATCACCTCGGAGATGCGCCAAGCCATCGCCCGCACCAGTCTGCACGGTCTCGATCAGGCCGATGGCGATTTGCAGGCGATCCGGCTGCTCAAGGGCATCACCGCGAAGGCGAACACGTCGATCTACCAATCGGCGAACAGCCAGCCGCAGTATGCCGGCATGGGCACCACCCTGGTCGTCACCCTGTTCCGCGACAATCGGCTGTCGGTGGCACACATCGGCGACTCGCGCCTTTACCGATTGCGTGACGAGCGGCTGGAGCAGATCACCCGCGACCACAGCCTGCTGCAGGAGCAGATCGACGCCGGCATGATCAGCCGCGAAGCGGCCCGGCATTCGCAGAACAAGAATCTGGTCACGCGTGCCCTGGGTATCGAGGCCGATGCCGAGGCCGAGATCCATACCTACGACGCGCGACCCGGAGACCTGTACCTGCTCTGCTCCGACGGGCTGAACGACATGGTCGAGGACGAGGACATCGAACTCACCCTTAACGCCATGGGGGCGAACCTGCCGCTGGCCGCGAACCAGCTGGTGCAGATGGCAAACGACAATGGCGGACGTGACAACGTGTCTGTCATTCTGGTGAAAGTGACTCGCGACTTTCCGGCGGCGGAGACCTGGCTCGGCAAGGTCCTGTCGTGGTTCAAGTAAACACAGGGATGGTGCTATGGCTAAGCTGACTCTCACGCTCGATGGTGTGGTCCTCAAGGAATACACGCTGACCAAGGAGCGCACCACGATCGGCCGCAAGGCCCACAACGACATCCCGATCGAGAACCTTGCGGTCAGCGGCGAACATGCCGCGATCGTGACCATCCTCAACGACTCGTTCCTCGAAGATCTCGGCAGCACCAACGGGACGCTGGTCAACGGGCAACCGGTCAAGAAGCATTTTCTGCAGAACGGCGACACGGTCGAGATCGGCAAGTACAAGCTCAAGTACGCCAACGAGTCGATCGCCGGCACCAGCGCCGCTGATTTCGAGAAAACCATGGTGCTGCGCGCGCCGCCTCGTGTGCCGGTCGAGGCCCGCATGGGTGATACCAATGCTGGCACCGCCACCCTCCCGCCCGCGGCCCGGCTCACCGATACCCAGATCAATGCGGCCCGCAACATGGCTGCCGCGTCGGCGCCTCCCCCCCCCGCGCCCCCGATCCAGGCTGGTCCCCAGGGGGTGATCCAGATTCTGTCCGGGCCGAACGCCGGCAAGGAACTGCCGCTCGCGAAGGCACTGACCACACTGGGCAAGCCCGGGGTGCAGGTTGCCGTGATCGCCAAGCGGCCGCAGGGCTATTTCATCACTCATGTCGAAGGCACCACGATGCCGATCCTCAACGGCAGGGCGCTCGACGGACAGGCTCATCAGATCAAGGACCACGACGTGATCGAACTCGCCGGCGTGAAGATGGAGTTCTTTTTTCGGCCGGCAGTTTGACGCGTCACAGCGGCTGACGGGCACCTCATGGTTCGGTCGGGTTGGTCTCGTCCGCAAGGGCACATCGAGGTCGATACGGGGGCTTTTTGAAGAAACACGCTGCGCGCATCATTCTTGGGTTGGTGGTTCTGGCCTTCTTCCTGGTGCACGCGGCGGGCATCACCCGGTTCGGCTTCATCGAACGCCTGGAGGCATTCGCCTACGACGCGCGGCTGCTGCTCACCATGCCGCGCACCGTCGACCCCCGGGTCGTGATCGTCGACATCGACGAGAAAAGCCTGGCCGAGGAGGGTCGCTGGCCATGGCGCCGCGACCGTGTCGCCGAACTGGTGGCGAAGCTGTTCGATCGCTATCACATCAGCGTGCTCGGCTTCGACGTGGTGTTCGCGGAGCGTGACGAGAGTTCGGGCCTGGGCATCCTGCGCGGTCTCGAACAGGGCGAACTGCGCGGGGATGCGCAGTTCCGCAATGCGATCGACGCGCTGGCACCGAGGCTGGAATACGACCGGCTGCTGGCCGAGCAACTGAAGGGCCGACCGGTCATCCTCGGTTTCTACTTCACCAATCTGGTGCCCCAGGGTACCGACGGAGTTGCGATCGGTGCCATCCCGAAGCCGGTGCTCCCGGCCGGAACCTTCGGCGGCCGCACCATCCGCTTCACCAGTTTTCCGGGCTTCGGCGGCAACCTGCCGGAACTCCAGGCGGCGGCTGCCGGGGGTGGACACTTCACCCCTGCGACCGACGTCGACGGCGTGCATCGCAGCGTGCCGATGCTGGCCGAGTACAAGGGTGCCTACTACGAGCCGCTGGCGATGGCGGTCACGCGGCTGTTGCTGCAATCGCCCGCGATCAAACCGGGCTATCCCGCCGACAGCGTCTTCACCAAGGGATATCCCGGCCTCGAATGGCTGGAGATCGGGCCGCTGCGGGTGCCGGTGGACGAGCAGGTGCGCGCGCTGGTGCCGTATCGCGGACCGGAACGCAGCTTTCCCTATGTGTCGGCCGCCGACGTGCTGCGTGACCGGGTCGCGCCCGAGATTCTCAAGGGTCGGGTGGTGCTGGTCGGCACCACCGCCCCCGGCCTGCAGGATCTGCGGTCCACGCCGGTCGCTCCGCTCTACCCCGGGGTCGAGATCCACGCCAACCTGATCGCCGGTATGCTCGACGGCAACATCAAGCAGAAACCACCCTATGTGCTCGGCGCCGAGGTGGTGCTGTTGTCCCTGATCGGCCTGGCGCTCGCGATCGGGCTGCCGTTCCTGAATCCGATGCGGGCCACGATCGCCACCGTGGCCGTGCTCGGCGCGGTGTTCGCGCTCAATCTGGCAGTGTGGAGCGGTGGCAACCTGGTCTTGCCGCTGGCGTCGGGGCTGCTGCTTACGACGGCGCTGTACGCCCTCAACATGTCCTATGGCTACTTCGTCGAGACCCGGGCGAAGCGCAAGATAACGGATCGCTTCGGTCAGTATGTTCCGCCGGAGATCGCCGAGGAGATGAGCCGAAACCCCGACCAGTACTCGCTCGAAGGCGAGAACCGGGAACTGTCGGTGCTGTTCTCCGACGTGCGCAACTTCACCACCATCTCCGAGGGCCTCGACCCCAAAGCCCTGTCGCAGCTCATGAACGCCTATCTGACGCCGATGACGCGGGTGATCTACAGCCAGCGCGGCACCATCGACAAGTACATGGGCGACGCCATCATGGCCTTCTGGGGGGCGCCGATCGACGATCCGGATCACGCCCGGCACGCGGTGATGGCAGGTATGGAAATGCAGGCGAAGCTCGCGGCGCTGGAACCTGAGTTCATTGCCCGCGGCTGGCCGCCACTGCGTATCGGGGTCGGCGTCAACAGCGGGCGCATGAACGTGGGCAACATGGGCTCCGAGGTGCGCATGGCCTATACCGTCATGGGCGACGCGGTGAACCTCGCGTCGCGTCTGGAGAACATCACCAAGCGCTATGGCGTGGCCATGATCGTGGGCGAGAGCACCAAGGCGATGGTGCCCGAGGTTGTCTACCGCGAGATCGACCGCGTCCGGGTGAAAGGCAAGGCGGTTCCGGTCGCGATCTTCGAACCGGTCGGCATGCAGACCGAAGTCGGCAAGGATGTGCTCGACCGCCTCAAGCTGTTCCAGCAGGCGCTCAAGTTCTACCGCGCCCAGGATTGGGACAAGGCCGAGCTGCAACTGCTCAATCTCCAGCGCATGGAGCCCGGCGTAGTGCTATACGAGGCCTATCTGGAGCGCATCGCCCACTTTCGCCTGACCCCGCCGCCCACCGGGTGGGACGGCGTCTACGACTTCGACACCAAATAGCCATGCTGATACGAGTACTGGGTTGCAGCGGCGGCATCGGTGGCAACCTGCGCACCACCTCGATGCTGCTCGACCAGGATGTCCTGATCGACGCCGGTACCGGCGTCGGCGACCTGACCCTGGCCGAGCTCCAGCTCATCGACCATGTCTTCCTGACCCACAGCCATCTCGACCACCTGGCGATGCTGCCGTTCCTGGTCGACACCGTCGGGGGCATGCGCGACCGCCCGATCATGGTGTACTCGACTGCGGAAACCCTGGCGATCCTCCGGGCCCACATCTTCAACTGGCTGATCTGGCCCGACTTCTCCCAGATTCCGAACGAAACCCGGCCGTTCCTCCGGTTCCAGCCGATCGCGCTCGGCGAGACCATCGATCTGCAGGGGCGCCGCATCACCGCGCTCCCGGCTTGCCATACGGTACCGGCCAACGGTTACCAGCTCGACAGCGGTGACGCCAGCCTGGTTTTCACCGGTGACACCTGCACCTGCGACGCGCTGTGGGTCGAAGTGAACAAGATCCGGAACCTGCGCTACCTGATCATCGAAACCGCGTTCGGCAACTCGGACCGCGAGTTGTCGCTCGCCTCCAAGCACCTGTGGCCCGACGGGTTGGCGATCGAGCTGGGCAAGCTTACGCAGCCGGTGCGGGTGTTCGTGACTCACCTCAAGCCCGGGGAAGGTGCCATCACCATGGCGGAGGTCGAGGAGTGCGCCGGGCAATATCAGCCGCGCATGCTCGCCAACGGTCATGTATTCAAGTTCTGAAACACCCTCGTGTTCACGCAATGCTCATCCCGGGTGGGGTTTAGAATCATGAAGCCAGAGTCGCGCTGCGGCGACGGCAAGGGCTGCCGGGGTGGTCCGGGGCCGGGTATTCGCCAAGGATGAAGCCATGAGTTCCGTGATCGAGTCGAAGCCGCAGTCGAGCCAGAATCTGGCCGAGATGAGCAGCAAGCTGGAATTCCAGCGCAAGCTGCAGGCGGTCACGAACAAGATCCACGCGACCGCCAACATCGACGAGCTGATGCTCGAGCTCTCGCAGGATATCTGCTCGCTGTTCGACGCCGATCGCCTCACCATCTACGCCCTTGCCGAAGACAAGCAGTCGATCGTCTCCAAGGTCAAGAGCGGTCTGGCGTCGTTCAAGGACCTCAAGCTGCCGTTGAACGAGCAGTCGATCGCGGGCTACGTGGCGCTCACGCGCAAGCTCATCAACATCCGCGATGTCTACGATGAGAACGAACTCAAGCGCCTGAGCCCGCAACTGCGCTTCCTGAAAGAGGTCGACAAGCGCACCGGCTACCGCACCAAGCAGATGCTGGTCACCCCGGTGATGGAGGTTGGCACCAACGAGCTCGTCGGCGTCATCCAGATCATCAACAACCACGTGGATGAGGCCTTCGGTACGCTGGCCGAAGAAGGCATCACGCATCTTTGCGAAACGCTCTCGATCGCGCTCAAGCAGCGCCAGCGGACGCCGAACACGGTCAAGGGCAAATACGACGGGCTGGTTGCCAACGCGGTGCTGTCGGGCGAGGAAATGGAGCTGGCGACGCGCTCGGCGCGGCGCAAGGGCCTGGATATCGAGGAGGTTCTGACCGACGAATTCCAGGTCAAGCCACAGGCCATCGGCGAAGCGCTGGCGAGCTTCTTCGGCGTTCCGTACGAGCCATTCCGTCTCGACCGTATCAAACCGATGGATCTGCTCAAGAACCTGAAGCGCGAGTTCGTCGAGAGCAACGGCTGGGTGCCGCTGGAGGAGAACAAGGACGGCATCCTGGTGGTCACCACCGATCCGGAACGGTTGCGCGCCTCGCGCGTCGTCTCCAACGTGTTCCCGCGCTCGAAGGTGCAATTCCGGGTGTGCCCGCTGCGCGAGTTTCGCGCCACGCTCGACCAGTTTTTCGGCGGCAACGGCGTCGAGATCATTGACGGCGCCGATATCGGCGAGCTGCTCGGCAAGCTCGACGACGACATCGACGAGGGTGCGACCGCCACCAACGACGACGTTTCGCTGGCGCAGGATAACGAACTGGTCAAGCTGGTCAACAAGATCATCATCGACGCCTATCACCAGGGCGCCTCCGACATCCACATCGAGCCATTTCCGGGCAAGGCCAAGACCGAGGTGCGCTTCCGCAAGGACGGCACGCTGACACACTACATTTCGGTGCCGGCGTCGTACCGCAACGCGCTGATCGCGCGGCTGAAGATCATGTGCGATCTCGACATCTCCGAGAAGCGCAAGCCGCAGGACGGCAAGATCAAGTTTCGCAAGTTCGGCCCGCTCGACATCGAGCTGCGGGTCGCGACCGTGCCCTCCGCCGGCGGCGTCGAAGACATCGTGATGCGAATCCTCGCGGCCGGCGAGCCGATTCCGCTGGAGAAGCTGGGCCTGTCGGCGCGCAACTTCAAGAACGTCAAGGACACCGTCACCAAGCCCTACGGCCTGTTCTTCGTGTGCGGCCCGACCGGCTCCGGCAAGACCACGACCCTGCACTCGGTTCTAGGCTACCTCAACACGCCCGAAACCAAGATCTGGACCGCTGAAGACCCGGTGGAAATCACCCAGAAGGGCTTGCGCCAGGTCCAGATGAATCCGAAGGCGGGCCTGAACTTCGCCACGGCGATGCGCGCCTTCCTGCGAGCCGATCCCGACATCATCATGGTCGGCGAAATGCGCGACAAGGAAACCACAGCGATCGGCATCGAAGCCTCGCTCACCGGCCACCTGGTGTTCGCGACGCTGCACACCAACAGCGCGCCCGAGTCGGTCGTCCGCCTGCTCGACATGGGCATGGACCCGTTCAACTTCGCCGATGCCCTGCTGGGCGTGCTGGCGCAGCGTCTGGCCAAACGGCTGTGCGCCAAATGCAAGGCGCCGCACGTGCCCAGCAGCGAGGAGCTGAAAGGCATGCTCGAAGAATACTGCTCGGAGTTGCGCAATACTGAGCAGTGGAAAAAGGATCCTAAAGCCGCCTACGAAGGCATCTATCGCGAATGGGTGCAGACCTTCGGCAACGAGAAGGGTCAGATCATGGTCAATTCGCCGGTCGGGTGCGACGTTTGCAATGGCACCGGTTACAAAGGACGTGTCGGCCTGCACGAACTGCTGGTTGGCTCCGACACGGTCAAGAAGCACATCCAGGAGCACGCGCGGGTCGCCGAGATCGTTGCCACGGCCTTGGCCGAGGGCATGCGAACCCTCAAGCAGGATGGCATCGAGAAAGTGCTACAGGGCATCACCGACATGAAGCAGGTGCGCGCGGTCTGCATCAAGTGAGAGGTTACTCCCACCCCCAGCCTGCGCTGCGCTACGGCTTCCCCCCAGAGGGGCAACATCCTGGGGGGACCCTGCGGTGCTGAGCGGTCGGCCTCCCACCCGATGACCACTGCCGACATGTCGGCGCATCGAACTCAGGCAGCGCTGGCGGTCGATCTGTTCCGCCGGCTCGAAGAACTCAACGAGGTCGGCATCGCGCTGTCGAAGGAGAAAGACCTCGATCGCCTGCTCGAAGCGATCCTCGTCGCCGCCAAGAAGATCACCAACGCCGACGGCGGCACGTTGTACCGCCGCCATCCCGAAGATCGGGATCGGTTGAATTTCGAGATCATCCGCACGACCTCGCTCGGCATCGCCATGGGCGGCACCACTGGCGTGAAAATACCGTTCGATCCGGTGCCGTTGCGCGACGCCCATGGCACCGAAAACACGTCGATGGTGGCCGCCTATGCCGTCCTGCGCGACCGCACCGTCAACATCACCGATGCGTACGTGGCCGACGGCTTCGATTTCTCCGGAACCAAGGCGTTCGACAGCCGCACGGGTTACCGGTCGAAGTCGTTTCTCACGGTGCCGATGAAGAACCACGAGGGCGAGATCATCGGCGTGCTGCAACTGATCAATTCCATCGACCGGGACAGTGGCGGGATCGTCGCTTTCAACGAAGCCGACCAGCGCCTGGCCGAATCGCTGGCTTCGCAGGCGGCGGTCGCGTTGACCAATCGCCTGCTGATCGTCCAGCTCGAGCAGCTGTTCGAGTCGTTTATCCACCTCATCAACGAGGCCATCGACGACAAGTCGCCTTACACGGGCGGTCACTGCAACCGGGTGCCGGTGCTGACCATGCTGCTCGCTGAAGCGGCCCACGACACCCGTTCGGGACCGCTGGCCGACTGGCGCATGAGCGACAACGAGCGCTACGAACTCAAGATCGCTGGCTTGTTGCACGACTGCGGCAAGGTCACCACGCCGGTGCATGTGGTCGACAAGGCGACCAAGCTCCAGACGATCACCGACCGCATCCACCTGGTCGATACCCGGTTCGAGGTGGTGCGGCGCGATGCCGAGATCGAGATGTTGCGTCGCATCGCTGCGTTGCCGGCCGGTACCGAGACTGCCACGCTGACCGAAACGCTGCGTGAGCGCCTCGTCGAGATCGATGGTGATCGTGCGTTTGTGCGCCAGTGCAATGTGGGCTCGGAGGCAATGTCTCCCGGCGACCAGGACCGGGTGCGTGACATCGCCGTCAAATATCGCTGGCGCAACGTCGACGGCGAAATGGCCGACTTTCTCACCGCAGAAGAGATCGAGAACCTCACCATCCGGGCCGGCACCCTGACCAGTGGCGAGCGACAGATCATCAACCACCACATCGACGTGACCATCAAGATGCTGGAGGCACTGCCGTGGCCGCGGCATCTGCGTCACGTGCCCGAGTTCGCCGGGGGTCACCACGAGCGCATGGACGGCAAAGGCTATCCGCGCGGGCTCACGCGTGACCAGATGTCGGTGCCGGCGCGGGTCATGGGCATTGCCGACATCTTCGAGGCGCTCACCGCCAAGGATCGACCCTACAAGAAGGGCAAGACCCTGACCGAATCGCTGCACATCCTCGGCAAGTTCCGGCTCAACGGCCATGTCGATCCGGACCTGTTCGACATCTTCGTTGGACAGCGCGTCTACCTGCGGTACGCCGAGCGGTTTCTCGATCGCGAGCAGATCGACGACGTCGATGTGTCAGCCATACCGGGGTACGCCGGCGACTGACAGAAAACGTCAGGAACTGCCGATCACGTCGATGAGGCATTGATTGTTCATTGCGTTCGTCGACGGCATTTCGTTTTAAATCTATCGTTTGGTAAGTATTTTTGCGCTATACGCTCCGATCGAAAAACCTCGCGCAAATTTTTTCGAGCTGTTCCAACGCTCATGTTTCGACCCATGTGCCTCACCTGACGCACCCGGGCAGTTTTTAGGGGTTGTCGGGGCCTCACTGGCATACCGCTTGCCTTTAGTCCCGCCGCACAGTGCCCGTTCGTGTCTCACGTTCATCACCACCCATTACATCAGGAGCTCCACATGAAGCGCATCCAGCAAGGTTTCACACTTATCGAACTGATGATCGTGGTCGCGATCATCGGCATCCTGGCGGCGGTCGCGCTGCCGGCCTATCAGGACTACACCATCCGCGCCAGGCTTCAGGAAGCGGTCAGCCTCTCGGACCCGGCCCGTCTGTCCGTTGGTCAGGCTTGTTCCGAGGGGACGCTGGGCGCCGCCGCCACTTCTAACGGCGTTACCGACAACGCGTCGGCCGGCCTTGCGACGTCGATCACCGGAAAATACGTAACCAGCGTCGTCCTTACGACAGCGAGTACTGCTTCCGGGGTGGTGACCGTCGTGGTGAGAGCGATCAACGCTGCGGTAGATGGTTCCAACATCGTCTGGACATCCACCTGCGACGCAGCCGGCAACCGTTGGGCGATCACCGGCAGCATCGCTGCGAAGTATCTCCCGAAGACCTGATCGGCAGTTGCATTCCCGGTTTTTCGCGACGAGGGGGCTTTCGGGCCCCTTTGTCGTTTTCCCAGTTCATCAGCCGCGACCGCGCGGTATTTTCAGGACTCGACCACATGCGCAGGCTGCATATCGGCGGCAAGGAACGATCGGATGGGTGGGAAATCCTGGATGCTCTTGAACGGCCTGAAGTCGACCATGTGGGTAACGCGAAAGATCTCGCGCGCTTCGCGGAGAATTCGTTCGACGTAGTGTACGCATCGCACGTGATGGAGCATTTCGACTATCGAGACGAGATCGCCGAGGTTCTTCGAGAGTGGTGTCGCGTTCTCGCCCCTGGCGGCATGCTCAACGTCAGCGTTCCGGATTTGAATACCTTGGCCGAATTGTTCTTGTTGCGCGAGTCTCTGACCATCGATGATCGCTGGCTGATCATGAGAATGATGTTCGGCGGTCATGTCGACGAATACGACTATCACCAAGTCGGATTGAACGAAGAGTTTCTCAGCCTCTACCTGATCCGGGCCGGGTTCACGCAGATTCGGCGGGTGGATGACTTCGGTTTCTTTGCCGACACCAGCATGCTGAAGTTTGCCGGTATCCCGATCAGTTGCAACCTCGAAGCAAGAAAGCCTCAGTAGCTCGGGACAGCTGGACAAACATCGGTCAGAAACCGGCCAACCACTGCGCATGCATGTCCAGGTAGGCCGCTTCGACCTGCCGGGTGAGCCGCTCGACATTGCCGAGCGAGGACCCCGCCAGTCTTTGCCGCAGAGTCCGGCGCAGTAACGCAATCCGCTCGGGATCGTGAGCGAGGGCCACGGCGATGGCGATGTACGCGGCGGGCGAGTACCCGATCAGTTCCTCGCAGCCGATTGCAGTCAACAGTGATACGCCCACCCGGGCTGCGTGCCGGTCTCCGGCCAACGTGACTACCGGTACGCCCATCCACAGCGCCTCGCAGGTGGTGGTGGTACCGTGATACGGAAACGTGTCCAGGGCGATGTCGATGTTCGAATAGGTTGTCAGGTGATCGTGGTGTGAATCGCTCGGCCCCAGCAGGTCGAGGCGCGAAATGTCGAACCCCAACGCTTCGAATCTTGTCAGCGTTTCTTGTCGCAGCACCTCATCGCGCAGCGCAAGCGTCTTGATCGCGAGTCGTGCGCCGGATACTGCTGCCAGTATCGCAGCCCATAGCCTGATCGCGACGTCGCTGATCTTCACGAAATTGTTGAAACTACCGAAGGTCACGTAACCTTTTGTCTGGTGCGGTGACACCACTCTTGCCGATGGCCATTCGGCGTCTGGCCTGAAGGCGAGAAACACCTCCGGCAATCGGTAGAGGCGTTCGACATACTGCGGGTCGGCATCGGGCGCGGGATCTGCCCACCGATCGGTTATCCGCCAGTCCATGCTCGCGACCCCGGTGCCGCTCGGATAGCCTAGCCAGGTGACCTGGACGGGCGCTACCCGGCGCGCCAATACGGGCAACAGATTTCTGGCGGTGTGACCGGCAAGATCGATCACGACGTCCAACTCATCTGCCAGCATGACGCGCTCGGCTTCATCGACAGAAACATGCCCCACTTCCCGCCAGACATCCGACAGATCGCGAATACGCCGGGTCGTGGCGTCCGCCTCGGTGCTGGTGAAGTAACAGTACACGTCGAACAGGTTCCGATCGTGTTTCTGCAGCACCGGTTCGATGAAAAAGGCCACCACATGGCGACGAAAATCAGGCGATACATAGCCGATCCTCAGCTTGCGTTTGCGTCTCTCGGAAGGCCTCGTGAAACTTCGCTCGGCTTCCAGACCCGGGTCGAACTGTCCGGCGAACTCGCGCTGGGCCTCGAGCAGTTGGGCGGGTGTGGTTTCCTCGCTGTAATTGAGACTTAACAGCAGATTGCTCCACGCTACCGCCAGCGTGGGATTGATCTGCAGGACGCGTCGCGTGATCTCGACGAATTCGCGGATCCGCCCTCGAGCCTGAATCGCGTTGCCGAGATTCAGCAGCGCATCGGTATTGTCGGGCTCGATCGCCAGCGCTGCCCGAGCCGACATTTCGGCTTCGGTGTTGCGGCCCAAGGAGCCATAGAGATTCGCAAGGTTGACATGAGGCCCCACCATGTCGGGTTTGAGTTCGAGAGCCCGCTTGAGGTACCGCTCCGCGTCCTCGGTTCGGCGTAGTTCGCGATACAACACACCGAGATTGCCCAGTGCCTCGGGAGTATCGGGTTTGAGCCGCAGGAGTTCTTCCAGGACATGCGCACCTTCCACGAACCGGCCTTGATGATGAAGCATGCTCGAAAGATTCAGCAACGCATCGGTGTCGCCCTTTGCGCCACCGAGTTCCACAGCCCGCCAATATGCGGCTTCCGCTTCGTCGTAGAGCCGTCTCGCGGCCAATACGTTGCCGAGGATCAAGTGAGGCTCCCCGACGTTCGGGTTCTGGCTTATGGCCGTGTGCAACTGCTCCTCGGCTTCGGGAAACTTCTGGCTCTGTTCGAGCGTGATGGCGTACTGGACGCGGGCTGAAAACGACTGCGGGTCGATCGCCACCGCATGCGCGTGATAGCGCTCGGCATCCGCCAACTGGCCGGCGATCCTCCGCGTGCTGCCAAGTGCGAGCCAGCCATCGGTCCAGTCGGGATAACGGTCTGTCAACTGCGCGAAGACCACAGTGGCACCGTCTGTATCTCCGCGTTGGAGGCGTACGGCCCCGAGATTCAGCCGGGCTGCCCGATGCTCCGGGTTTTGCTCCAGCGCAATGGCGTAGAACTCTTCGGCGCGGTCGACAGGCCCTTCTGTTTGCAAGAACAAAGCCAGGGCGAAGGCGCTTTCCGCAGAACTGTGGGCGGCGCGGTCGAGTGCCGACAACGCAGTCATCCAGTCTTGGTTCTGGTCGGTGGCCGCCAGCGCTCGTGCAAGATTCCACCAGGCAACAGCTTGGTCCGGAAATTTCACAACCGTACCTCGCCAGGTTGACAAGGCGTCGGCCGCCCGCCCCATTCGCTCCTGCATGAGCCCTAGTTCGATCTGCCAGTCAGGTTCCGCGTCGGAGCAGGCTACGGCCAGTACCAGGGCATCGACCGCAGCGTCGGTCTGATTCATCCCGAGGAGTGCCTGATGTCTGGCGTAATGATTGACGCCGCCTTGCGATTGGAGCCGGCAAGCCTTTTCCAGCTTCGCCAGCCCCGTTTGGGATCGCCCAGCATTCGCCTCGAGAAGACCGAGCCTCCGGAGCGCGCCGACATGGTCCGGATCGAGGCGAAGGGCCGCTTCGAATGCGGCAATCGCGCCGGCATTGGCCCCAACGGCCAAACCTTCGGTCACGAGCCGATCCGCAGACGCGGTCTTCGATGCTGCGCTTCTGAGCCATCGGAGCATGAAAAATATCCGTGTTGTGTCGGTGAAGTTACGTCTGTGGGTGCTGGTCCGTGTTGCTGGGCCTGCACTCTCGTAAAACACGAGGTTGCGCGGAAGGTGGCGCGCGTATTGCTGAATCAGTGCTGGACATGGATCTGATTTCGGGTGGTGTCACCTGCCAGAAACGTCGGCCATCGGATCGATTCCGGTACCGGGTTGCCGGTTTGCACACGGTGTCGCCGCTGCTCTAGGGGCTTCGATCGGCGAGGAACCGCCCGGGCACGGTCGACGCCGCGTTCACATTGCGCGATGATAATTGCCGGTAATGAAACCAGTCGTTGATTTCACTCGGAGCTGCACACATGTTCGCTTTTTTCGACACCCGAAAGGTCGATGACTTCGCCCGCGGTCTGGCCGCCGACCTCGGGCGCCGCTTTCCACCGGCGAGCGAGGCGCGCACCGACAAGGGCGCCGCCAACCAGCTCGCTGTGGTCACCGAAGGGCTCTATGCCCGCGCGCTCCGGTTTCACCAAGAAAACCGCCTTGGGATCTATCGCAAGGCCAAGCTCGGTAACACCTTCAAGTGGCAGCTCAAGGAATTGGGCTACACGGACAGGTTCGTGGAGCAGTTGACCAAGGGTTTGGTGATCAGGCTCGCGAAGAAGTAGCCCTGTCGCCACTGTCGGCATGACTACCGTCGATACACCGACGCCTGCAATGGCAGGCCATTGCTCAGATAGGCGTGGAAGTACTCGAGGTTGTTGAAGTCTTCGCCGCCGATTGCGAATGGCTGGGCCCGCACCTGCTCCATGCAGCGGGTGAAGCGCATCTGCGCCGTGTAGAGCGTATCGCCGCCCCGAAAGATGGGGAAATGCGTTGCCTGGCCGATCGCCGGGGAGATGGTTTCCATCCGCATCACATTGCCGGCATTGTTCACGTGGCACGTCGCGCAGGAAAAATTCATCTGGCCGATGCGGCGATAGAACAGGCGCTTGCCGTCTTCGTACCGGGCTTTCGCCCCATCACTGTCGATGCTGATGTTCATGCGCATGCCGTCGGACAGTGAGCGGGCATATGCGGTCAGCACACCCATCGTGGCCCGGTCGTCATAACGATACTCGGCCTCGCCGTTGGCGGCGCGGCAGCGGTTCAACGCCATCTCGAAGGTGACGACGCGATCTTCGGCCGGTTGGTAGTACGGATAGTTGCCCGCGATCATGCGCCCGCCGGCCGGCAGGCAGTCGGCATAGGTGCGGCCTGAGCGGAACCGGGTTTCCCAGAGTGTCTTGCCGCGTTCGATGTCGCCGAGAAACGGCGGAAAGGCCATGATGTCTTCGTAGTGCGAGCGGGCGGCGCGGTTGAGCATGAAGGTGCCGAACCCGTAGTCGTCGGCCGGCACTCCCGCGAAACGCTGCTCGAATCGCGACCGCATCGTCGCGAGGTCATCTTTCGGCGCTGCGACCGCCGTGCCGCCGACGGCCACGATGGCGAGCATGCAGAACAATGCCGACCGCGGTGTCGTCACTTGATGACCGTCTCCAGCGCATTGGATTCGCCGCGGTTGTCCTGCCAGGAGACGCCGATGGTGTCGCCCGACTTCGCGCCCCGGACCCGAAACTCGAGAAAAGGGTTCTTCGAAACCGATCGACTCCACTGCGCATCCAGTACGGTACGGCCGTTGTGGGTGGCTACCACGTGTTCGATGAAGTGGCGCGGGACGGTCTCGATCATCTCGTCCGACTTCGGATCCTTGCGCAGGCCGGTCTCCATCGGGTGCGGCATGAGCACCTTGACGATGGCGATGTCGCCGTCCAGCGTGATGCGCATCCTGATCGGGTCGGCCATGTCGGGGCGATCAGCCGGCGCAACCGCCGATGGTGACCTTGGTCTCGCGGCGCACGAAATAGAAGCGATCGGCGGCCTTGACGACGACCCGCAGGAATGCGGAGTCGGCCATCTTGATGCGCACCGCGACGTAGGGTTCGAGGCCCGGCAGCAGATCGAACTGCGCCACCAGCGGCTGCGGGTTTTTCTCGGCGAACAGCCAGATGGTCGCGGTCTGCGGCAGCAGCGACTGGATCTCGAGATGCACGATGGCGCTGTTCTCGGCGATGTCCGGCGCCTTGAAGACGATGCGATCGGTTTCGATCGCGCCGTCGGCCCCGATGGCGGCAATGCCCTCTTCGAGCAGCTTGGTGTCGAACGCGACGTTGTTGCGGGCCGCCCAGGCTTTCAGCGGCGCCAGAACCGCGACCATTACCGCGAGCACCCCCCGCACCAGGCTGCGTCTTGCACGGTCGATGGGAGTGCGGATGTTCACAGTCCGAACACGTAGTCGGTGACGGCGTCGATTTCCGCGTCGGTCAGGATGCGGTGGCGGCCATAGCGCGGCATGAGTGTTTCCGGATTGCGCGCGGCGGCATCCCATATCTGCGCCCGCAGTTGCGAGCGGTCGGGGTAGCGCTTGCGCACATCCTGCAACGCTGGTCCGAGAGTGGCGTCGGTCATGGCGAGCGGATCGGCCGGCATACGATGGCAGGCGAGGCAATTGCCGCGTTCCTGGCCCTGGGCTATCGCTCGCCCGTCGAGCGCCGCTGCTGTGGCGACGGTCGGTGTGAGCAGCAGCGCCAGCGCCGCAGCCGCGAATCGGCGCCTCGAAACGAAGATCGGCATGCCGGTTGTGACCGCCTGGCGCCGCTGCGGTTCGCCGCCACGCCGTGTCATTGGCTGGTGGTGGTGGCGGCGGTCCAGTGGCCCGACTTGCCGCCCTTCTTTTCGAGCAGGCGCACGCCGTCGATGCACATACCGCGATCGACCGCCTTGCACATGTCGTAGATGGTGAGCAGCCCGACGCTGGTGGCGGTCAGGGCCTCCATCTCGACACCGGTGCGTCCGAAACATTCGACCGTGGCGGTGCAGTCAACCGCATCGTTGTCGTGGTCGATGTGGAACTCGACCGCTACTCGCGTGATGGCGATCGGATGGCAGAGCGGGATCAGTTCGGAAGTACGCTTTGCCGCCTGGATCGCAGCGACCCGGGCGACGCCGAGGACGTCGCCTTTTTTCGCGGTTCCCAGGACGATCAGCGCCAGTGTCGTCGGCTGCATCGCGATGCGGCCAGTCGCGATCGCAACCCTGGTCGTCTCCGCCTTATCGCCCACGCCGACCATATGGGCCTGGCCTTCGGCGTCGAAATGGTTCAGTGCACTCACGGGGGTTTTGGCGCCGCGGGGCGGCGACGCGTGAACGAACTATCGAGAGTCCGAGGCTATCATAGCGATGCCATGCACGCATCCGTACTTGCCACAGCCCTGCTTGCCCTCACCCTGACGTTGCCCGCTCGCGGCGACGATCTGCCCGATCTGGGCGACGTTTCCGAGGCCACGTTGTCGATCACCCAGGAGCGCGGCATCGGCTGGAACATCATGCGGCAGATGCGCGAGTCGCCGAACTATCTCGACGATACCGAGGTGGTGGATTACCTCAATCGCATCGGCTACCGGCTGGTGGCGTCGAGCCCTGGCGCGCGAATGGATTTCGTGTTTTTCGCGCTGCGTGATTCGACCGTCAACGCCTTCGCGATGCCGGGAGGCTACATTGGCGTGCACTCGGGCCTGATCCTCACCGCGCAATCCGAATCGGAACTCGCCAGTGTTCTGGCGCACGAGATCTCGCACGTCACGCAGCGCCACATCGCCCGCTTGCTGAATCAGCAGCAACGAGCGGGCATGACATCACTGGTGGCACTTGCCCTGGCCATTCTGGTGGCGCGATCCAATCCGCAGGCGGCGGCGGGGGCGATCGTCGCGGCTCAAGCCCAGACGATTTCCAGTCGTCTGGCGTTCACGCGCGACAATGAACGTGAAGCCGACCGGGTTGGCGTCGGCATCCTCGAGCGGGCGGGCTTCGACCCGCACGCGATGCCGGTGTTCTTCGATCGTCTGCAGCGCGCCACCCGCACTTACGAGACCGGCGCACCCACTTATCTGCGCACCCACCCGGTCACTTTCGAGCGCATCGCCGATATCCAGAACCGTGTCGGCTCGCTGCCCTACCGGCAGGTGCCCGACAGTCTCGACTTTCATCTGGTCCGGGCCAAGCTCAGGGCGGCCCAGGGCGACCTGAGCTTGGCGGTGGGCTTCTTCGACGAGCTCATCGCCGATCGCAAGTTCAACAACGAGATTGCCGCGCACTACGGGCTGGTGACGGCCCTGTTGCGCGCCGAGAACATCACCCGGGCCGCGACCGAAATGGCGGTGCTGGCCCGGATGGCGTCGCCGCATCCGATGCTCGTGGGTCTCGATGCGCGGCTGAAGATCGCCCAGAAAAATCGGCAGGCCGCGCTCAGGATTCTGGCCGATGGCGTGAAGGCGTGGCCCGGCGATCGCTCGCTGGGATACGACTATGCCGACGCGCTGATGGCGGTGAATCGCCCGGCCGAAGCGCTCGACGTGCTCGAGAGTCAGTTGCTCAAAGACCAGAACGACGGCCGCCTCTACGAACTCGAGGCCAAGGCGTACGCCGCATTGTCGCGGCCGATGATGCAGCACAAGTCGCAGGCGGAGGCCTATGTGAGCGCCGGCAACCTGGCGGCGGCGGTGGAGCAGTTGCAGATCGCCCTGCGCAACAGCGATGGCGACTTCTATCAGATGTCGAGCATCGAGGCGCGTCTGAGCGAGCTGCGCAAGTTTCTGGACAAGTCTCAGTAGCCGCCGAGCCAGCCGCGCGCGAGGCCGATCGCGGCGCACAGGCCGATCACCCACATCACGTTCCATCGCAGGTGTATCAGCGCCACGGCCGCGGCCACGCTGAGCACGATCGCGAACCACTGCGGTCCATCGCCGACCCCGGTGGGAAACATCACGTGGCTGGCAAAGTACACGCCGAGGTTGGCGATCACGCCGACCACCGCGGCCGTGACGCCGGCAAGCGGCGCCGTGAAAGCGACGCGACCGCGCGTGGCTTCCACCAGCGGCGCGCCGCCGAGGATGAACGCGAACGATGGCAGGAAGGTGAAGAACACCGCAACCAGCGCGCTCGCGATGGCCGACCAGACGCCGGCCACGTCGGCCCCGTGGCGGTTCCAGTCGGCGACGAAACCCACGAACGCCACCACCATGATCAGCGGCCCCGGGGTGGTCTCGCCGAGCGCGAGGCCGTCGATCATCTGGTTCGCGGAGATCCAGTGGAAATTCTCCACCAGGGCCTGCTGCACGTAGGGCAGCACCGCGTAGGCGCCACCGAACGTCAACAGTGCCGCCTTGGTGAAGAACCAGGCCATGGGTACGCGCAGGTCGCCCGGCCTGGCAACCGCGATGAGGATGCCGATGGTGCCCGCCCACAACGTGAGCGCGCATGCCGTGGTGATGAAGAGGCCGCGGTAGTTGCCCGTTGCCGACGGGTCGAGATAGATCGAACCTGTGCGATCGGGAGTGGATGCAACGCGCAGCCACGACGGGCGCAGCCGTCCCGCCAGGTAGCCCACCAGTGCCGCCACGGCAATGATCCCGGGAAACGGCGCCCGCAGTACGGCGAGCGCCAGAAATGCGGCGATCGCCACCGACCAGGCCCAGGGGTGTCGCAGCGTGCGCCGCCCCATGCGCACGCCCGCTGCCGCCACGACGGCAATCACGGCCGGTTTCACACCCGCCAGCAACGCCGCGAGCCAGGCGGTATGGCCGAAGACGCAATACACCCACGCCGCCGCAGTCAGGATGAGCACCGATGGCAGGATGAACAGCAGGCCGGCGGCGATGCCGCCGACCGGGCCGTGCAGCATCCAGCCCAGGTAGGTCGCCAGTTGTTGCGCCTCGGGACCGGGCAGGAGCATGCAATAGTTGAGCGCGTGCAGGAAGCGCGGTTCGTCCACCCAGCGCCGGCGTTCGACCAGCTCGTCGTGCATGATCGAGATCTGTCCGGCAGGCCCGCCGAAGCTGATCCAGCCGAGCCGGGTCCAGAAGCGCATGGCTTCACCGAAGGTCGGCCAGCCTTGGGCGGCGGGTGAATCCGGCATTTCGGGTGAATCGGGCATCTGGCAGGAGACCGACGGCAAATCGGTCACGGGCGACGGTTTTCGCTAGAATCCGGCATCTTAATGGGCTCTCGCGTCCGGCGCGCACGCATGCAGAAGATCGGCAAATACGAGATCGTCAAGGAGATAGGCAAGGGCGCGACCAGCGTCGTCTATCTTGCCAATGATCCGTTTGCCGGCCGCCAGGTGGCGATCAAGCTGGTGCGCCAGGAAGCGCTGATCGACAAGGAGCACGGCCGCCGGTTCCAGAAACTGTTCCTGACCGAGGCCTCGCTCGCGGGCAAGCTCGAGCATCCGCACATCGTCAGCATCTTCGACGCGGAGGCGAGCGACACCGGCAGCTACATCGTCATGGAATACATCGATGGCGGCACCCTGGAGCATTTTTGCCGCGTCGAGAACCTGCTGCCGATCCCGCGCATCATCGAGATCATCTTCAAGTGCAGCAAGGCGCTCGATTTCGCTCACCGGCACGGGATCATCCACCGCGACATCAAGCCCGCCAACATCCTCGCCACCGAAGGGTCCGACATCAAGATTTCCGACTTCGGTGCCGCGCTTTCACTGGCATCGGAGACCACCCAGGTGACCGGCGTCGGGTCGCCGGCCTACATGTCGCCGGAACAGGTGCGCGACCACGATCTCACGCACCAGACCGACATCTTCTCGCTCGGGGTGGTGATGTACCAGTTACTGGGCGGCAAGCTGCCGTTCAAGGCCACCAACAATTTCTCGATGGTCTATCAGATCATCAATGTCGATCCGCCACCGCCGTCGGTGCATCGGCCCGAGATTCCCCCGGCGGTCGACCTGATTGTCAAGCGTGCGATGCAGAAGAATCCCGAGCGGCGCTACCAGACTTGGCATGAGTTCTCGGCCGATCTCGCCAGCGTTTTCGTCGATCTCCGTTACCTGCCCGAGCTGGTTCCCGAGACCGAGAAGTTCAACACGCTGCGCGACCTGGCGTTGTTCGCGGCGTTCAGCGATGTCGACCTGTGGCAGGTGGTCCGCATCTCTACCTGGTCGCGACACCCGGCCGGCGCCACCCTGATCCGGGAAGGCGATGCCGGTCGCTCGTTCTTCATTCTTGCGGCCGGGCAGGTGCGCGTCACCAAGAGCGGCCGCTTGCTGAACGTGCTCAACACCGGCGAGTGCTTCGGCGAGATGAGCTACCTCGGAACATCGGATACGCACCGGTCCGCAACGGTCATCGCGCTCACCGACATCACGCTCATCGAGATCGTCGACGAAGCGCTGGAGCAGTCGACCGAATCCTGCCGCAGCCGCTTCAATGCTGCGTTTCTGGCGCTGTTGGTGTCGCGGCTCGAATCCGCCAACATTCGCGTGTCGCGACTGTTGGTCGACGGTAATCTGGGCGCATCGACGGCGGCGGCGGCCCGTCCTTGAGCTTTCCTGCCGACATCGACGTGGCGGGGCTCAAGGCGCTGTTCGCGGGCGATCCGGTCACGCTGCTCGATGTCCGCAATGACGCGGAAGTCGCCACCGGGGTGATCGCGGGCGCTCGGCACATTCCGCTGCCTGACCTGGTGACGCGCGAACACGAGTTGCCACGTGATTTGCCGCTGGTGGTGTATTGCCAGTCCGGCGCCCGGTCGGCCCGGGCCGCCGGGTTTCTGGCAAATGCCGGGTTCGGTAGCGTCCACAACCTGCGCGGCGGTATCCTTGCCTGGCTGCGAGAGGGCGAATCCCTGTCGCCGTCCACCGAGTGAGCCAGTCCATGAACGACGTGACCGACCGTCCCGATATCGAGATCGACGCCCGCGGGCTGAACTGCCCGTTGCCGATCCTGCGCACCAAGAAGGCGCTGAACACCATGAAGTCCGGCCAGTTGTTGAGGGTCCTCGCGACCGACCCGGGCTCCGTTCGTGATTTCCAGGCCTTCTGCAAACAGACCGGCAACGGACTGGTCTACGCCGAGGAGGGCAACGGCGAGTTCCAGTTTCTGCTGCGCAAGAAATAAGGCACGTTCTCGACCACCTGCTCCCCGACCGTGGATCGCGACACATGAACCGAACCGATCAGTTGATCACCGCTTTCGACCACGGGCTGCGAACACTGTTTGCCCCGGCTCATGCGCGTCGGGCCGAACCGGGCGCCGATCTGCCCGAGGCTGAGCTTGCCGACCGCGAGCGCGACGTGGCGGCGGCGCTCATGCGCGTTAATCATACCGGTGAGGTCTGTGCCCAGGCGCTTTACCAGGGGCAGATGCTGGCGGTGCGCGATCCGAGAGTGCGCCATGCCCTGGCTAGCGCGGCGCTGGAAGAGACCGATCACCTCGCCTGGACCCAATCGCGCATCAGTGCGCTGGGCGGGCGCCGAAGCGTGCTCGACCCGGTGTTCTATGCCGGGTCATTCGCCATGGGCCTCGCGGCCGGTCTGCTCGGCGACCGATGGAATCTTGGTTTCCTCGCCGAAACCGAGCGTCAGGTGGAAAGTCACCTGAGCGGACATCTCGAACGCCTGCCGGCCGGCGATCAGCGCAGCCGGGCGGTCGTGGAACAGATGCGCGCCGACGAATCGAAGCACGCCCGGGGCGCCGTGCGCCAGGGCGGCGCGGATCTGCCCGGTCCGGTCAAGTCGGCCATGCGCATGGTGTCGAAGGCAATGACCGGGTCTACGTATTACGTATGAGTGGCGGCCGCGGGTGCGGCGGTATCGACAATCTCGAAATCGTGGGTGATCGCGGCCGTCTTGCCGAGCATGATTGACGCCGAGCAGTACTTTTCAGCCGAGAGATCGATCGCGCGCGCTACCACCTCGGGGCGCAGGTTGCGCCCCGTCACCGCAAAATGAAAATGAATGCGGGTGAACACCTTCGGGTCAGCGGGCGCTCGCTCAGCGTCGATCTCGACGGTGACGCCCACGATATCCTGGCGCGATTTGCGCAGGATGGTGACGACATCGTAGGCGGTGCAACCGCCGGTACCCGCCAGTACGGTTTCCATCGGACGCGGGCCCAGATTGCGGCCACCGCCCTCGACCGCGCCGTCCATCACGATGGCGTGGCTGGTTTCGGTTTCGGCAATGAACGCCACGCCGTCGATCCACTTGATGCGAACTTTCATGTGGAGCTTCCCTTCCTGAGGCAGGGGCCGGATTGTAGCGGAGGGCTGCCGTTGAATGGTCGCGTCCGACATGCCCGGGTGGTGCAATGCAGCGTCGTCGGTCGCCGGTGTCGGGTGGACAAGGTCATTCTGGTCTTTTTGTCCAATGACTCAGCGGGTTAGCGCCGTTGCAAGAGACATTCTCTGCGAACCAAGATATAATTTCGTTTTTATCAAGCGGGCTGGGATGCAGTTATGAGTCAGTCGAAAGCGCCGGTCAGCGGCAGCCGCCGCACCCTGCTCATCGCCACCGGTGCCCTCGGGGCCGTCGGCGCGGTGGCAGTGGCAGCTCCCTTCGTGTTGAGCATGACACCCAGCGCCCGGGCGAGGGCAGCAGGTGCTCCGGTTGAAGTCGACATCAGCAAGGTCGAGCCGGGAATGATGATCACGGTCGAGTGGCGCGGGCGCCCGGTGTGGATCATCCATCGCACCCAGGAAATGCTCGACGCCCTGCCCAAGATGGACGAGCGCGTGGCTGACCCGCAATCGAACCAGCCGCTGCAACCCGAGTACGCCAAAAACGAAAGTCGTGCGCTCAAGCCCGAATACCTGGTGATCGTCGGCATCTGTTCGCACCTGGGTTGCTCGCCGAGCGAGAAGATGAAGGCCGGCCCCGACAGCGGCCTCGGTGATGACTGGCTGGGTGGTTTCCTCTGCCCGTGTCACGGCTCGAAGTTCGACCTCGCCGGCCGGGTGTTCAAGGGCATGCCGGCACCGGTCAACCTCACCATCCCACCGTACAAGTATCTGACCGACACTCGCCTCATCATCGGCGAAGACACCAAGGGAGCCTGACGCATGGCCAAGACCAACGCGGTGGTTGACTGGATCGACGCGCGGTTCCCGCTTACGTCCAACTACAAGACCCACCTGAGCGAGTACTACGCGCCCAAGAACTTCAACTTCTGGTACTACTTCGGCTCGCTCGCGATGCTGGTGCTGGTGATTCAGATCCTCTCCGGGATCTTCCTCACGATGCACTACAAGGCCGACGCGGCGCAGGCGTTCGCGTCGGTCGAATACATCATGCGCGACGTGCCGTGGGGCTGGCTGGTGCGCTATATCCACTCCACCGGCGCCTCGATGTTCTTCATCGTCGTGTACCTGCACATGATGCGCGGCCTCATGTACGGCTCGTATCGCAAGCCGCGCGAGCTCATCTGGATCTTCGGCATGCTGATCTACCTCTGCCTCATGGCGGAGGCGTTCTTCGGCTACCTGCTTCCCTGGGGCCAGATGTCGTACTGGGGCGCCCAGGTGATCGTCAACCTGTTCGCGGCCGTGCCCTTCGTGGGCGAGGAACTCTCGGTCTGGATTCGCGGCGACTACGTGGTGTCGGATGCCACGCTAAACCGCTTCTTCGCCTTCCACGTGATCGCGATTCCGATGGTGCTGCTCGGCCTGGTGGCGGCGCATATCATCGCCCTGCACGAAGTCGGCTCCAACAACCCCGACGGCATCGACATCAAGAAGAAGAAAGATCCCAAGACCGGCATTCCGCTCGACGGCATCGCGTTCCACCCGTACTACACGGTGAAGGACATCGTCGGCGTCGTCGTCTTTCTCATGGTGTTCAGCACCATCGTGTTCTTCCTGCCCGAGATGGGCGGCTACTTTCTCGAGTACAACAACTTCAATCCGGCCGACCCGATGAAGACCCCGCCGCACATCGCGCCGGTGTGGTACTTCACGCCCTACTACGCGATGCTGCGGGCCGTGCCGTCCATGCTCAGCTCGCAGTTTCCCGGCGTGGTGGTGATGGGCGCGGGCGTCCTGGTGTTCTTCGCCATGCCCTGGATCGATCGCGGGCGGGTCAAGTCGATCCGCTATCGTGGGCCTTACTACAAGTTCGCCCTGGCCACGTTCGTGGTGAGCTTCGTCGCGCTCGGCTGGCTCGGCGTACAGCCGACCGATTTCCTCGGCAAGTTCCCCGGCTCCTCGGTCGAGATGGCAACGGTCCTGGCCCGTATCTTCACCGTCGTCTACTTCGCCTTCTTCGTCCTGATGCCCTGGTACACCGCGATCGATCGCGAATTGCCCGAACCGGAGCGAGTCACCTAATGACGGTCATGCACCATTGCAAGAAGCTGCTGGCGGCGCTGGCGCTGCTGCCCTCGATGGTCCTGGCGAGCGACCACGTGCTGCTCGACGAGGCGCCGCTCGACGGGCACGACGTGGTCTCGCTGCAGCGTGGCGCGCGGACGTTCGTCAACTATTGCATGGGCTGCCACTCGGCCGCCTACATGCGCTACAACCGGCTCACCGACCTCGGTTTGTCCGAGCAGCAGATCAAAGAAAACCTGATGCTCGCCGGCGACAAGATCGGTGAACCGATGACCATCGCGATGAAGCGCGCTGACGCGAGCAAGTGGTTCGGTGCCCAGCCGCCCGACCTTTCCGTGGTCGCCCGTTCCCGCGGCGCCGACTGGCTTTATACCTATCTGCGCACCTACTACCGCGACGAGTCCCGCCCTACCGGATGGAACAACGTCGCCTACCCGAATGTCGGCATGCCGCACGTGCTCTGGGAATTGCAGGGCGAGCAGGTGATGCAGGCGGTCGAGCACAAGGAAGGGGAAGGCGAGGAGCCCGGTGCCGCACACGCCGCTCCGAAGCTGGTGCTCGAACGGCAGGGCGCCCTCAATCCCAAGCAATACGACGCGATGGTCGGTGATCTCGTCAACTACCTCGTGTACATGGGCGAACCGGCCCGCACGACTCGCTCGCAGCTCGGTATCATCGTGTTGCTTTTCCTCGGCGTCGCATTCGTGTTCGCCTACCTCCTCAAGAAGGAGTTCTGGAAAGACGTGCACTGACGTCGCCAGTCCTCCGGAGCCCAATTCCCCATGATGACCCTCTATTCGGGTACTACCTGTCCGTTCAGCCAGCGCTGCCGCATCGTCCTTTACGAAAAGGGCATGGACTTCCAGATCGTCGACGTCGATCTGTTCAACAAGCCCGAAGACCTGGCAGTGATGAACCCGTACAACCGGACGCCGGTGCTGGTCGAGCGCGACCTGATCCTGTACGAATCGAACATCATCAACGAGTACATCGACGACCGCTTTCCGCACCCGCAACTGATGCCGGCCGATCCGGTGATGCGGGCCCGTGCCCGCCTGTTCCTGTTCCGTTTCGAGAATGAACTGTTCTCCAACATCGAATCGCTCGAGAAGGGCAACCAGAAGGTCGGCGAGCGCGCCCGCCTGCTGGTGCGCGACAGCCTGACGCAGATCGCGCCGGTGTTCGTGAAGCAGAAGTTCATGCTAGGTGACGAATACTCGATGCTCGACGTCGCGATCGCGCCGCTGCTCTGGCGGCTCGACTATTACGGGGTGCAGTTGCCCAAGCAGGCGGCGCCCTTGCTCAAGTATGCGGAGCGCCTGTTCAGCCGCCCGGCCTACATCGAGGCCCTGACGCCCGCGGAAAAAGTGATGCGCAAGTGAAACCGAGTTCGACGACCCCCTACCTGATCCGTGCGATCTACGAGTGGTGCGTCGACAACGGCTTCACGCCCTATGTCGCGGTCAAGGTGAACGAGCGCACCCGTGTGCCGCTCGAGTACGTGCGCAACGGCGAGATCATCCTCAACCTGGGCGCCGACGCCACGCGCGACCTCACCATCGGCAACGACATGATCCAGTTCTCGGCGCGCTTCAACGGCGTGTCGCGCGAGCTGTCGGTGCCGATCGACGCGGTCAGCGGTGTGTTCGCCAAGGAAACGGGCCAGGGACTCGCCTTCCAGCAGTCGCCCGCGATGCCGGTCATCGGCGAACTGTCGTCGGCGGATCTGTCGCTCACGCAGTCGCCTCCGGATGACACGCCCAAGCCGCCCTCGGGCAGCCGCCCCAAGCTCCAGGTGGTGAAGTAGCCGGTCGAACGACTGTCGCGCGGCTCGTATACTCGCGCCAGCGCCGGATTAGCTCAGTTGGTAGAGCAGCTGATTTGTAATCAGAAGGTCACGGGTTCGACTCCTGTATCCGGCACCAAAAACCAACACATTGGCGCTTCGTGGCTTAACCCAAACGCCCTTGTTCCGACGCGTTGTTGCTGGTCGGCCGATGGGCGCGTAGTCTTCATGAACACAGTAGGAGATACTTGCGTGAGCCAGGCACAAATCCACACCGGAAAATGCTTCTGTGGGGCCGTTGAACTTGCGGTGACCGGCGCGCCCGACATCATGGGGTACTGCCATTGCGACTCGTGCCGTGAATGGTCCGCGGCGCCGATCAACGCGTTCACCATCTGGAAGTCGGCGGACGTCAAGGTCACCAAGGGCGCCGACAACATCGGCACCTTCAACCGGACCGATCGCAGCTTTCGCAAGTGGTGCAAGTCGTGCGGAGGCCACGTGTTCACCGAGCACCCGCACATGGGCGTGATCGATGTCTATGCGGGGATCATTCCGACATATCCGTTCAAGCCCGTGGTGCACGTGCACTATCAGGAGACCGTCCTGCATGTGAAGGACGGGCTGCCGAAGATGAAGGATCTCCCGAAGGATTTCGGCGGCTCGGGCACCACGCTGGCCGAATGACTCGGCAGGGGTCGAACCGCTAGTTGCGGTAATTGACTCCCTGCCGCTCGAGCATCCGCAACAGCGCGGTCCACGACTTCACCACCTCGGCCCCGCCGGGACCCCCGAACTGCTCGAAGCCCTTCATCGCCACCGCTTGCGGGATCTCGCGGGCTTCCACGCGGCCGCTCGAGAGGGCATCGATCTGGATCTGGCACGCGGTGTCGAGGTAGTACATCAGCTCGAATGCCTCGCCGACGGTGCGGCCAAGCGTGAGCAGGCCGTGGTTGCGCAGGATCATCGCCTTCGAGGTGGGGCCGAGGTTGGCTGCGAGCCGCGGACGCTCGTCCAGCTCCAGCGCGATGCCTTCGTAGTCGTGATAGGTCAGCATGCCGTAGACCCGCAGCGAGTGCTGCGTGAGTGGCAGCAGTCCGCACTCCTGGGCCGAGACGGCTGAGCCGGCCCGCGTGTGGGTGTGGATCACGCAGTTGATCTCCGGCCGCGCCTCGTGGACGCAGCCGTGGATCACGAAGCCCGCATAGTTGATACCCAATCCGGTGGTGTCGTCGATGACATCGCCGTCCTCGTCGATCTTCACCAGGCTCGACGCCGTGATCTCGTCGAACATCAGCCCGTACGGATTGATCAGCATGTGGTGCGTGCCGGGGATGCGCGCGGTGAAGTGAGTGAAGATGAGATCGGTCCAGCGGAATTTCGCGGCTAGCTGGTAGGCAGCGGCGAGCTCGCAGCGCATTTCCCATTCTTCGCTGCTCACGCGTTCGCGCACTGACTGGCTCGGAACTGCCTTGAGTACGCTGGTTTTCTCGGACATGGCTGGATCCTGATGGTCGGCTGTATCGGCGAAATCATACGCCGGTCCGCTCGGACCGCCCTGCCCGACGCGAGCCTTGCGCATGGCCACGTAGTTGTTGGCGCGCTACCATCGCGAACGATGTCCGATGGCGACTGGGATCCGATCGGCGTCGCTGCATTGGCGGTCATGTCACGCCCGATCTTCCCGAACCGAGGTAACGATGCGTACGCTCACGTTTTGGGGTGTGATGTTCTTCGCCGTCCCCACGGCATGCTGGTCTGCCGACCCCACTGCCGACGATTGGTACGCCGCAGGCGCTGCCACCGTCGCCCGGGCCCAGGCGCGGCAGCCGGTGCCGGGTCTGGCAAAGAACGTGATCCTGTTCGTGGGCGACGGCATGGGCGTCACCACCGTGACGGCCGCGCGAATTCTCGATGGTCAGCGCAAGGGTGGTTCGGGCGAAGACAATGCGCTCGCCTTCGAGCGCTTCGACAACGTGGGGCTTTCCAAGACCTACAGCGCCAACCAGCAGACTCCTGACTCTGCGCCCACCATGACGGCGATGGTGACGGGCGTGAAGACATCGGACGGCGTGCTATCGGTCGCGCCGCAGGTTGCGAGGCGAGAGGCGCGCCGAGAAGCGGTGCAAAGCGGCGCGCTGAAGACGATTCTCGAACATGCCGAGGATCGCGGCCTGTCCACCGGCGTGGTGACGTCCACTCGTGTCACCCACGCAACGCCCGCAGCGTGCTACGCACATATCGCCGAGCGTGATTGGGAAGGCGACGCCGACCTACCGGCAGGCACCGATGTACCCGATATCGCGCGCCAACTGCTCGACTTCGCGCATGGCGACGGCATCGAGGTGGTTCTCGGTGGTGGACGCTCGAAGTTCCTCACCGAGAGCGAATCAGACCCCGAGTATGCCGATCGCAAGGGGACCCGCCGCGACGGTCGCAGCCTGTGGCGCGAGTGGGAGATCCGACACAAGGCCGCCGCGGTCGTCTGGAACCGGAGCGGGTTCGAGGCTGTCGACCCGGCCACGACTGAGCACCTGCTGGGCCTGTTCGAACCCTCGCACATGAAGTTCGAAGCCGATCGCGCCGGCGATCCCGGCGGCGAACCGTCGCTGTCGGAGATGACGGCGAAAGCGATCGCGATCCTGGCGCGCAACCCGCGAGGCTACTTTCTCATGGTCGAGGGAGGGCGTATCGATCATGCGCACCACGCGGGCAACGCGTACCGTGCGCTGACCGACACCATCGCGTTTTCCGAAGCGGTCGCCCGCGCCGTCGAACTGACCCGCGAGGAGGACACGCTGATCATCGTCACCGCCGACCACAGCCACGTGTTCACCATGGCCGGCTACCCGAAACGCGGCAATCCCATTCTCGGCAAGGTGGTCGAGCCAGGCAAGAAGGAGTTCGCGAAGGACGCGTTGGGCCTGCCGTACACGACCCTCGGCTATGCCAACGGACCGGGCTACACCGGGCCTTCGCCGGATCAGCCCGCGGGCAGCAAGCGCTTCGAGCACGCATCGCGCAAGGTGGAACCGGCAACAGGTCGTCCGGATTTGTCCGCCACGGATACCGGTGCCCCCGATTACCTCCAGGAGTCCACAGTGCCGCTGGCGGCCGAGACTCACGGTGGCGAGGACGTTGCAATTTATGCGCGCGGGCCCGGTGCGCATTGGGTGCATGGCGTCATGGAGCAGAACGCCATCTTCCATGTCATGCGCGAGGCGTTCGGCTGGCGATAGCCGGCGCCCACAGGGTTTCCCGAGGACGCCGGCCCCCTGGGGGAAGGCGTAGCGCAGCGCAGACCGGGGGTGGCCGAAGGGATACTCGACAGGCAGCGCCCACAGGGTCCCCCGAGGACGCTGCGCCCCCTCAAGGGGGAAGGCGCAGCGCAGCGAAGCCTGGGGGTGAGCGTCAATAGACAAAAAAACGGGCAGCCAAGGGGGAGGAGTCTGGCTGCCCATGAGTCCACAATGAAGGGGAGGAGACCTACCTGCAGTAACCCGACGCCGAACGTCGCGTCACGAAAATCTCTAATGCATCAGCCGTGCCATCTTTTGGGGTTGCCGCAGGGTTCCATCATTTTCAATGAGTTAATGAATTTCTTATGCTGTGTCGATGTTCAATCGGCGATATGAAACAGCCGTTTGTTGTTACCCAACTGACGTAACGCGCCGCGAAGCAGGGGTCCCTGCAAGTCACCTTTCGAATGTCGGCGTACGGTCTTCTGCGCGAGGTCGAGGAAGGGTCCTGCGATATACTCCGCCGCTTCCGAGCCCTTGCGCCGGCGCGCCCCCGACATGAAAATCCACGAATACCAAGCCAAGGAAGTCCTGCGCCGTTTCGGTGTCGTCACGCCGCGCGGGGTTGCCTGTTTCACGGTCGATGAGGCGGTCGCTGCCGCTGCCACGTTGGGGGGGGCGGTCTGGGTGGTCAAGGCGCAGATTCATGCCGGTGGACGTGGCAAGGGCGGTGGCGTCAAGGTGGTCAAGTCGGTGCCGGATTTGCGTGAGTGGTCCTCGAAGATTCTCGGCATGCAGCTCCAGACGCACCAGACCGGCCCCGAAGGTCAGAAAGTGCGACGCCTCCTGATCGAAGAGGGCGCCGACATCCGGATGGAGCTGTACATCGGCATGGTGGTAGACCGGGTCAGCCAGCGGGTGGTGCTGATGGCAAGTTCCGAAGGCGGAATGGACATCGAAGAGGTGGCCGCCCATACGCCTGAGAAGATCCATCGCGTCATCATCGACCCGGTGGTCGGGCTGACCGATGCCGGCTCGGCAGAAGTCGCGCGCCTGATCGGCATCCCGGAAGCTTCGATCGGTGCCGCGCAAATCAATCTGCAGGCGCTGTACCGGGCGTTTCGCGACACCGATGCGTCGCTCGCCGAGATCAACCCGCTGGTCGTGACCGGCGACGGGCGGGTGCTGGCCCTCGACGCGAAGATGAACTTCGATTCCAACGCGCTGTACCGCCATCCCGAGCTGGTCGCGCTGCGCGACCTCGACGAGGAAGACCCGGCGGAGATCGAGGCGTCGAAATTCGACCTGTCCTATATCTCGCTCGATGGCGACATCGGTTGCCTGGTCAACGGGGCGGGGCTGGCGATGGCCACCATGGACGCCATCAAGCTGTACGGCGGCAGTCCCGCCAACTTTCTTGATGTCGGCGGTGGGGCAACGGCCGAAAAGGTCACCGAAGCGTTCAAGATCATGCTGCGCAATCCGAACCTGAAGGCGATCCTCGTCAACATCTTCGGCGGCATCATGAAGTGCGACACCATCGCGGCCGGCGTAGTCGCCGCGGCCAGGGAAGTCAGCCTGGGCGTGCCGCTCGTGGTGCGCATGAAGGGCACCAACGAAGATCTCGGCCGCCGCATCCTGGCCGAATCCGGTCTTCCGATCATCTCGGCCAACAACATGGCCGAGGCGGCGGAGCGAGCGGTTGCCGCCGCCGCAGGCAGGCACTGACCTCGATCCCAGGCACCTCCGGATCCACTCTCCGCTGTTCGACGCCCCCCAGACACCATGTCCATTCTCATCGACCGCAACTCCCGTGTCGTCACGCAAGGCATCACCGGCAAGACCGGGCAGTTCCACACCCGCATGTGCCGTGACTATGCCAATGGCCGTGAGTGCTTCGTTGCCGGCGTCAATCCGAAGAAGGCCGGCGAAGACTTCGACGGCATCCCCATCTTTGCCAACGTCGCGGATGCGAAGAAGAGTACCGGCGCGAATGTATCGGTGGTCTACGTGCCGCCGCCCGGAGCCGCCGCCGCGATCTGGGAGGCGGTCGAAGCCGACCTCGATCTCGTGATCTGCATCACCGAAGGCATTCCGGTGCGCGACATGGTCGACGTACGCGATCGCATGCGTCGGGAGAATCGGCGCACTCTGCTGCTCGGACCGAACTGTCCCGGCACCATCACCCCCGACGAGATCAAGATCGGCATCATGCCGGGGCATATCCACCGCCGTGGCCGCATCGGGGTGATCTCCCGCTCCGGCACCCTCACCTACGAAGCGGTGGCGCAGCTCACCGAGTTGGGGCTCGGGCAATCGAGTGCTGTCGGCATCGGCGGTGATCCGGTGAACGGGCTCAAGCACATCGATGTGCTTAAGTTGTTCAACGACGATCCCGACACCGATGCGGTGGTGATGATCGGTGAAATCGGCGGTACCGACGAAGAGACCGCGGCCGTCTGGGTCCGGGACAACATGAAGAAGCCCGTGGTCGGTTTCATCGCCGGGGTCACTGCCCCGCCCGGTAAGCGCATGGGCCACGCGGGCGCGATCATTTCCGGCGGCAAGGGCACGGCCCAGGAGAAGCTCGAGGTCATGGCCGCGAGCGGTATCCGGGTCACCCGGAACCCGGCCGAAATGGGCAAGCTGCTGAAAAGTGTGTTGTAAACCGTGGCGGAAAGTCAGCCCGGGATCGTGGGTCCCATGGCGGTTGCCTTCCACAGGCTCATTGCCCCCACGATGAAGAACAACACAGCCGACAGCAGACGCATCAGGCGCACCGGAATCACTTTCGAGAGTCGATCGCCGATCCAGACGGCGGGTGCGTCGGTGATCATCATCCCGGCGGTCGTGCCGCAGGCCACCGCGACGAAGTCCTGATAGCGCGCCGCCAGCGCCATCGTGGCGAACTGGGTCTTGTCACCCATCTCCGCTGCCGCCACCAGCAGGCAAGACGCGAACGCTGCTGGCATCGACCTCCGCCGTTGCTATCGAGCTGGGCGACCAACGCCAGCCATGCGGATGTGCCTTCTCATGCTTCGGCCAGTTCGGGCTCTTCCCCCACAATCCGGGTTTCGCGGCGCTCGAGACGACTCACCAGAATCTGCATGAAACTGCGGTTGAACTGCGCCTGAAGCGCGTGTGATGCCTCCAGCAGGGTGCGAGCCTTGACTTCCATGGCGACGCAGGCGGTGTGGCAGGTGACGGTGGTGGTTCGAATCGATTGAACATCGTTGAAGTAAAGGATCTCGCCGAAGCAGTTGCCGGGCTTGAGGCGATCGAGCACGCGGCCCGAGCGCGACACCGAGATCTTGCCCGTGGTCAGGATGAAGAAGCCGTCGCCGTTGTCGCCCTCCCGGAGAAACACTTCGCCCTGCGCCTTGCGATGCCAATGGCTGGCTCGCAGCGTTTCCCAAAGCTCCATGTCGCGAAACTCGCGGAAGAACGACAGCGCCCGCACCGCACTGAACTTCTCGGTGTCGGTAATCACTTCCTCGGGCAGGATCAGATGGCGGAAGGCGAAGGCGAGATCGCGCGTGAGATCGAGCCAGCTACCGTAGCGCTGCTCGGTTTTCTTCGCCAGCGCGCGCAGGACGATGCGGTCGAGTTCCTGCGGCAGGCCCTGGCGGTGCACCGATGGCGGCACCGCTTCGATGTTGAGAATCTGGTAGACCAGACTGCCGCGATTGCTCGCCTGGAACGGCAGCTTGCCGGTCAGCATCTGGTACAGCACCACGCCCATCGAGTAGATGTCGGTCTGGTGCGTGAGCTGTTTTTCCAGCACCTGCTCCGGTGACATGTAGGCCGGCGAGCCGATCCCGGTGAGGTAAGTGTGGTCCGCGGCGAAATAGAACGCCGCGCCGAAGTCGGTCACCTTGATGTCGCTCTCGCCGGTGATCAGGATGTTGGCGGGCTTGATGTCGCAGTGGATAACCCCGCGGCGGTGCGCGTAGTCGAGCGCGAGGCCGGCCTTGAACACGATTTCGACCACCCGCTCCATGGCCATCAGCTTGTCGGGCTTGCAGTACTCCTCGAGCGTCGTGCCATTCACGTACTCCATCACTAGGTAGTTCTCGTCTTCCGATGTCACGGCGTCGTAGATGGCGATGATGTGCGGATGCGCGAGCTTGCCGGCGAGCGATGCCTCGTTCAGGAACAGCCGCTTGAACCGGCGCTTGAGCGACGTGTCGGTGACGGCTTCATCCCGGATCACCTTGATGGCGACGCGGCGGCCGAGGAACGGATCTTCGCCCAGGTACACGCGGCTGGTCGCACCGCGCCCGAGCACACCGAGCACCTGGTACTTGCCGATCTGGGTGGGAATGTGTTCGTTGCTTGCCACGGGGGTCGCGGATTCGCCTCAGTTAAGGAATGGAACCGCCATCCCGCGTTGCACTGCGGGACGCGCGCCGATCGTTTCGAACCAGCGCTTCACGGCGGGGAAATCCTCCAACGCAACCTTGTGCCATTCATGCCGCGCGACCCACGGATAAGTCGCCACGTCGGCTACCGAGTATTCATCGGCAAGGAAGTCGTGTTTCTTTAAGTGGCCATCCATCACCGCGTAGAGACGGCGGGTTTCGCGGCTGTAGCGCTCGATGCCATAGGGGACCGGTTCCGGGGCGGCGCGCAGGAAATGATGGGTCTGGCCGAACATGGGCCCGACCCCGCCCATCTGGAACATGAGCCATTGCAGCGTCTCGAACTGCTCCCGCTCATCGTGCGGGAGCAGGCGTCCGGCCTTCTTCGCGAGATAGAGCAGGATCGCTCCCGACTCGAACAGGTTGAAGGGCCGGCCATCCGGTCCGTCGCTATCGACAATCGCCGGAATCCGGCCGTTGGGATTGATGGCCACGAAACCGGCGCTGTGCTGGTCGCCCTTGCCGATATCGATCGCATGAGTGCGATACGGCAGTTCACACTCTTCCAGCATGATCGACACCTTGCGGCCGTTCGGCGTACCCCAGGTGTAGAGGTCGATCATGGCTACTTCTTGCCGTGGTGGTGCGGTTTCATGAAGCCGTGAATCTCGTCGATGGTGACGGTGCCGTCCTTGTCGGCGTCGATGTCGGCGAAGTGCTTGGCGACATGCGGCATCGTCTTGGCTTCGGCCGGGTCGAGCGTTCCGTCACCGTCCTTGTCGGCCGCCTTGAATCTGGCCTCGCCCTTCGCGTGCAGTTCGCTGGTCTTGGCCTTGGAGAAGGCCTGAATCTCCGCCATCGAGATGGTGCCGTCCTGGTCGGTGTCGATGGCGTCGAAGTGCTTGTCGATGAATGGCGTTGCCTTGGCCTCGGCGCGGTCGAGCGTACCGTCGTTGTCGGTATCGTGTTTCTTGAACATCGCCATGGCCTTGCCCGGATCGCGGGCAGCCTTGTCGGCGGCGCCTGCCAGCGGGGAGAAAGCGATCGCGGTTGCGGCGAACGACAGGACGATGACGGAGAGTTTCTGCATGTCGGATGCTCCAATGTAAGGTAAAGAGAGGTGCCGTTTCGGGCAGATGGATTCTACGGTTCCGCCGGACCTGAACGCAGGTACCGGGCGACCGCGTTGACCCGGAATGCGCGCAAGCGTTCCGGGATCGGTCGCGAGTCGGTGCGATCGGTCGCGATCGCCGCGGCATCGATGCCAGTCGCGGCGTCGAGTGCCGCGAGCAGCCGGACTGCCGGCGGCCAGGTCTCCAGCGCGATTCCGGCATGGAGCGCCGCCGCGTTCAGCAGATCGTGGAATCGCGGCGGTCGGCGCAACGCATCGGCCCATTGCAGCAGATCGACCAACCCCTCGGCATCGCGGTCGACCGCATACCGTACCCGGTCGATGCCGGTCAGGCAAAGCAGCGCCAGTTCCCGGCAATCGGTGGGGACCCGCAATCGGTCGCACAGCAATGCCAGCGACGAGGCGTCGGGCGTGCCGTGGACCGCGAGCGCGAACCGCACCGCAAGTGGCGCCTGCGCCGTCGCCGCGCGGTCGACGATTGCCAGCGTCGGCGTGCTCAATCCGCTGCCCAGCTCCGGTGCCACGCGCGCCAGGGCGCCGGTGTCCTGCAGAACCGCGAACATGGCGGACGGGCACGTTTCCATCAGGCCGCGCGCGAGTTCCTGCCAGACGCGCTCGGCGACGAGATGATCGGCTTCGCCGTCGGCCACCATGTGTCGCATCAGGTCATGCGTCGCGGGAGCGATCGAGAATCCGAAACGCGCGGCGAAACGAGCCACCCGAAGAATGCGGACCGGGTCCTCCGCGAACGCCGGGCTGACATGCCGCAGTACGCCGGCGGCGATGTCGGCAGTGCCGCCGAACGGGTCGACCAGCCGCCCATCACTGCCACGGGCGATGGCGTTGATGGTCAGGTCGCGACGGGTGAGATCCTCCTCCAGCGTGACGTCGGGGGACGCGAACACGGTGAACCCGCGATAGCCGCGGCCGCTCTTGCGCTCGGTGCGGGCGAGCGCATATTCCTCGTGCGTTTCGGGATGCAGGAACACCGGAAAGTCCTTGCCCACCGGACGGTAACCGAGTTCCACCATCTGCTCGGGTGTCGCACCGACCACAACCCAGTCCCGATCCTTCACCGGCAGGCCGAGCAGTTCATCCCGCACTGCGCCGCCGACGCAATAGATGTTCAAGTGATGTTCTGAATAAGCGTCGGCGGCGCGTGTGGTTCGACGGCAGCAACCACCGCCGGCTCGATCCGGGCATCCGCGAGCCAGCGCTGGATGGCGGGCAGGCCGATCATGTGATCGCAACAGGCCTGGCACGCGGTGTCGAGCTCGACGCCGTAGGTGCGGAAGCGCAATGCCACCGGCGCGAACATCGCGTCGGCGATGCTGAACTCGCCGAACCGGAACCCGCCTCCCGAAGTGCGATGCGGACCTCGCTGAACGGGATGCCGGCGTGAGTCATGAGGCGCCATGGTCGCAGCGACCACGACGAGTAGTTCTTGTTGCCGATGACCAGCGTGTAGCCGGACCTGCGTGATGCATCCGGGATGCGCGCTCATCGTCCGGCGCGGAAACGAAAGCCGCGATAGCGTGCGCGTGGCGTGCGCGCAGCGAGGTATTCGGGCGCGACGGCTTCGAGCGGCGTCGGCGGGAAGCCGAATACCGCCGGCAACGGCGCACCCGGCGTGCTCGCGATGTTCGGCACACGCATCGACAATACGTTGTCGCGAGACATGACGTGTCCGGGCAGATGTTCCAGCAGCACCGCCTGCAGCATCGCCATGCTCTCGGGCAGCGGTACGATCAACCGCCGACGCCCGAGCAGGGCGCATACGTAGGCGACCAATTCCTGAAGCGTATAGACCGTCGGTCCGCACAACTCGTAGCACTGGTCATTCGTTTCCGGCAGGTCGAGACAGGCGACCACCACCTTGGCGACATCTTCCACGAACACCGGCTGGAAACGTGCCCGCGCGCCGCCCAGTGGCAGTATCGGAAACAGGCGCACGAGATCGGCGAACAGGTTGAGGAAGCCGTCGCCACGACCGAAGATGACCGACGGGCGCAGGGTCGTGGTGCGGATGTTCATGTTGTCGCCGGCGCGGATCTCGGCTTCACCCAGCGCCTTGCTGCGCAGATAGGCACTCGGGGCATCCGCGGCGGCGCCGAGGGCGCTCACGTGAACGATTCGGTGCACCCCGGCTTCGGCGCACGCCGCGACGATCTGCGCCGGCAGCTCGACATGATCGCGCCGGAAGCCGTCGCCGCGCCGGTCGTGCAGCACCCCGACCAGGCTCACGACCGCATCCATCCCCACCATCAGTCCACGCAGCGTTGCCGGGTCGTGAACGTCGGCGCGCACCACCTCGGCGGTGGGCAGGAGGATGAGCTCGTCCTTGACCCGTTCGCGGTTTCTGGTCGGCACGCGGATCGCGGCACCTGCGGCGGCAAGTCGCGCGACGATATGACTGCCGAGGAAACCGGAGCCGCCGATGATGAGGATGTTGGAAGGTTTCATGAATCGGGTCGATTGTGCTCAGGTCGCGAAACGGATGGCGAGCAGATCAAGGGTCCGGCGTCACCGCCACGCTACTGCCGCGCGGCGTGATCACGCCGATCCGGGCGCGCAGTGTCGTCTGCGAGTGCCCGAACTGGCGTGCATAGTGTGCCGCGTTGGCCATGACCTTGCGCACGTACTCGCGCGTTTCGGTGAAAGGGATGGTGTCGATGTACACGGCGCCTTCCAGGGAGTGCGCACCGCGCCAGTTCTGGGCGCGGCTGGCGCCGGCGTTGTAGGCCGCCGATGCCAGTACCGGACTGTTATCCAGGTGCGTGAGCATCTGTTTCATGTAGTAGGTGCCGAAGGCGACATTGGCGTCGACCCCGTCTTCGACCGCGGGGCGCCACGCCTTGACGCCGAGCTTGCCCGCGATCCAGCGCGCGGTCGCGGGCATGATCTGCATGAGGCCGGCCGCGCCCGCTGCCGAGTGCGCCGTGACGACGAAACGGCTTTCCTGCCGCACCAGCCCGTAGACCCAGGCTTCGTCGAGGTCGAGCTGGCGCGCCGAGGCACGCAGCAGATCGGTGTAGGGGGCCGGATAGCGCAACTCCAGGTTCACGAGCTTCTTCGAGCGCTCAGCGGTCGCGATGGCGCGTTCGTACCATCCTTCGCGTCGCGCGAGCTCGGCCGCCGCCAGCAATAGCGGGTCATCGAGCGTCTTCACGGTCCAGATCCATTCGAGATTGCCCTCATAGCGCAGCCCCAGCCGGTAGAAAGCGAGCGCCCGCCGCAGTCCGGGCATCCGGGACACGATGGCGATATCCGTTTCCGGCGCCCGGTAGTTGGCGACCGGCGCCGACAATTGGGTGCCGAGATCGGCAACGGCGAGCTGGCCGTGAAAATCGGATTCGGCGGCGAGCACCGCGAGCATCGCGGTGGCCTCCATCTGCCGGCCGACGTTCGCCAGTGAGCGTGCATGCCAGTAGCGCCACACCGGCCGTTCTCGCTCGTCCGTGCTCATGGCGTCGATCGTCGCCAGCAGTGGCACCCACTCGCCATTGCGCAGGGCGGCCCGCGCCTTCCAGCCGAGTTGGACATCGCTCATCGGCGCATCCCCGGCATCGGCAAACCAGCCCGATGCCTCGGGCAGGAGCTTGCGGGCGCCGGCCGTGGCGACCAACACCCAACCATATGCGCGGTCTTCGGGCGCGAAGCCTTTCTGCAGGCGCCGCCAATTGTCTGCGGCTGCGGACGGCAGGGTGCTCGCGACGCGTCCGAGCGCGAACAGGGCGACCTCCCGCTGTGCCCGCGAATGGGTCGGCACCTGCCGGGCGTCGAGCCATTTCTGGGGGTTGCGCAAGACGGCATCCACGGTTTTGGGGTCGGGCCGTTTCGCGGCCGGCAGCCATTGGGCGACGCTGCGCGCGACCGACGCGTTGCCAGCCTCGAACGCGAGACGCAGTCGCGCCCAGACATCGGCCTCGGGTAACGCGCCGGCGTCGGCTACGGTCTGGAACAACCCGGTGCAGGCATCGGGCTGATCCTTGCCCGTGAGCCACAGCGGGCGGGCTGCGGCGAGCGCACTGCGG
The DNA here is from genome assembly GCA_025350245.1 of Betaproteobacteria bacterium. Lineage (GTDB taxonomy): Bacteria > Pseudomonadota > Gammaproteobacteria > Burkholderiales. Next base: position 43,634 of record JANXYG010000154.1, read on the forward strand.
TCATTGTCGGCGAGGCGGGCCTGCAGCGCGTAGCACTCCAACTGGACACCGCCTTCTGGCAGCACGGGCGAGTCGCGCGTGAAGCCGGCCCAATCTTTCTGTTGTCCGAGAATGCGCAACCAGTCCGAGCGCAGACGGTTAGCCGGCAATTGGTCTGCATAGCGCTCCAGAAACCGATGAACATCGGCGCGTGGCAATTCGCCCAGACGAGCCCGCAACTGCCAGTATTCGACCCAGGGGTACAGGACGTGATCGCGCAGCGTCGGCGCCAATGCATCGACGCGCGTCGCCTCGCCACGGGTCACCGCCTCGCGCAGTGCGAGGAAGTCGGCGTCGCCCGGGGCAGCGAGCGCGGACGCGGCGGTCAGCGCGAGCAGCGGAATCCAGCGCACGACCGGCATCCTGGGCATCAGGGACACACCGTTGGCATCAGAGAAACATCCGGTAGGCGGGGTTGTCGGATTCGTCCCCGTGCGGATAGTCGAGTTCGCGCAGAAAGCGCCGAAACGCGGCACGGGCGCGTGGCGGAACCTGGATGCCCACCAGCACCCTGCCGTAGTCGGCGCCGTGGTTGCGGTAGTGGAACAGGCTGATGTTCCACTCGGGACTCAGGCTGTCGAGGAAGCGCATGAGGGCACCCGGACGTTCGGGAAACTCGAAGCGATACAGCAGTTCGTGTTCCACCCCCGCCGCCCGGCCGCCGACCATGTGCCTCACGTGCAGCTTCGCCAGATCGTTGTCGGTGAAATCGAGCGCCTCCAGGCCAGCCGCATTCAGCATCCTGACCAGCGCCCGGGGTTCGTCGCGACCGCTGACCTGCAGCCCGACGAACACGTGCGCCTGATCGGCGTCGGCCATGCGGTAGTTGAACTCGGTGATGCTGCGATTGCCGATCAGACGGCAGAAGCGTCGAAAGCTGCCCGGTTGTTCCGGGATCGTGACCGCGAGCACGGCTTCCCGGTGCTCGCCGATCTCGGCCTGCTCGGCCACGAAGCGCAGCCGGTCGAAGTTCATGTTGGCGCCGCAGGCGATCGCGACCAGCGTGCGGTTGCGCGCCCGGTTTCGCTCGGCCCAGGCCTTGGCGCCGGCGACCGCGAGCGCGCCGGCGGGCTCCAGCACCACGCGGGTGTCCTCGAAGACATCCTTGATCGCGGCACAGATGGCATCCGTGTCGACGAGGATCATTTCATCGACGTGCAACCGGGCAAGCCGAAAGGTTTCTTCTCCCACCTGTTTCACCGCGACGCCGTCTGCGAACAGGCCGACCTGCGCCAGCCGCACCCGCTTGCCGGCCGCGAGCGAGCGCGTCATCGCATCCGAATCGACCGGCTCGACGCCGATGATGCGGATTTCCGGCTTGAGCCGTTTCACGTACGCGCCGATGCCGCCGATGAGGCCCCCGCCGCCGACCGCGACGAAAATCGCGTCGATCGGCCCCGGATGCTGGTGCAGGATCTCGCGGCCGATGGTGCCCTGGCCTGCAATCACGTCGGGATCGTCGTAGGGATGAATGAAGACCAGCCGGCGCTCGGCCTCGACGACGCGGGCGCGCGCGTAGGCTTCATCGTAGGAATCGCCAGCCATGATGACCTTGGCGCCGCGCGCCGTGACGGCATCGATCTTGATGCGCGGCGTGGTCACCGGCATCACGATCCACGCCTTGCACCCGAGCCGCTGCGCCGACAGCGCCACCCCCTGCGCGTGGTTGCCGGCCGATGCCGCAATCACCCCCCGCCTGAGTTCGGCCGGGGTGAGTTGCGCCATTTTGTTGTAGGCCCCCCGGATCTTGAAGCTGAAGACCGGTTGCAGGTCTTCGCGCTTGAGCAGAACCCGGTTGCCGATGCGAGCCGACAGCAGTGGCGCCAGTTCGAGCGGCGTCTCGACCGCGACGTCGTAGACCTTGGCGGTGAGGATGCGAGTGAGGTAGTCGTCTGGCATCGGGCCGGGATGTCCGGGATGGGACGCAAGGGTAGCAGAGCGGCGGCACGTCGCGGCAGCGCCGTTTGCTCCCGGTTGAGGTGCGACGCCGCAGCGGTTATCGTCCCGGGTCGGCATCTCCTCGAGCAGGCTCATGACCCAGGAAGAACAGAAGAAGGCCGTGGCCGAAGCCGCCATCGCCCATATTCCGGCGGACGCGGTGATCGGCGTCGGTACCGGTTCCACCGCGAACCACTTCATCGCGGCGCTGGCGCGCATCCGCGGTCGTATTCCCGGTGCAGTGGCCAGTTCGGAAGCCACGGCCGGGCGTCTGCGCGCGCTTCATATCCCGGTGCTCGATCTCAACATGGTCGGCGAACTACCGGTCTACTTCGATGGCGCGGACGAAGTCACGGAACGTCTGGAAATGACCAAGGGCGGCGGTGGCGCCCTGACCCGGGAGAAGATCGTCGCGGCGGTCGCGGACCGCTTCATCTGCCTGGTCGACGAGTCGAAGCTGGTGGCACGGCTCGGCGCCTTTCCGCTGCCGGTCGAGGTGATTCCCATGGCGCGCTCCTATGTCGCCAGGCGCCTGGTCCGTCTCGGTGGCCGACCGGTGTGGCGCCAGGGGTTCGTCACCGACAACGGTAACGATATCGTCGACGTCCACGGGCTGGTCATCACCGATGCTGCGGCGCTCGAGGCCGCAATCGGTCAACTGGCGGGCGTGGTCACGGTCGGGCTGTTCGCGTGCCGCCCGGCAGACCTTTTGCTGGTCGCAACCCCTGGGGGCGTTCGAACACTTTCGCGTTAGACTCCAACCGGGCTTTTTGCAACGAACCTGTCATGGGGCGCGGCTAGACTGCGCCGATGGGTTGCGACGTTCCGAGGGTCCCAAGGAGGGGCTTGCCGCCATGAGAAATTCCGAACACACATCCAAGCAGTTCGACGCCGAGCTCGAGGCGGTGCGCGTCCGCGTGCTGCAGATGGGCGGCCTGGTCGAGGAGCAGATCAAGCTCGCGGTCGAGGCGCTGGTGTCCGGCGACTTCGATCTGAGCAACCGGGTGATCGAGAACGACCGCCAGGTCAACGGTCTCGAAGTGGCCATCGACGAGGACTGCAGCACCATCATCGCGCGCCGCCAGCCCACCGCCGGCGACCTGCGCATGATCATGACCGTGCTCAAGACCATCACCGATCTCGAGCGCATCGGCGACGAAGCCGCGAAGATCGCCCGCATGGCCAAGCTGGTCAATTCCAGCGACCGGTTGCAGCAGCCCCGGTTCAACGAGATTCGCCGCATGGCCGGGATCGCCACCGAGATGCTGCACAAGTCGCTCGATGCCTTTGCCCGGCTCGACCTGCACACCTCGGCCGATGTCGTGCGTCAGGATCAGCATGTGGACGAGGAGTTCCGCTCCATCGTTCGCCAACTCATCACGTTCATGATGGAAGATCCGCGCACCATCAGCGCGTCGATCGAGATCCTGTTCATCGCCAAGGCGATCGAACGCATCGGTGACCACTCCAAGAACATCTCCGAATACGTCATCTACATGGTCAAGGGCAAAGATATGCGCCACGTGAGCGTCGAGGAAATCGAGCGCGAGGTCATGGGCTAGTGAGCAGTACACTTCCCAGGCTTGCGCTGCGCTGCGCTGCGCCTTCCCCCCACTGGGGAGCGCAACATTCTTCGGGGAGCCCTGCAGAAGTTGCCCCTTCGCTTCCGGTGGGCCCTTCGTTCAGATCTGCTGAGAGCCGCTGTTCCGAACCGGCAGCTTGTCGCCTGCCTGACTGAATGGTGGAAACCGCAGTCGCCGCGCGGGTCCCCGCATCGGCCAGCGACATCCGTTCGCTGGTAGCGGCGGTCGATCTCGGGTCGAACAGCTTCAGGCTGCAGGTTGCCCGGGTCGTCGAAGACCAGATCTACCCGCTCGACAGTCTACGGGAGCCCGTCCGGCTCGCGGCTGGCCTCACCGCCGACAAGCGCCTCGACGAGGCATCCCAGCAACGCGCGCTCGACGCCTTGCACCGTTTCGGCGAGCGCCTGCGCGGGTTTCAGCCAGATGCTGTGCGGGCGGTGGGCACCAACACCTTGCGGGTGGCCAAGAACGCGAAGGATTTCCTGGCGCGGGCCCAGTCCGCGCTGGGCTTTCCGATCGATATCGTCGCCGGCAAGGAAGAGGCGCGCCTGATCTATCTGGGCGTATCCCACAGCCTTCCCCCCACCACCGAGAATCGCCTGGTGGTGGATATCGGCGGCGGTTCCACCGAGTTCATCATCGGCAGCGGCTACCGGCCGCAGAAGCTCGAGAGCCTCTACATGGGCTGCGTGAGCTTCACCCTGCGCTATTTCGGCGATGGCCGCATCACCAAGAACGCGCTCAAACAGGCCGAACTGGCGGCGCGCATCGAATTGCAGACCATCGAGCGCGAATTCGACCGCGGCCACTGGAAACAGGCGGTCGGCTCGTCCGGCACGGCGCGGGCGATCGGGGACCTGATCGCCGCCAATGGCTGGGGCGATGGCAGCGTCACCGCCGACGGGATCGAGAAGCTCCGTACCCTGCTGCTCAAGGTGGGCGATGTCGATCGCATCGTGATGCCCGGCCTGAGGCAGGATCGCGCGCAGGTGCTGCCGGGCGGATTCGCCATCATGCTTGCCGTGTTCGAGGAACTCGGCGTGCAGCGCATGACGCTTGCCAATGGCGCCATGCGCCAGGGCATCCTCTACGACATGCTCGGGCGTTTTCACCACCAGGACATGCGCGACATCACCGTGCGCCAGTTCATGAAGCGCTATCACGTCGATCTGGCGCAGGGGCAGCGGGTCGAGTCGATGGCGCTCGAGTTCTACCGGGCGCTGGCCGGCCGTGACGACGAGACCGCGCGCCACCTGATCTCCTGGGCTGCGCGCCTGCACGAGATCGGTCTCATGGTTGCGCATACCGGCTACCACAAGCATTCGGCATACATCATCGGCAACGGCGACATGCCGGGTTTCTCGCGCATGGAGCAATCGCATCTCGCCTTGCTGGTGCTGGCCCATCGCGGCACGCTCGAGAAGATCCGCGTGCAGGTCGCGGGGGTTGCCGACTGGCCGATCATCATGTCGTTGCGCCTGGCCTGCCTGTTCCATCGCAGCCGCGGGCCGCTGGTGCTGCCGACGATCCAGGCCAGTCACCGCGATCGTGCTTTCAAGGTCGACTTGCCTGCCGACTGGCTGCAGCGTTATCCGCTGACGGCTGCGGCGCTGCGCAGCGAGATCCGGGAATGGCGAGCGATCGGCTTCGACCTGTCGATTCCCTCCCTTGCCGAGAGCGACAGCGGTTTCGATCCGGCCACCGATTGAGCCGGTTTCGCCCAACCTGGTCCGCATCCGCAGGGTTCCCTGAGGAATGCGGCGCCTCTTTGAGGGGGAAGGCGCAGCGCAGCCTGGGGGTGGACGTCTACTCTCTAGAGAAAATCCGGGTTCACTACCGCCCGTACTACCACCTGCGCCGATTCACCGCGCACCCGGTGGGTCAACCACCACACGCCACCTTTCTTGACGCTGAAGTCCATCGACTCGCCGGCCAGCAGCAGCGCGGCGGTCTCCCCGAGCGTCGGCTGATGGCCTACGATCAGCGCCGCGGTGCGGGCGTCTGGCCAACCGGCCGCGCCGAGCACCGCCGCGGTCGCGCAGCCGGGCGCGATGGCGGCGACGGTTTCGAAGGTGTCGCTCAATGCCCGCGCGGTTTCCTGCGCTCTGGTCGCTGGGCTGACCAGGATTCGGGTCTGCTTCGGCATGTGTTCGCGCAGCCACGCAGCGATGGCTGCTGCCTGGCGATGCCCTTTGGGCGTGAGCTTGCGGGCCATGTCAGGGAGGCTGTCGAAGGCTTCGGCATGACGCCAGAGAATGAGGTCCATGGGATTGCCTTACGGGTGCGGGTCGGGTGTCACCAGAAAGGCCTGGCGGCCTCGAAACGCCGCCAGGCCGTACCGAGGTGGGCCATGTCGGTGATTGTCCTCGCCGCGGTCCAGCCCAGCACGATGCCACCCGCCCGTCTCAGATCGGCGGTGTCCTGTCCGATTCCATCCAGCAGGTGGCCGGTGGTGGTCGCGTCGTTGAGTTGCCCGAGCAGCTCCTGGAGATCGGCGGCGCCACCGAGAAAGGCACGCACCGCGCGCCGCGGATACAGGCTCTCGAAAAACTCCACCGCGTAGCGCAGCTTCTTGATTTCGATGCGCAGGGCATGCAGTTCATCGGTGGTGAGCGATGCGAGCGTCTTGCCATGACGCCGGACGCGCCGCAGTTGCCGGGTGAACAGGGTCGCCGCGAATTCCCGCGCCGGGCCATCGCCCAGTGCCTGCGCCGACGCGGCGAGCGCCGTGCGCCACGGTCGACTCGCGAGCAATCGTCCGAACTCGATCAGCATCGCGGTGTAGGCGGGCGCCGCGATCGTGGCAATGGCTTCGTTCCTGCGCATGGCACGTAGCGTGGCAGCGTCTTGTGACAGCGATGCGATGCCGGCATCGGCGGCGAAGGCGTGTTGCACCGCCGGCAGGGTCTCGGTGACGAACACGTCCCAGTCGCGGGCTGCGCCGAGCGTTGCGCCGACGCGTTGGACCTCCGCCAGGGTGGTCGCGACGGCTGCGCGCGGGACGATCGTGCGGAACAGGCCGAAGGCCGATCGCAATCGGCGGATGGCGACCCGCGCCTGATGGATGTATTCGATGTCGTCGCTGCCGATCACCCCGCGGTCGTTGGCGACCAGTTGCTGCAGGCAACTGCGGGCGATGGCGACGAATGCGTCGTCACTGCTTGCTGTCCGCGCGATCACCGGAGACACCGCCCGCTCCGGTGCCGCCGGTTTCGGCGTCAGCAATGCGAACCCGCGTGCTGCCTTGCTTTCCATGCCGATGGTGAACGGCACGTACTCCAGCAGGCGTAGCGCGAACGCGAACAGCGCGTCCGCTTCTCCCTCGCGAAGCTCCAGTTCCAGCTCGCAGATCGGTTCGCGCGCATCCCCGGCCACGATAGTGCCGCGATCGACCGCGAACTCGGCCGACATGCCGGGCGCCACCTCGATCAGCCGCGCAGTGCGTCTGAAGTCGGTCACGAACATCGGTCGCAAGCGCTCGCGAAAGGCCGCCCGCGAGGCCAGCTTTGCCGCCGGCGTGCGCGCGAGAGCGGCGAAGTTGAGTAATGGCACCGGGAGCGCGATTTCGTATTCGTCGTTCCGATGCAAGCCCGTCTGCGCCCCGCCGCCGGCCTTGAGTGTCTGGACCCAGCGCCCGCCGAGACGGCGCAGGCGCAGCGCCATGCCTTGGCTCGCCAGATCGCGCTCGGGCGTGTCGTAGTAGACGTTGTAGACGCGACGGGTGACGGGCCGAGAGCGCGTCGCGGCGATGAGCGGCGCACAGCGCGCCAGCTTGCCCATGTGCGCCGGCGCGATGCTCAGCTTGAGCTCGATCTCGATGCTCACGGAGCGACGCGGATGGCGGATAGGCGCATCGGTGCAGTGTAGCCGAGCCGAAGCGTTCGACGGCCCGGATCGCCCGGCTCGGTCTGCGCCGAGGCTACAGCGGGGCGCCGGGCTTGGCAGCGAACTCGGCGATCAATTCCATTTGCGCCGACGATGCGTTTGCCGCGGACGGAGGATGCAGCCGACGGTAGTGGCCGTCCGGGTCCATTGCCCAAGCCTGGGTATTGTCGTCCAGATATCGCACGAGGGATTCGTTGATGACGCGACGCTTGAGTTTCGGGTCGAGGATCGGGAAACACAGCTCGATGCGGCGGAAGAAGTTCCGGTCCATCCAGTCGGCGCTCGAGAGGTAGACCGTGTCGCTGCTGCGGAAATGACAGACCCGGTGATGCTCGAGAAAGCGCCCGACGATCGAGCGCACCTTGATGTTGTCCGACAGCCCCGGGATTCCGGGTCGCAGTGCGCATACCCCGCGCACGATGAGATTGATCTTGACGCCCGCGCGCGACGCTTCGTAGAGCTCGTAGATGATCTCGGGTTCGAGCAAGGCGTTCATCTTGGCGGTGATCGCGGCCGACTTCCCGGCCCGGGCCTGCTCGGCTTCGCGGGCGATGGCCTCGAGCAACCGGGAATGCAGGGTGAAGGGCGCCTGCCAGACGTGCAGGTGTTTCCCGACCTTGCCCAGGCCCGTGAGCTGCATGAAGACGTCGTTCACGTCGGTGGTGATCTCGTCGTTCCAGGTAAACAGGCCGAAGTCGGTGTAGAGCGTCGCCGTGCGCGAGTGGTAGTTGCCGGTGCCCAGATGCACGTAGCGCTTGAGCCCGCCGTCTTCGCGTCGCACCACCATCGCCATCTTCGCGTGGGTCTTGTGCCCCACGACCCCGTACACCACGTGCGCACCGACTTCCTCGAGCCGGGATGCCCAGTTGATGTTGGCCTCCTCATCGAAGCGGGCCATCAATTCAAGCACCACGGTGACGGCCTTGCCGTTGCGCGCAGCCGTGATCAGGTGCTTCATCAGGTCGGAGTCGGCGCCGGTGCGGTAGACCGTCCACTTGATCGCCACCACCGCCGGATCGGCCGCCGCCTGGGCGACGAAATCGATCACCGGGCGAAATGACTGAAAGGGGTGGTGCAGCAGGATGTCGCCCTTGCGGATCGCGGCGAAGATGTCGTTGCGCTTGGCCAATGCCCCCGGCACGCTCGGCGTGAACGGCTTGAACTTCAGGTCGGGGCGCTCGACGAACTCCGGCACCTGCATCAGCCGCACCAGGTTGACCGGGCCCTGGACCTGATAGAGATCCTCCCGCGCCAGTCCGAACTGCTGCAGCAGGAATTCCGACATGTGTTCCGGGCACAGATCCGCCACTTCGAGACGCACCGCATCGCCGAAATGTCGCTGCGGCAGTTCGCCCTGCAAGGCGATGCGCAGGTTCTTGACCTCTTCCTCATCGACGAACAGGTCGCTGTTGCGCGTGACCCGGAACTGGTAGCAGCCCTTGACTTCCATCCCGGCGAACAGCTCGCTGACGAACGCATGCAGGACGGAGGACAGGAACACGAAACCGTATTCGCAGCCGGCGATCTCGCGCGGTAAAGCGATGAAGCGCGGCAGGGCACGCGGCGCCTGCACGATGGCGATGCCGGAATTGCGCCCGAAGGCGTCCTTGCCCGACAACTCGATGACGAAGTTCAGGCTCTTGTTGAGCAACCGCGGGAACGGATGCGCCGGATCGAGTCCGAGCGGCGTCAGCACCGGCATCACCTGTTTCAGGAAATAGTCGCGGACCCAGGCGCGCTGCTGCTCGCTCCACTCGCGGCGGCGCAGGAAGCGCACGCCCTGCTGCGCCAGCGCCGGCAGCAGCTCGTCGTTGAAGATGGTGTACTGCCGCGTCACCAACTCGTGTGCCTGCTTCGAGACTTCCTCGAGGACCTGCTGCTGGGTCATCCCGTCCGGCCCGAGCGCGGAGGCGCCGAGCTGGATCTGCGCCTTCAGGCCGGCCACGCGGATTTCGAAGAACTCGTCGAGGTTGCTGCCGACGATGCACAGGAACCGGAGCCGTTCCAGCAGCGGCGTCGCGGCATCCTGCGCCTGGGCCAGCACCCGCCGGTTGAATTCGAGCAGCCCCAGTTCGCGATTGAGAAAGTGCTGCGACCCGAGGGCGCGCTTGCCGGGCTTGGATGGCGCTGGTTTGGCCGGTACGGCCTTGCCGATGGCCGATTTTCGCGGCGTGGTTTTTCGGGGCGGTGACGGGTCCGCCTTGGCCGGTACCGGTTTAGCCCGGGCCGGCTTGACCAGGGCTGTCGGTCCGGGGCTAGGGGTCCTGGCGGTTCGACTGGCGCTACGCTCAGTCATGGCCGGGCGGAACGTAGCCGGTGGCCGCGTCGGCGCCAGTGCCGAAGAAGTGACGCTCCATCTGCTGTTCCAGATATTTGCGAGCCTTCGGATCGGCCAGGCTCAACCGGTTCTCGTTCACCAGCATCTTCTGGTGTTCGAGCCAGGCCTTCCAGGCGTCCTTCGACACCGAGTCGAACAGGCGCTCGCCGAGCGGGCCGGGATAAGGCGGATAGTCGAGCCCCTCCGCGTCGCGGTCGAGCTTGATGCAATGAACGGTTCGGGCCATGGAGTTTCCTCGGAAAGCGCCGCGGTGCAGCGGGCGCGAATTATTCCGCAACGGGCGGCTCGGGTAAACCGCGCGGCCGAAAAGGGTGTTGGCGCCTGCTCGGCGTGATGAACGAAGGGTCTCCCGAAGCGAAGGGGCAGCGCCCACAGGGTCCCCCGAGGACGCTGCGCCCCCTCCTGAGGGGGAAGGCGAAGCGCAGCGCAGCCTGGGGGTGGGCGTCACCTGTCAACTCAGAGTTTCTTGATCAGCACCTTGGAGCGTCGCTGGTAGTTGTAGAGCTGCTGGCGGGCCTTTGGCAGGCTCGCCACGGTCGCTTCGGCGAAGCCCTGCTCGATGAACCAGTGCGATGCGCGGGTGGTGAGCACGAACAATCGCTTCAGTTTCGCCGCGCGCGCCTCATCTTCCAGGGCATGCAGCAGGCGCTCGCCCGCGCCCACGTTGCGATAGTCGGCATGCACCGCGAGGCAGGCCAGTTCGGCGGCGGCCGAATCCTTGAACGGATACAGCGCGGCGCAACCGACGATCTTGCCGTCGTGCTCGATCAACCTGAACCGGCCGATCTCCATTTCCAGGCGTTCGCGCGAGCGCTTGACCAGGGTGCCATCCGCTTCGAGCGGTTCGATCAGGCGCAGGACGCCGCCCACGTCATCGATAGTGGCCATCCGCAGTTGTTCCAGCGGGTCCTGGGTCACCATGGTGCCGATGCCGTTATGCGTGAACAACTCGAGCAGCAGGGCACCATCCTGATGCCGGCTGATCAGATGCGCGCGGTGCACGCCGGCATCGCAGGCCTTGGCCGCGAACGGCAGATAGATCGATGTGTCGTCACCGGCTGGCTTGCGCGCGATCAGTGCCTGGGTATCGGACTCGGTGATCTCTCGCACCAGTTGGCCATTGCTGTCGACCACGCCCGCCTGCTCCATGAGGAAGATGAGTTTTTCGGCATGCAGGGCGATGGCGACGTTCGCCGCCACGTCTTCGAGCGTGAGGTTGAAAATCTCGCCGGTGGGCGAATAGCCGAGCGACGACAGCAGTACGACCTCGCCATCATCGAGCCGCTTCTGGATGAAGTCGGTGTTGACCTTGCGCACCTCGCCTGTGTAGAGCATGTCGGTGCCGTCGACGATCCCGACCGGCTGGCCGACCACGAAATTGCCGCTGGCAACCCGGATCGTGGCGTTTGCCATCGGCGAGCCGGGCAATCCCATCGACAGCAAGGCCTCGATCTCGGCGCGCAGGCGGCCGGTGGCCTCCTTCACATCGGCCATGGCGGCTGCGTCGGTGACGCGCATGTCGCGTACGTAGCGAATCCGGGCTCGACGGCGCTTGAGCCGCGCGTCGATCTGCGGCCGCGCGCCATGCACCAGCACGAGACGCACCCCCAGCGCTGCCAGCAGGTTCAGGTCATGGGTAAGCCCAACGAAATTGCCGTCGGCCACGACCTCGCCGCCGAAGGCAATGACGAACGTGCGCCCGCGAAAACCGTGAATGTAGGGGGTCGCGGCGCGAAACCAGGGTACGAACTCGGTATGTCGTTGGGCGTCCATGCGGAAATGGTTTGCGTCTGTCACGGCGGCGTCGCGGTTATCGGGTACATCCCGGATCGTGCCTTCGAGACCGGTCTGTCCGGCCGCCCGAGGCCGCGAACGAACGGCATCCCGGGCGCCTTGGCGGGCTATTTCGCCGTCATCCGGATCGAGCCGTCGAGCCGGATGGTCTCGCCGTTGAGCATCTCGTTCTCGACGATGTGCCTGACCAGTGCAGCGTATTCCGCCGGGCGGCCGAGGCGCGACGGGAATGGCACCTGCTGAGCGAGCGATGCCTGCGCCTCGGGCGGCAGCCCGGCCATCATCGGGGTCTCGAACAGGCCGGGCGCGATGGTGCACACACGGATGCCGTAGCGGGCGAGTTCGCGGGCGATCGGCAGCGTCATCCCGACGACACCGGCCTTCGATGCGGCGTAGGCAGGCTGGCCGATCTGGCCGTCATACGCCGCGACCGAGGCGGTATTGACGATCACGCCGCGTTCGCCGGCGGCATTGGGCTCGCCCTTCGCCATGGCGTCGGCGGCGAGGCGCAGCAGGTTGAAGCTGCCGATGAGATTGATGCCGACGATCTTCGCGAACTGGTCGAGCGGATGCGGACCTTCCTTCCCGAGCACCTTGGCCGGGACGCCGACCCCGGCGCAGTTGACCAGGCCGTGGATCGCGCCGAACGCCGAGAGCGCCAGCGCCACCGCGCGTTGGCCGTGTGCCTCCGACGTGACGTCGCACTCGACGAAACGGGTCTGCGACCCGAGCGCGGCCACCAGTGCTGCGCCGGCGGTCTGGTTGACATCTGCGATCACGGCATTGCCACCGCCGGTCACGATCATCTCTACCGTTGCCTGTCCGAGGCCCGAGCTGCCGCCGGTCACAACGAAGGTGCTGTTCTTGATTTGCATGGGTTGGGTGGGTGCGCCGAAGGATTTGTCGAGGACCGGTGTCGGGTTTGGTACCAGCCCGAAAGTATACGGAGCGGGTCGCTAAAAATCTCCCCATAGCGACTGGATCGCCGCCAGCGCGGCGACCGCGGCAGTCTCGGTGCGCAGGATGCGCGGTCCGAGGCTGACCCCGCCGAATCCGCGCGATACGGCCAGGGCGATCTCGGTGTCGGTCAGCCCGCCCTCGGGTCCGGCGAGCAGCATGACCGGGCCGTCGGGGCGAGGCATCGCCGCGAGGCGCGCCGCTGCCGTTGCCGACAAGAGCAGGCGGGTGTCTGCGCCCGCTGCCGCATCGGTCTCGGGCAGCCACGCCATGAACGGTTGCGCAGCCGCGATCTCCGGCATCCGGTTGCGGCCGCATTGCTCGCAGGCGGCGGTAGCCAGTGCGGTCCAGTGGTCACGGCGGCGGTCGGCGCGGTCACCACTCAACCGCACCACGCTGCGCTCGGTGAATACCGGAACGATGCGGGTGATGCCCAGTTCGACCGCCTTCCGGATCGTGTAGTCCATCCGGTCGCCACTCGATATTCCCTGCACCAGGCAAGTGACGACCGGCGATTCGCGTTCGATCGGGTCGAAGGCCGTGGTCCGGGCGACCAGTTCGCCGCGGGCGATACTGACGACCTCCGCGCAATACTCGCCGCCGAGGCCGTCGAACAGGGTCAGGAGATCGCCGGTACCGAGGCGAAGAACCCGCACCGCGTGATGCGCGGCATCGCGCGGCAACGACAACTGGATGCCGATCGCGAGTGCCTGCTGCAGGTGAAAACGCGCGCCGGGACGTGGCTTTCGGACCGCTTCGAAAGAGGCTTTCATGCTACCATTTTGGCATGAAGTTTTCGCTTTGTTTACCGGTACTTGTCACCGGTTTTCCGGGTTGTAGGCGGGTCCGGTCGATGGCTGCCCGGGCGTAGTGCCGCTGATGCAGGCATTGCTGGCACCTGCGCCGTTGCTCGAAGCCGGCCTGCTGCAACAGGTATGCGAGGCAGTGCGCGCTGTTGCCCTCGAAGAAGTGATGCCGCGCTACCTGAAGGTTGCCCATCGGCGCAAGGCCGACGGCAGCCTGTTCACCGAAGCCGATCTCGCCGCCCAGAGCGCGCTGGTGTCCCGGCTTCAGGCCATCGAGGCACTGCCGGTCGTCGGCGAAGAGATGACCCAGGAGTACCAGGCCGAGCAGTGGCTGGCCGGTGCCGACGGACTCTGGTGCGTCGATCCGATCGATGGCACGTCCAATTTCGTCAATGGCGTCCCGTACTTCGCCGTCTCGGTGGCGCTCATGCGCCAGGGCCGTAGCGTACTGGGGGTCGTCTTCGATCCGGTGGCCGACGAGATGTTCTACGCCGCCAAAGGCAAGGGCGCTTTTCTCAATGGCGAAGCGCTGCCGATCGGCACCCGGGTCCCGCGGCTGGCCGGCAGCATGGCCAACATCGACCTCAAGCGGATTCCCGCCAGGCTTGGCAGAGCCCTGGTCGAGCGGCCACCCTATGCGTCGCACCGCAGTTTCGGCGCCAGCACGCTCGAATGGTGCTACGTCGCGGCTGGCCGCATCCAGGTCTATCTCCATGGCGGGCAAAAACTCTGGGACTACGCCGCCGGCTATCTGATTCTCGAAGAGGCCGGCGGACACATCGCGGGGCTCGAAGCCGATGACTTCTGGGCAACCGGCCGGTGGCAGCGGTCGGTGGTCGCCGCTCTCGATCCGGGGCTGTTCGCCGACTGGCTTGCCTGGATTCGCGCTCACCAATAGCCAGCGGGAGCCAGCGGGGCTCGGTACCCACCCCGTCATTCCCGGCGGCGCCCCTGGGTGAACGCGCCCGGACTCCAGGTTGACCAGCGCAACCCGTGCCGGTATCTTCTGCGGTCCCCCTGACAGATCAAGCCCTCCGGCAACCCCCGGGGCGACCCGCAAATGGAACTCACCGGCGCCGAAATCCTGATGCGCTGCCTTGCCGAGGAAGGTGTCGAATACATCTTCGGTTATCCCGGCGGGGCCGTGCTTCACATCTACGACGAACTGTTCAAGCAAGACCGGGTGAAGCACATCCTGGTCCGGCACGAACAGGCGGCGGTGCATGCGGCGGACGGCTACGCCCGTTGTACCCAGAAGCCGGGCGTGTGCCTGGTCACTTCCGGGCCGGGTGTGACCAACGCAATCACCGGCATCGCCACGGCCTACATGGACTCGATCCCGCTGGTCGTGGTGACTGGTCAGGTGCCGACCCACGCCATCGGCCAGGATGCCTTCCAGGAAGTCGACGCCATCGGTATCTCGCGCCCGTGCGTGAAGCACAACTTCCTGGTCAAGGACGTGAAACAGCTGGCCGAGACGATGAAGAAGGCATTTTTCATCGCCACTACCGGCCGGCCCGGTCCGGTGCTGGTCGACATCCCCAAGGACGTGAGCTCGGATCGGTGCGAATACGCGTATCCGGCCTCGGTGACGTTGCGTTCCTACAATCCCGTGGTCAAAGGTCACAGCGGCCAAATCCGCAAGGCGCTCGGCCTGTTGCTGGAAGCCAGGCGCCCGATGCTCTACACCGGTGGCGGTGTCGTGCTCGGCGACGCGGCGCCCGAACTCGCCCATCTCGTGCACCAACTCGGCTTTCCCTGCACCAACACGCTCATGGGCCTGGGCGGATTTCCCGCCACCGACCCGCAATTCCTGGGCATGCTCGGCATGCATGGCACCTATGAAGCCAACATGGCCATGCAGCACTGCGACGTCCTGCTCGCCGTGGGCGCGCGTTTCGACGACCGCGTGATCGGCAACCCAAAGCACTTCTTTCAGGAAGACCGGCGCATCATCCATATCGACATCGACCCTTCGTCGATATCGAAGCGGGTCAAGGTCGATGTCCCGATCGTCGGCGATGTCAGGGAGGTGCTGACGGAGCTCAGCCGCCAGATCGCAGCGTCGGCGCAGCAAACCGACACGGCTGCGGTCAAAGCCTGGTGGACGCAGATCGAATTGTGGCGCGCGCGCGACTGCCTCAAGTTCGATCGCACGAGTGCCGTCATCAAGCCGCAGGCCGTGGTCGAGAAGCTCTACCAGATCACGGGCGGCGACGCCATCGTCACCTCCGACGTCGGCCAGCATCAGATGTGGGCGGCACAGTTCTACAAGTTCGACAAGCCGCGGCGCTGGCTCAATTCCGGAGGCCTGGGCACGATGGGCGTCGGTCTGCCCTATGCCATGGGCGCCTGTCTGGCGCATCCCGGTGCCACGGTAGCCTGCGTGACCGGCGAGGCGTCGATCCAGATGTGCATTCAGGAATTGTCGACCTGCAAGCAGTACCACCTGCCGATCAAGATCATAAACCTGAACAACCGCTACATGGGCATGGTGCGGCAGTGGCAGGAGTTCTTCCATGGCAATCGCTATGCCGAGTCTTACATGGACGCCCTGCCTGATTTCGTGAAGCTCGCCGAAAGCTATGGTCACGTCGGCATGCGTATCGACAAGCCCGCCGACGTCGAGCCGGCGCTGCGCGAAGCGTTCGCGCTTCGCGACCGGCTCGTGTTCATGGATTTCATCACCGATCAGACCGAGAACGTGTTCCCGATGGTGCCCGGCGGCAAGGGCCTGTCCGAGATGATCCTGGTCTAGCCTGGGCACCGCGGTGCGGTGCTGCCGCGCCGCCTCGCCGCCTCGCTCACCCTGTATTGCTCACCCCCCCAAAGCCAACATGAAGCACATCATTTCGCTGTTGCTCGAGAACGAAGCCGGTGCCTTGTCGAGGGTGGCAGGCCTGTTTTCCGCGCGCGGCTACAACATCGAATCGCTGACCGTCGCCGCCACCGAAGACGCCACCCTGTCGCGCATGACCGTGGTCACCTCCGGCTCCGACGACGTGATCGAGCAGATCACCAAGCAGCTCAACAAGCTGATCGACGTGGTCAAGGTGGTCGACCTGTCGGAAGGCGAGCACATCGAGCGCGAGCTGATGCTGGTCAAGGTGCGCGCCTCGGGCAAGGATCGCGAGGAGATGAAGCGCATGGCCGACATCTTCCGCGGTCGCATCATCGACGTGACCGACAAGACCTACACCATCGAACTCACCGGCACCGGCGCGAAGCTCGATGCCTTTCTCGAGGCGCTCGAGGAAGGCGTGGTGCTGGAGACGGTGCGCACCGGCGCTTCCGGCATCGGCCGGGGCGAGCGGATTCTGAGAGTCTGACCAGTCGCGGCCGACGGATGGCGGGCGGGTCCCCGTATCCATCGCGTCAGCCGACACCACATCACCCAGGGGGAACTCCAATGAAGGTCTTTTACGACAAGGATGCCGATCTCTCGCTCATCAAGGGCAAGAAGGTCGCCGTGATCGGCTATGGCTCACAGGGCCATGCGCACGCGCTCAATCTCCACGACTCGGGCATCAAGGTCACGGTCGGGGTCCGCAAGGGCGGCCCGTCGTGGGACAAGGTCGAGAAGGCGGGTCTCACGCCCAAGGAGATCGGCGACGCCGTCAAGGACGCCGACTTCGTCATGCTGCTGATGCCCGACGAGCATATCGCCAAGGTGTATCGCGACGAGGTCGAGCCGAACATCAAGCAGGGCGCGACGGTGGCCTTCGCGCACGGCTTCAACATCCATTACGGCCAGGTCACGCCGCGCGCCGACCTCGATGTCGTGATGATCGCACCCAAGGCGCCGGGCCATACCGTACGTTCCACTTACGTCCAGGGCGGCGGCGTGCCGTGCCTGATCGCCATCTGGCAGAACCCGTCGAAGCAGGCGCGCGATCACGCGCTGTCGTATGCGGCTGCCATCGGCGGCGGCAAAGCCGGCGTCATCGAGACCACGTTCAAGGAAGAGACCGAGACCGATCTGTTCGGCGAGCAGGTGGTGCTGTGTGGCGGCACCACGGCGCTGATCGAAGCCGGGTTCGAAGTCCTGGTCGAAGCCGGCTACGCCCCGGAGATGGCGTATTTCGAGTGCCTGCACGAGCTCAAGCTGATCGTCGACCTCATCTATGAGGGCGGCATCGCCAACATGCGCTACTCGATCTCGAACAATGCCGAGTACGGCGACATCACCCGCGGCCCGCGCATCATCAACGATGAGAGCAAGGCTGAGATGCGGCGCATCCTGAAGGAAATCCAGACCGGTCGCTATGCCCAGGAATTCCTGCTCGAAAACCAGACCGGCGCCATCAAGCTGAACGCCATGCGGCGCATCAGCGGCGAGCATCCGATCGAAGTGGTCGGAGCCAAACTGCGCGACATGATGCCCTGGATCAAGAAGAACCGCCTGGTCGACAGCACCCGAAACTAAGTGGTGGTCTGATGGTGTGCATCCCGGCCGGGCATGATGCGAGAACGCAGCATCGCCCGGCCCCATTCGCGGATTCAGGGTTACAGTCTGCTCTGTCCGCACCGCGGCCCATGATGCCCGACTCCCGATGAACCCCTATCCGCATCCGATCATCGCCCGCGAAGGCTGGCCGTTCCTGGCGCTCGCCGTCGGGGTTTCTGCGGGTGTCACCTGGATCGGTGGTTGGTGGTCGGCACCGTTCTGGCTGGTCGCCCTGTTCGTGCTCCAGTTCTTTCGCGATCCGGCGCGGCCGATTCCGACCGCTGCCAATCTCGTGCTCGCCCCGGCCGACGGGCGTATCGTGGTGGTGGGCAAGGCTCGCGATCCCTACCTCGATCGCGACGCGCTCAAGATCAGCGTATTCATGAACGTGTTCAATGTTCACTCGAACCGCAGCCCGGTCGATGGCGAGATTCGCAATGCCTGGTACCACCCCGGCAGTTTCCTCAATGCGGCGCTCGACAAGGCCTCGCTCGAGAATGAACGCAACGCCCTGCATATCGTCACGAACAACGGCGCCGCGATCACCTGCGTCCAGGTGGCCGGTCTGGTGGCCCGTCGCATCCTCTGCTATGTGAAGCCCGGCGATCGTCTGGCCCGTGGTCAGCGCTACGGCTTCATCCGCTTCGGTTCGCGCGTTGACCTCTACCTGCCGCCGGATGCCCGCCCGCTCGTGCAAGTTGGCGACAAGGTTGCCGCCAGCGCGTCAGTGCTGGCCGAGCTCCCGGGCTGACAGCTTCCGCGATCGCGATGGAACGCAAACCCCCTCGCGGCAGATGGATCCCCGGCAGCCGATTCCGGCCCGGCATCTACTGGCTGCCGAACGCGATCACCACGGCAGCGCTGTTCGCCGGCTTCTACGCCATCGTCCAGGCCATGAACGGGCGCTTCATGGCTGCGGCTGCCGCCGTGTTCATCGCGATGGTTTTCGACGGGCTCGATGGCCGGGTGGCCCGGCTCACGCGCACGCAGAGCGCGTTCGGCGCCGAGTTCGACTCCCTGTCCGACATGGTGGCCTTCGGTGCGACGCCCGCGCTGGTGATCTACGAGTGGTCGTTGCGCGGCATGGGCAAGTACGGATGGGCGGCGGCGTTCGCCTACTGCGCCTGCGCCGCCCTGCGCCTGGCGCGCTTCAACACCAACATTGCCGTGGTCGACAAACGCTTCTTCCAGGGCTTGCCGAGCCCGATGGCCGCCGCGCTGGTGGCTGGGTTCGTGTGGGCGATGGAAGCGTTCGAGATCAAGGGCGCCGACATGCACCTGATCGCCACCGCGATCACCGTGTTCGCCGCATTCACGATGGTGAGCGATATCCCGTTCTACAGCGGCAAGGACATCAACGTCCGCAAGAGTGTCCCGTTCTGGGCCGTCGTGCTGATCGCGCTGGGTGTGGCGGTGCTTTTCTTCGTCTCCGACAACCTGCCCGAACTGCTGTTCACGCTCGCGGCCATCTATGGCGCCTCGGGCTACGTCTACTACGGCTGGACGCTGCTGCGCCGCAAGGTGCCGCCTTGAGGTGACGTTCACCCCCAGGCTGCGCTGCGCTGCGCTGCGCTTCGCCTTCCCCCTCGAGGGGGGCGCAGCGTCCTCGGGGAGCCCTGTGGGCGCTGCCCCTTCGCTGCTGAAGTCGCTTCGTTCAGCAGCCCCGGCTCCGCAGCAGTACGGCGGAGGCGCCGAACGGAAAGTTGCTTCGCCGCGGCCGACCCCTTATAGTCGGGGCATGTCAACAGCCGCGACCCTGTGCCTTTCAGGCGCCGTCCTCCTCGCCAGCTACCTGCTGGCGCGATCGCTGCTGCGCGTTCGCGCGCACTGACCCCCCTCCCCCTCGTAGTACCGTCGTCCCGGACCTGATTGTCGGGTCCGGAGTCTTATTGCAGTTTGCGAAGCCGCCACCTTTCCGGAATGTTCCGGCCGGGCGCGCCGACCGATCAGGAGAGCACCATGACCGACTCGCTCATCATCTTCGACACCACCTTGCGCGATGGCGAACAAAGCCCGGGCGCGTCGATGACCCGGGAGGAAAAGATCCGCATCGCGCGGCAGCTCGAGATGCTGCGTGTCGATGTGATCGAAGCCGGTTTCCCGGCGGCATCGAACGGCGATTTCGAGGCCGTGCGCGCCGTCGCCGGGATCATCAAGGATTCGATCGTGTGCGGACTTGCCCGCGCCAACGAGAAAGACATCATCCGTGCCGGCGACGCGCTGCGTGGCGCGAATGCGGGTCGCATTCATACCTTTCTCGCGACCTCCCCGATCCACATGGAGAAGAAGCTGCGCATGTCGCCCGACCAAGTGCTCGAGCAGGCGGTCAAGGCGGTCAAGCTCGCCCGCAGCTATCGCGACGACGTCGAGTTCTCGCCCGAGGACGCCGGGCGTTCCGAGGTTGATTTCCTTTGTCGTGTACTCGAGGCCGTGATCGCCGCCGGCGCCACCACGGTGAACATCCCCGACACCGTCGGCTACACCGTTCCTGAGCAGTTCGGCGGACTCATCCGCACCTTGCGCGAACGCATTCCCAACTCGGACAAGGCGGTATGGTCGGTGCATTGCCACAACGACCTCGGCCTCGCGGTGGCGAACTCGCTCGCCGCGGTCATGCATGGCGCCCGCCAGGTGGAATGCACCATCAACGGGCTGGGCGAGCGGGCCGGCAACGCTTCGCTGGAGGAAGTGGTCATGGCAGTGCGCACCCGGCAAGATTTCTTTCCGTGCGACACACGCATCGACGCCACCCAGATCGTGCCCGCATCGAAGCTGGTCTCGGGCATCACCGGTTTTCCGGTGCAACCGAACAAGGCGATCGTGGGTGCCAATGCGTTCGCGCACGAGTCGGGCATCCACCAGGACGGCGTGATCAAGAGTCGCGAAACCTACGAGATCATGCGTGCCGAGGATGTGGGCTGGAGCGCGAACAAGCTCGTGCTGGGCAAGCTTTCGGGTCGCAACGCGTTCAAGAAACGGCTGGCCGAACTCAACATCCAGATCGACAGCGAGGAAGCGATGAATGCCGCGTTCGCCCGCTTCAAGACGCTGGCCGATCGCAAGTCGGAGATCTTCGACGAGGATCTGCAGATGCTCATCACCGATGAGGCCGCCGCGCACGACAACGAGCACTACCGGCTGTTGTCGATGATGGTGCACTCGGAAACCGGCGAGACCCCGACCGCGCGCGTCGTCATGGCGGAAGAAGGCGACGAGAAGCGCGCTGAATCGCCCGGCAGCGGACCGGTGGATGCCATCTTCAAGGCCATCGAGAGCATTGCCGGCAGCGGTGCGGAGCTGCAGCTGTTTTCGGTGAACAGCATCACCAGTGGCACCGATGCCCAGGGCGAAGTCACGGTCCGGCTCCAGAAGGAAGGTCGCATCGTCAATGGCGCCGGCGCCGACGTCGACATTGTCGTGGCCTCGGCCAAGGCCTACATCAACGCACTCAATAAGCTGCATGCCAAGCTCGAAAGGGCGCATCCGCAGGTGTGATCGGCGATCGTTGCGGGTGCTTGGTACTTTTGGCCGGGCACCCGCTACCGATGTAAGGCAGTACTGCTCAAGCGGTGGCTTCCCGTACCAGTCGCTCGCTGGTGAAGGCGAGGCGCTGCGCCATGACCCGCAGCAGCGCCAGCGAGAGCTTCAATTGCGACGACGCCGGCAGCCGTTCGATGGTGCTGCGGGGGAATTCGACCACGATGACGTCGGTGGTGGTCTGGATCGTCGCGCTACGCAAGGCGTCGGGTCCGAGCGCGAAGCCGACGTCGCCGAAGCCGTCGCCGGGCCGCAGCAGGTCCAGCAATTTACCTTTCAACAGTACCTTGGCCGAACCGCGCGCCAGCACGAACAGGCTGTCGCCGCGGTCACCCTCGGTCACGATCACGTGCTGGGCCGGCAGGCGGCGCCATTCGCCGTGTCGCGCCGCTTCCCAGAGTTCGCCCTCGCCGAGCGAGCGCAGGAAGGTCGAGCGCCGTAGCGCGATGAACTTCTCGCTGTCGGCGATCTCATGGTCGTAGACGCTGAGCCGCCCGGCGGTCACCAGCGCCAGCGCGGCTTCGGCCCAGGTGGGGTAGCGGTTCGCGGGCGATTTCTCCAGCATCCGCAGCACGATGGAGTCGATCTGCCTGGGCAGGTCCGGACGGCGCACGGTGGGGGGTTCGACCGGCAGCGACACGACCCGGTCCAGGATCTCCTGCGCGCTGTCGCCGCGAAACGGCCGGGTACCGGTGAACAATTCATAAAGCATCACCCCGAGCGAGAACATGTCGCCGTGATGGGTGGGTTCGTCGCCCAGGATCTGCTCGGGGGGCGTATATGCCGGTGACGACAACCGGAATTCCTGGGTGCTGATCACGTCGGCTACGAAGGCGGCGCCGAAATCGGCAAGCTTCACGTCCGTCCCGCTGGTGCGCAGGATGTTCGACGGCTTGATATCGCGGTGTACGACCCCCTGGCGATGGGCATAGTCGAGCGCCCCGCAGCACTTGAAGGCGATCTCGATCACGTCCGCCACCGGCAGCAGGTGTTCGGGGCGGGTGTAGGCTTGCAGGTTGCCGCCGGGCACGTGTTCCATCGCCACGTAGCGCAGATCGCCTTCGGCGTAGGCATCGATGATGGTGACGATATGCGGATGGATGAGCCGGCCCGACAGCGCCTGCTCGCTGATGAACTGGGCGTTGGCCGTCATGGCGTGCGCCGGCACGTCATTCGGCAGATAGACCTTGACCGCGAGTTCGGCATTCAGGAACTCGTCGAAAGCAAGATAGACGACGCTGGAACGGCCACGCCCCAACTCCGCCTTGATCTGGTACTTTCCTATCCGGCTTTCCATGCGACGCCGTCCATTGAGTGATGTTTCGTGGTTTTCACCGACGCGCCGATTGTAGTCGCGATGCGCAGGCCTTCAGGAAAACATGACGACAGCAACGATCAAGCCTGCCCGGCCCCGCATTGTCATTGTCGGCGGTGGGGCCGGTGGCCTGGAACTGGCTACCCGCCTGGGCGACCAGCTCGGCCGCCGCGGCCGCGCCCGGGTCACGCTCGTGGACCGGTCCCGCACCCACGTCTGGAAGCCCCTGCTGCATCAGGTGGCGGCCGGCAGCATGGACCAGAACGACCACGAACTCGACTACCTGGCGCAGGCACGCTGGCACCATTTCGACTTCCAGCTGGGGTCGATGCTCGGGTTGGACCGCGCCGCCCGCACGATACTGCTCGCACCGCTCACCGACGCCGAAACCGGCGCCGCCGTCCTCGGCTCCCGCAGCGTTCCCTACGACGTGCTGGTGATGGCGGTCGGGAGCCAGACCAACGACTTCGGGACGCCGGGCGCGGCGCAGTTCGCCATCGCGCTCGACACGCCGCAGGAGGCCGAGCGCTTCCGCTCGCGCCTGCTCAATGCCTGCCTGCGAGCCAACGCCCAGGAAGCCCCGCTCGGTCCGGGCCAGCTGCACGTGGCCATCATCGGCGCCGGCGCCACCGGGGTGGAACTGTCGGCCGAACTGCACAACACCACGCGCGAACTGGTGGCTTTCGGGCTCGACCGCATCAACGTCGAACGCGACCTCAAGCTCACCATCATCGAGGCCGCGCCGCGCATCCTGCCGGCGCTGCCCGAGCGCCTGTCCAACGCCACCCTCGGGCTGCTCGGCAAGATCGGCGTCGAGGTGCTCACCGGCGACCGGGTCACCGAGGTGACCGCCGACGGCGTGCGCACGCAGAGCGGCCGGCTGGTGCCGGCGGCGCTGGTGGTGTGGGCGGCGGGCATCAAGGCGCCCGAGTTTCTCGCGAACATCGACGGGCTCGAAACCAACCGCCTGAACCAGCTGGTTGTCGGCACCAACCTGCAGACCACCCGTGACGAGCGCATCTTCGCGCTCGGCGACTGTGCCGCCTGCCCGTGGCCCGAGAAGAACGGCTGGGTGCCGCCGCGCGCCCAGTCGGCACACCAGCAGGCCTCGCACCTGATGAAGGCACTGCCGCGACTGCTCGACGGCGTCGCCGTCCCGGCCTGGCATTACCGCGATTTCGGGTCGCTGGTCTCGCTCGGCGACTACAGCACCGTCGGCAGCCTGATGGGCGGCATCACGCGAGGCAGCGTGATGATCGAGGGCTACGTTGCCGGCATCATGTACCTGTCGCTCTACAAGATGCACGAACTCGCCTTGCACGGGTTCGGCAAGGTGTTTCTCGATACCGTCGCGAGGCTCATCTCGCGCCGCACCGAGCCGCACGTTAAGCTGCACTGACCACCACACAACAATCCCTGGGAGGGAAGCATGAAAACGTTTCAACAGTGGTCCCGGCTGGCAGTCGCCGGCATTCTCGCCATGTCCGCGTCGCTCGCCTTGGCCGGCGCGAAGGAGGAAGTCGACCAGGCCGAGGATGCGCGCTACAACGCCATGATCGCCGGCGACGTCGCGGGCTTCGATGCCATGCTCGGCGACGAATTTGTCTACCACCAGCCGAGCGGCAAGGCGGTGCCCAAGAAAGAATATGTCGAGGCACTCAGGTCGGGCGCCATCAAGCTCAAGAAGGCGGAGCGCTACGGCGTCACCATCAACACCTTCGGCGACTTCGCCACGGCCATGGGATCGACCCGGGTCGACGCCGAACTCAACGGCGAGGCCAAGCAGCTCGACCTGCGCTATCTCAACGTCTGGGCGCGGCGCGATGGGCGCTGGCAACTGGTCGCGCGGCAGTCGGCCTACAAGCCGAAGTAATCGTTCGCGGCGCCGGCATGATCGTGTTGCCCGCGCCGCGGATGCGCCCGGATCCGGTGAATCGGCCGGTCGCGCGCGGTTGCGTCGTCCTGCTCCTGTCGGTGGTGGCAGGTTGTGGTGCCCAGACCTATCGAGCGAGGCCGCTCACGCCGGCGGCGTCGGCGCAGGCATTTGCCGACCGCTCGCTGGTCGACGAGCGCCTTCGCACCTATGCCGGCGTGCAAGGTGTCGCCACCGATCCCTGGCCGCTGCCGCGCTGGGGCCTCGCGCAACTCACCGTGGCGGCCATGTTCTTCCATCCCGACATCGAGCTTGCCCGCGCTCGCGCCCGGGTGTCCACGGCCGAGACGCAGACTTCACGCACGCGCCCGCCAGTCACGATCAACGTCCGTCCCGAATACAACACCAAGGTGGGCGCCGGTGCTTCGCCATGGGGTCTTGGTATGGTCGTCGGGCTGCCCATCGACCTCGGCGGAAAACGCATGGCCCGCACGGCGCAGCTCGAACGGCTCGAGGCCGCGACGACGACCGACGTCGGGGTTGCCGCGTGGCGTGTACGCAGTCGACTGCGGCGTCACTTCGTCGATCTGTACGCCGTGCGCCAGTTGGGGCGTGCGCTCGACGCCGAACAGCAGCAGCGCCGAATCCTGCTTGTCCTGCTCGAGAAACGTGAGCAGGCGGGATACACCGCCGCCTCGGAGGCCTCGGTCCAGCGCCTTCGCCTCGCCGAAACCGAGGTCGCGATCCGGCGCGCGGCGATCCGTCGCGACCAGTCGCTCGCCGGGGTTGCCGAAGCCGTCGGTATTCCCCTGGCGGCGCTCGACGGCATCGAACTCGACGTCGACAGCCTGGCCGCGATGACGCCGCCGCCTACCACCGGCGGCATCCGGCGCGCGGCCTTGCACAACCGCATCGACCTGCATCGCAAGCTCGACGACTACGCGGCAGCAGAGGCGGCAGTCAGGCTCGAGATCGCCCGCCGCTATCCCGACCTGATACTGGGGCCCGGCTATTTCTGGGATGCGGACCACAGTGTCTGGTCGGTCGCGTTCCTGGCGCTGGGTGTCGGGGCGGCCCGTACCGACGCCCTGGTGCGCGAGGCCGAAGCGCGCCGCGAGGTCGAGGAGAAGGCGTTTCTCGCATTGCAGGCAAACGTGATCGCGGAGGCGGCCGGGGCGGTGGCCCGCTACCAGCGCGCACGCGAGGCCGAGGCCGCCGTCCATGCGCAGATCGAACAACTGCGCGCGCGCACGCGGCAGGTCGAACGCCAGTTCGACCGTGGCCATGCCGATCGAGTGGAACTGGTCCAGGCGCGCACCGATGCGCTGGTCGCCGAGCGGACGGCACTGCCGGTCACGCTCGAGGCGCAGCAGGCGTTGTCCGCGCTCGAGGATGCGGTGCAGCGCCCGCTCGACGAGCCCGAGTTCGCCGCCAGCACGCCGACGGCAGCCGCGCCCACCGACCGGACGCTCAACCCGGCGCTGCTCGACAATGACTGAATCGCGCGCCCGGACCCTGCCGCTGGGCATCGCCCTGCTGGTGGCATTCGCATTGGCAGGCACCACCATCTACTTCGGTCGCGACGAATACCTCCAGCTCGCGCGACAGCACGGCGAAACCATCGTCGCTCAGCACCCGGCGGTGCAGAGCCGTGTCCCACGCGGGACGGTCCATCTCGATCCGGCCACGCTTGCTGCCGCGGGCATCGAGACCGAGCCGCTGGTCATGGCGAGCGCTGGCGTGACCATCGAGATCCGCGGTGTCGTGGTGGACCTTCGGCCGCTCATCGACGCACGTGGTCGTCACCTGGCGTTGTCCGGCGAACTGCGCACCCTGCGTCTGGCCGCAGCGGCCAGCGACGCCGAATACCAGCGGGCCGCGGCTTTGTTCCGGGACGATCGCAATGTCTCCGAACGCGCGATGCTCGCCGCCCAGGTGCAGGCCGCGACCGATCGTGAGCGGGTCGTTGTCGCCGAGTCCGTATTGCGCAACAACGCCGATGCGATCCGCGCCGCCTGGGGAAGCGCGCTCGCCGACCTCGCGGTCAGCCCGGCGCCGGCTGCACTGGGCCGGTTCGTCGATCAGCGCGATGTCGTGCTGCAGATGATTGTTCCCGAGGCTTCGCTGTACTATCTGCGGGGACAGGTCATTCCGGTCGAGGCGACGGCGGGCGGCGCGATCGCGAATGCCCGCTTCGTCTCGCAGTCTCCCGCGGCCGTATCGGGTGCCCTCGGCACCACCGTGTTCCTGCGGGCGGACGGCGGTGCGCTGCGGCCCGGATCGCGGGTGACCGGTCACGTCGCGACCGGTGGCGGAAAGACATCGGGGGTGGTCGTTCCCGAGCGCGCGGTGATCTGGCACGCCGGGCACGCCTGGGTTTATCGGGCGTCGGCCGGCGGCACCTTCGTTCGGGTGCCGGTGACGGCGTCGCAGGCACTCGACGGCGGCTGGTTCAATGCGCAAGGACTTGAGCCCGGTCAGCCGGTGGTCGTGGTCGGTGCCCAGCTCCTGTTGTCGGAGGAACTCGAGTACCAGATCCGGAATGAAAACGAAGACTGAGCAGTGCCTCGCCTTCGGGTACCCGCAGCGTCGGGTGCGAGGGCCAGACCGGGCATGTATGCCGGGCGAACAAGATGAACGATCCGGAGGAGATATCAGCATGACATGCTCGACCAACCACGCGCGGCCGTCGGCCGGCCGCGACCAACGATGAAACCCGTCGCTCCCGGCAAACAGGCCCGTAACCTCGAAGCGCCCGGACGCTCGATCGCCTATGGCATTCATGGCATGGCGGCAACCTCGCATCCGCTGGCCACCCTCGCCGCGGTACGCGTGCTCGAGTCCGGCGGCAATGCGATGGACGCGGCGATCACCGCCTGCGCGGTGCAAGGCGTGGTCGAACCGGGATCCACCGGCATCGGTGGTGACTGCTTCGCGCTGTTCGCCCCTGGCGGTACCGACCGCATCACGGCGTTCAACGGCTCCGGGCGCACGCCAGCCGCACTTACGCTCGACGCGATTGCCGCCCCGGGTCTCACCCTGCTGCCGCGGCATTCGCCGCATGCGGTCACGATTCCGGGTGCCGTCGACGCCTGGGATCAACTGTTGCGTGCGCACGGCACCCGCCCGCTCGGCGACGTGCTCGCGCCCGCCATCCGCCTCGCGGCCGACGGCTATGCGCTGACCCCGCGTGTGCACGCCGACTGGTGCACTCATGCGACGTTTCTGGCCACCGATCCGGCGGCGCAGGCGGTATTTCTGCCGGGCGGTTCGGTGCCGTCACTTGGCGGCATCCATCGCCAACCCGGTCTGGCGCGCTCGCTGGAGCAGATTGCGCGCGACGGCCGCAAGGCGTTCTATACCGGTGCGATCGCCGAAGACCTGGTGACCCGCCTGCGTTCCCTCGGCGGTCTGCACACCATGGCCGATTTCGAAGCGGCTACGGGCGAATTCGTCACGCCGATTCGCGGCCGCTTCCGCGATCACGACATCATCGAGTGCCCGCCCAACGGGCAGGGCGTGATCGCGCTGCTGATGCTGCATATCCTCGCCGGGTTCGCGGCCGATGCCGACCCGATCGGCGCCGACCGCGTGCATCTTGAGGTCGAAGCGGCGCGTCTCGCCTACTCGGTGCGCGATGCGGTGCTGGCTGATCCGGCCCAGGCGAGTGTTCCGGTGGCGCACCTGCTGTCCGAGGCGTTCGCCGCTGGTCTGCGCGCGCAGATCCGGCCCGATCGCGCGATCGAGTCGCTGCCTTCATACCAGGCACCGCCGCACCGCGACACGGTCTACATTGCGGTGGTCGATCGCGAGCGCAATGCCGTCAGTCTCATCAACTCGATCTACTCGCCCTATGGCAGCGGCATCGTCGGACCGGCCAGCGGCATCCTGCTGCACAACCGCGGCCAGAGCTTCTCGCTCCAGGCCGGTCATCCGAACGCGATCGCGCCGCGCAAGCGCCCGATGCACACGATCATCCCCGGCATGGTCGCGCGTGACGGCCGCGTGCTGATGCCGTTCGGCATCATGGGCGGGCAGTACCAGGCCATGGGTCACGCCGTGTTCCTGTCGCGCGTGCTCGACTACGGACTCGATCTGCAGACGGCGATGGATCTGCCGCGCGTGTTCGTGCTGCCCGGCACGCGCACGGTCGAGGCCGAATCGACGTTGCCTGCCGCAACGGCCGATGGGTTGCGACGCCGGGGGTTCGAGGTCGTCGCAGCGCCGATTCC
The DNA here is from genome assembly GCA_025350245.1 of Betaproteobacteria bacterium. Classification (GTDB taxonomy): domain Bacteria; phylum Pseudomonadota; class Gammaproteobacteria; order Burkholderiales. Next base: position 72,378 of record JANXYG010000154.1, read on the forward strand.
GATCGGTGGCTCGCAGGCCATCTGGATCGATCGCGACGCCGGCACGCTCATCGGCGGCTCCGACCCCCGCAAGGACGGTTGCGCCCTCGGCGTCTGAGGCCCTGCCGGCAACGCCGGCAGGGCTGGGCCGGCTGTAGCGTTCCACGGCGCTGGTTCATCATCGCTGACGCCATGACCACTTCCACATGATCACCGCCATCGTCCGTTTCGCCATCCGCTTTCCGGGCGTGGTGGTGGCGTTGGGATTGATGCTCGTGGCGTACGGGTTGTTCGCGCTGCAGCGCGCCCGCGTCGACGTGTTCCC
>JANXYG010000033.1 GCA_025350245.1 Betaproteobacteria bacterium
AACTCCCCTATGAAATCAGCTTCTCGTGCCACATTTGCACAATCAAACAGACTCACAAAGCGCCGAATCTTCGTGTCTGCATTTTAGATGCAATCGATTGATATGTATAGTAAATACTGCTTTTCGGTCAGGCACAAGTTAAGCCCGAGCGAGCTTGATCAGCAGTTTTTCTGAGTCATGTACTTGTGGGGCTTCGGTCTTGGCTTGCGCGGCTTTGACAGATTCTCTCGATGAAGATTAGTCTGCTTGACGATCAGCTTCAATACATTGCGCAGCAGCCCGGCGACCTTCCTTCCCAGTAGTAGCGCGGGCAGTAGCGGTTTCAGAACGGTGTTGTGCACATAGGCTTGGTTGATCCGTTCGCGGGTTGGCAGGTCGTCGCGGTCGCATCCCCAGCGCTTCGATGGCGCGCACGATGGCGGCGTCATCGGCGAGGCTGTGATGAACGGTGAGTTCACAGCGCACCAGGTCGAATCGCGCCTCGACCGGTTCGGGCAGCGTTGCCAGCGCCGCACGTACCTGGCTTTCTTCCGAGGCGCAGTCCATCTCCGGGATACCGAGCCTCAGCGTCGACCGGGGATTGGTATGCTCAACCATCACTCTCCCTTTCGGCATCGGCGCCACCAGCCAACGTCACTCGCCGCAACGACGGGTTGTCCGGCGCACGGGATTCCATCCACTCATACATCGTCGGCAGCAACAGCAATGTCAGCGCGGTTGCCGAAATCAGCCCGCCGACGACTACGGTGGCCAGCGGCCGCAGGATCTCGGAACCCACGCCGGTCGCGAGCAGGAACGGCACCAGTCCCAGGATTTCGACGAGCGCGGTCATGAGCACCGGCCGCAGCCGCATCAACGAACCTTCCCTCACCACCTCATGCAGCGGTTTGCCCTCGGCGCGGAGACCGTTGAAAAACTTGATCAGTACGATCCCGTTCAATACGGCAACACCGAACACCGCGATGAAGCCGACGGCCGCGGGCACAGAGAGATATTGCCGGCTCGCAAACAGCGCGAAGACCCCCCCGACCGTGGCGAAAGGAATGTTGGCGAGGATCAGGCCCGCGTGCTTCGCCGATCCGAAAGCCGTGTATAGCAACAGGAAGATCAGAGCGATGGTCAGCGGCAGGATGATCGCCAGTTTCGCCAGGGCGCGACGCTGATTCTCGAAGGCGCCGCCCCAGTCGAACCAGTAGCCCGCCGGCAGCTTGACCTCGGCCGCCAGCCTGGCCGATACCTCCTTCACGAAGCCATCCACATCCCGCCCTTCGACGGCGAGTTGAACGATGGCGAAGCGCTGCAACTGCTCGCGGCGAACGAACGAGTAGCCTTCCACGATCTCGACGGTCGCAATCCGCGACAGCGGAACGAGCGCGCCGGTGGCCGAGCGCACCGGCATCGACCGGATCGCTTCCAGCGAGCCGCGCTGCGCGGCGGCGGTCCACACCACGAGGTCGAATCGCTTCACGCCGTCGATGACCTGACTCACGGCGCGGCCACCGATGCCGGTCTGAACCACCTCGAGGACTTCATCCACCGAGATGCCGTGGCGACCCGCCGCTTCGCGATCGACCCGGATGACGAGTTGCGGCTTGCCTCGATTGGCTTCGAGAGCGGTGCCCGAGGCGCCGGGGGTCGCTTCCAGCACCCGCTTCGCCTGTTGCGACAATCGCTCCAGCGTGCCGAGATCGTCGCCGTAGATTTTCAGCGCCAGTGGGGCGCGGACCCCCGAGATCAGCTCTTCCACCCGGAGCTGGATCGGTTGCGCCTGGGAGACGACCGATGTTGGCAACGCCGCCTTCAGTGTCTCGGACATCTCGTGGCTCAGTTCGGCGTAGCCGATCTTCGCCGGCCACTGCTCCTGCGGCTTCAACTCGACCAGCACCTCCATGTAGTTGACGTCGGCGGTCTCGCCGCGCTCCGCCCTGCCGATCATCGACGTCGTGTGCTGCGTCTGAGGGTACTTGCGCAGCGTGTGGTCGACCACCTTCGACACCTTGATCGACTGGTCGAGCGAGGTTGCCGGAATGCCGGTGATGCGGAACATGATCTCCTGCTCGTTCAACGTGGGCATGAACTCCTTGCCCAGGAACGGCACCGTCGCCAGCGCGGCGGCGAGCGCCACGACCGCCGCGCCCACCACGCCGCGCGGCTGCGCGAGACTGCGCTCCAGCAGCGGCGCATAGAGTCGCTTCAGCCGTCGCATGATCCACGGGTCGGACTCCGCTTTCGCCCTCATCAGCAGACTGCAGAGCACCGGGATCAGCGCGACGGTGAGCAGCAGCGACCCGGCCATCGCGAAGATCATGTTGATGGCGAGAGGCTTGAACAGCTTGCCCTCCAGGCCCTCCAGGGACAACAGCGGGATGAACACCACGGCGATGATGAGAATACCGAAAGCGATGGGATTGATGACCTCGCGCGCGGCCTGCAGCACGATCCGGACCCGGTCGGCGGTTCGTCCGGTCTGGTGACCGAGCAGTCGGGCCGCGTTCTCGACCAGAACGATGGGGCCGTCGATGGTCATCCCGAGCCCGATGACGAGCCCGCCCAGGGACAGCAGGTTGGCGGAAAGGCCATAGCGCTCCATCAGGATGAAAGCGATCAGTCGCGCCATCGGAATCGAGATCACGACGACCAGCGCGGCCCGTACATCCCCCATGAACAGAAACAGCACGGCCACCACCAGGACCACCCCTTCGATCATGGCGCGATCCGCCATCGAGATGGCTTTGCCGATGATCTCGGTGCGGTCGTAGACGACCTCGATCTCGACCGTGGACGGTAGCAGGCGCTGCACGAGTTCGAGGCGGTTGCGCACGCCGGCGACCACCCGTTCCGCGTCCTCGCCGATACGCTGAAGCGCCATGCCGAAGACGACCTCTTCGCCGTCCTTCGTGACAGCGCCGAAGCGCAGGCCAGGGCCTTCGCCGACCTGAGCGATGTCGCGCACGGTGACCGGAACCCCGTTGCTCTGGGTGATCACCGTGTCGGCGATATCCCGGGTACTTGTCACCAGACCCAGCCCGCGCACGGAATACTGTTCGGATCCGAAGGTGACGCTCTGTCCTCCAACCTGCCGGTTGGCGCCACTCAGCGCCGCGATGACCTCGCGCAGTTCGAGTCCGTAACCGGCGAGCCGCACCGGGTCGACCAGCACCTGGAACTGCTTTTCGTGCCCGCCCCACGACAGCACGTCGTCGACACCGGGCGCGGTTCGCAGAACCATCCGCACCGTCCAGTCGTGGAGAGCGCGGACTTCGGTGAGCGGCATCGAAGGATCGGTGCTCCGCAGCGAGTACCACAGCACCTGCCCGAGCCCCGAACTGTTCGGCCCCAGCACCGGCACGCCGAACCCTTCCGGAATGCGTTCCTTGGCCTCGATCAATCGTTCGCTCACCACCTGCCGCGCGAAGTAGATGTTGACGTCGTCGCGGAAGTAGACGGTAACGTAGGACAAACCGAACAGGGAAAATGAACGCACCTGCTGGACCTTCGGCAGGCCGGCGACCGCGGTCTCGATGGGAAATGTCACGAGCCGCTCCACGTCCTCCGCGGCGGCACCCGGGACTTCGGTGTAGATCGTGACCTGTACCGGTGTGATGTCCGGAAAGGCGTCCAGGGGAATACGCTTCCAGGCGAGTATGCCGAGCGCGGCGATGGTGAGAAAAGCCACCACCACCAGGAGGCGATAGCGTAGGCACAGTTCGACGATTCGTTCGAGCATGGTGGCCGCTCCTCAATGCTCGTCGCTGATCTGCGACTTGAGCAGCTTCGCCTTGAGCTCGAAGACGCCGCTCACGGCAATGCGATCGCCTGCGGCCAGTCCGCGCCGGATCACCACTCGGTCGCCGACGGCCTCCCCCCGCTCCACGGGTCTGGGGTTGAAGCCGCCGCCGTCGACGACGAAGACCGTGGGTTCGCCCTGCACGAGCGTCACGGCCGACGCCGGCACCGTGAGTTTCGGGGTCGAATTGCCGGTGGCGATAGCCATGCGGGCGAACATCTGCGGCTTGAGCCGCAGGTCCCGATTCGCGATCTCGACGCGGGCGAGCACGGTCCGGGTGGTTGGATCCAGCGTGCCGGCGAGATAGATCACCTTGCCGCGAAAAACGTCGTCCGGATACGCATCCACCCTGATCTCGGCGTCGGCGCCGACGCGAACCAGCCCGAGCTCGCGATCGGACAGATTGCCTTCGACCCAGATACTGGAAAGATCGCTCACCGTGAACAGAGACTTGTCCGAAGCAGCGATCTCACCGACGATCGCGGTCTTCTCCAGCACCACTCCCGACAGTGGGGCGATCAGCGCAAACGAAGACGCGCTGTTGCCATCGGCTGGTGTCCGGTCGGGATTCACCCCGAGCATGCGCAGGCGTTCGTTGGCGGTACCAACCGCGGCCCGTGCCTTGTCGCGCTCGGCTTGGGCCCGGGCCAGTTCCTTGCGCGGTACGACCTCCTCTTCCACCAGCGACGCGACGCGCTGGTACTCGGTTGCGGCGAAATCACTCTGGATGCGCGCCTGCCGAAGGGTCAGTCGTGCTTCGCCCACATCGAGACTGTCGAGGATGCCGAGGACCTGGCCGCGCCTGACCGGATCGCCCACGTGGACGAGCACTTGCAGGACGCGGCCGGGAACGCGAGGTACCACCTGCGCCAGCAGATGGTGGTCCTGGTGGACTGTCGCCGTGACGACGATGCGGCTCTCGGTCGGGCGCTCGGAGACGATTTCGGTGGCGATCTTCGGCATCGATTCGCTCGTCTCGCTGCTCGATGGATCGGCTGGGCGGGCAGTGGCCGGTTTTGCAACCGCAGGCGCATCGCCAGCTTTGCGGTCGCATCCAGCCAACGCGGCGAGCAGCAGTAAAGCCAATGCGGTGATCAGGGTTCTCATGACGAGGGTTCCAGTCATGGCAGCGCGCCGGCCGCCTGGTTGTAGCGAGCGAGCGACAGCTTCATGCCGATGTTGGCGCGAGCCAGCGCAAGATCGGATTCGACGGCGCGGGTCAGCGCCAGAAGCACCACGACGAACGGGGTTTCGCCCAAGGTGAAGCCGCGTCGCGCCAGCCGGAGCGCTTCGCGGTTGCTGGTGTCGCGCGCCCGTGCGAGTTCGATCTGTGTGGTTGCCACCTCGCGTCCCAGGGTGGCTGTTTCGAGATCGGCGGCGACCAAGGCGCGCTCCCGTTGTTCGAACACCATCGCCTGCGTCAGCATCGCTTGGGCATAAGCAATGCGCGGGCGGTTTCGAGCGTCGGTGGCAAACGGGATACGCACGTTGAACCGGAAAGTGTTCCGGTAGTCGCCACCCATGACGTCCCGGTCGGTACGCCTCTGCAAGGCGAGTGACGGTGGGTCGCGCCGGAATTCGTTGGTGACGTCGAGATCAGCGCGCGCGGCCGCCACCGAGGCATTTGCCGCGATCAGCCGCGGATGGCGGCCCGGGTCCACCGTTGTCACCGGCGTCTCTTGGTACTGGTCCGGCGGCGTCTCCAATCCGGTCAACGCGGTCCAGTAGGCCAGTGACCTGCGGTAGCGCAGTTCTGCATCGGCGAGAACGGCTCGCGCCGCCAGTACCTCGCCCTGAGCCTGGAGCAGATCGCCTCTGGCGACCTCACCACCCTTCAGGCGTTTCGCGACATCGCTCTCGATGGCGAGCGTGGTGTCGATGCGCTTGCGCGCGACCGCCATCTCGTTGGCGTCCATCGCCATCGTCCATACCAGCTCGCGCACGACACCCGCCACCGACCAGGCGACCGCTTCGGAACCGAGGCGGAACGAGCCTTCCTGAGCCCGAGCACTGGCGCTCGCTGCCGCCCGTTGGCCCGGAAGCCAGAACGGCACTTCGATCTCGGCTTCGAATTCGCTCTTGCCCAGTTGCCGGTCGATCGGCGTGTTGTCACGCCGTGTTCCGACGATCACCGCGGGTGGTGCCGGTGTGAAGCTCCGGGCGGCGAACTCGCGGGCACGAGCTTCTTCGATCCGCGCCTTGAGCCCCTGGGCATCGGGGTTGCGGGCAACGGCTCGCTCGAAGGCGTCGTGCAGCGTGACCTCGGCCAGGGCCGAGGTCGAAAGCGCCGCGAACAGCGCGGCGTACAGAACGGATCGCATGGTTTCCTCGCTCGTGAACATCGAAACGGGCGGGAAAACCGCGTTGCGTCATGCGCGCCAAGGCACATGAACGGCAGCCGCAAGAAAGAATTCCCGCCGGTCAGGCGAGCGGGAATCGGGGCGGGCGCTTCAGGCGAGAAGGGTCGTGTTCGATGCAGGCCGTATCGAGACCGGAGGCGAACTCGCAGGTGAGCGCCAGCGTGGTGTCGGACACGGGTGCAACGACCATCGGTGCCGCACCGAGATGGCAAAGGGCGCAACTGTCGAAGGTCAATCCGCCCAGGTCGATCTGCTCATGATCTCCAGCGGCAGCCACGAAGTGGTCGGCCGCTGCCACGCCGCTATCGCCATAGCCTTGCTCAGCGCACACCGCCCCATCCAGCGCGCCAAGCGCCTGGAAGGGCATGCACAGCAACATGAGCAGTGCGAAGCAACGACGAAAGTAGGGCGACATGGCAAAAAACGATAACCCAATGCGACGGACGAGGCAAGGAAAGCGACACGCCATTTCGTCACCCTCAGGGTGCTGCTCTACCGAGGTGAGGTCACGGATTCAGGACTACAGCATTCCGGTGGATTGCCGCTATCTCAACCGACATTCCGCTTGGCAAGGGCCCGGTGCCCACCGTGCCGGGTTGCCCTTTCTTGGACGGCCCGGCCGCGAGCATGGCCTTGTTGTGGGTGCGCCGACCCTACGCTGACGCGAGTTCCGAGATTGTCTCGAGGCGGGCACCGATAAGGCGTTCCGCCTGTTTCAGGTCATAGGTGGCCTGGAGGTTGAGCCAATATTGCGGTGTCTGACCCAAAGCCCGGCCAAACAGCAGTGCCAACTCGGCGGTGACCGGTCGGGTGCCCTTCGCCACGTGGGAAATGCGCATCGATGAAACGCCGATGGTGCGCGCGACCTCGGCCTGGGAGATGCCTCGTTCTTCCAGGATCTCCCGGAGGAATTCGCCTGGATGAATTGCAGGAAGGCCGTTCTTGATCAAGAAAATCTCCCATCAATGGTAATCGACGATCGTGACGTCGAAGGCGTCACCATGGGCGAACCTGAAGCAGATTCTCCATTGGTCGTTGATGCGGATGCTCCATTGGCCTTTGCGTTCGCCCTTCAATGCTTCGAGTCGGTTCGACGGTGGTTGCTTCAGGTCGTCGATTTGACTCGCTGCGTCGGGTTGCGTGAGGCGCATCGCCGCCCGGGCCCGAATCTCCGGAGGGTAACGTTGCGAGCGTCCGGTGGTGAAGAACCGCTCGGTCTCGCTGTCGGCAAAGGATTGGAGCACCGGACAAATCGTAAACTTGTTGTTTACGATGGTCAACCTGCATGCGACCGGAAAGCGGAGTGCCGACAGCAAAACGAAGCGACAGCAAAGCGGAGCGACGTGCCCGCAGCCGGGCTGGAGGGACGCTTATCGGGCATTGCTCCGCGACGGCGGACTCGTCATGCGGCGCTGGAGAATGCTGAATGCCACCGGCATCGCCAGCAGCACCAGCGGCAACTGCACCAGCAACCCCGACACGATCGCGACCGCGAGCGGCTGCTGCATTGCCGCGCCTTCGCCCCAGGCGAAAGCCAGCGGCAACAGCGCCAGGATGGCGGCGAAGGTGGTCATCGCGATCGGACGCATGCGGTTCAGCCCGGCCGCGACCAGGGCGTCGATCTCGTCGGCGCCGGCGCGGCGCACGGTTTCGTATTCGGAGAAATAGAAGATGGCGACCTCGGTGACGATGCCCACGATCATCGTCATGCCCATCATCGACGAGATGTTCAACTCGACGTGCGCCGATCGCAAGCCGATGAACACGGCCGCCAGCGACAGCAGCGGCATGAGCAGGATCGCCAGCGCGATCGTGAAGCGCTCGTAGAGGTAGAGCAGCAGCACGAAGACCAGCGCCACCGCTGCCACGAACACCACCGCGAGTCCGCGGAACGCCGTCTGCTGTTCCTTGTAGAGTCCGCCGAGTTCGTAGTAGGTGCCGGCCGGCAGCAGTCCGCCGCGATCCAGGAGCGCCCGGACATCGACCGTGGTCGAGCCGATGTCGCGCCCGCTGATCCGGCCGGTCACCGCGAACATCTGCTTGAAGTTCTCGCGCACGAGCTGCGGCTGACCGGTTTGACGTTCGATCGACACCACGCGCCGCAGCGGCACCGGATGGCCGTCGGGCGCGCGCAGGCGGATACCATCCAGTGCCGCGATGCGATCGCGCTGCTCGGGCGGCGTCCAGACGCGCACGCCGATCATCTTTCGTCCCGTCGGGACCTGGGTGGTCACCAATCCGGTCAGGTGCGCGGTGAGTTCGCGCGTCACCGCGTCCGGGTCGAGCCCTTCGAGGGCGGCCTTGATGCGGTCGACGTGAATCTCCACCGCGTCGCCGGCCGGATTGACGCCATCGCGTACGTCGACCACGCCATGTACCTTGGTGATGGCCTCGGCGACCGCCTGCGCGGTGTTGCGCAGGCGGGCGAGATCGTCGCCGAACAGCTTGATCTCGATCGGTTGCGGCACTGCGGTGAGGTCACCGATCAGGTCGCCCATCAACTGAGCGAGTTCGATCTGGACACCGGGAACCTCGGTTTCGATGCGCTCGCGAACCGAATCCATCACATCGTCGATGGCGGCTCGTGGAAACGGTTTGAGGCGCACCATGAAATCCCCCTGATTGGCTTCGGTCAGGCCGCCGCCAACGCCGGCCCCGGTGCGTCGGGAGTACGCAGCCACCGCGGGATTCGCCTGGATGATCGCCTCGACCTGGCGCAGCAGCCGGTCGGTTTCGGTCAATGAGGTGCCCGGTGGCGAGCGATAGTCGAGCACGAATCCGCCCTCGTCGATGGTGGGCATGAAACCGGATCCGACCTGGCGATAGGCCAGCGCGCCCAGCGCCAGCAGCGGGACCAGGACGATGGCGAGCAGCCAGGGGTGCCGCAGCAACGTTCGCAGGCTGCGCTCGTAGCGGGCGCGAATCGTCTTCGCGATACGGCTCGGCCGGGGTTCCTCGAGATCGCGCCGGCGCAGCAAGCCGTCGGCGAGCACCGGCACCACCAGCCACGCGAGCAGGAACGACACCGCGAGAGCGACGACGATGGTCAGCGACAGCACTTTGAAGAACGCGCCGGCGACGCCGCCGAGGAAGGCGAGAGGGACGAACACGATCAGGGTGGCAGCGCTCGACCCGGCGAGCGGTCGGCTGAACTCGGCTGCCGCGGCCAGGGCGTTGGTTGCGGCATCGGCGCCCGCGTGCGCGAGGCGTCTGGCCACGTGCTCGATCATCACCATTGCATCGTCGATCACCAGCCCGACGGCTGCCGCCAACCCGCCCAGGGTCATGATGTTGAAGCTTTGTCCGAGCACGTACAGCAGCACCACGGCGGCGCTCAGGGTGGCGGGCACGACCAGCAGCGCGATCAGCGTGAGTCGCAGCTTGCGCAGGAACAGATAGAGCACGACGGCGGAGAGGGCGACGCCGGCGAGAATGGCGTCGCGCACGCTCGCGGCAGCGGCGAGCACGAGCGTGCTCTGGTCGTACCACTTCGCGAGCCGCACACCGGCGGGAAGGGTTGCGCCGTGCACGGCGAGGGCGCGCTCCACGTCCTGCACGATCTGCACGCTGTTGCCGTCGGGCTGCTGATAAATCATCAACAGCACGGCATCCTTGCCGTCGGCGTTGACGCGGATCCACTGCGGCACCGTGGCCGCCGCCACCTCGGCGACGTCCTCCAGCTCGACCACGCCGTTGGCACCCGAGCGGATGATCGTGTGGCGGATGCGGTCGAGGTCCGCCAGCCGCGTGTCCGACACCACGAGAAAGAGCTTGTACTCGTCTTCGATCCGGCCCACCGCCGTGATGATGTTCGAGGCGCTCACCGCGTTGGCGATGTCGGTGATCGACAGTCCGAGGGCTTCCAGGCGGGCCGGGTCCACCGACACCCGGTACTCGTCCATCGTGCCGCCGAGCGTGGCCACCCGGGCGACACCGGCCACCGCGGCCAGCAGCGGCCGGAGCTGGAACTGCGCGATGTCGCGCAGCTGGTTCGGTGGCACGGCATCGGCGGTGAGGCTGTAGGCGAGGATCGGGAACACCGTTGGATCCATGCGGCGCGTGAGCGTCGTCGTGCCCGCTGGCAGCGTTGGAAGAATCTGGGCGATTGCTGAATTCACCTGCAGCGTGGCCGAGGCCATGTCGGTGCCCCAGTCGAAGTTGACCGAGAACTCGGCGCTGCCGCGGCTGGTTTTCGAGCGCAGATTGCGCACGGCGGGAACGCGCCGGATTGCCTCTTCCACCGGAATCGTGGTCTGGAAGATCATCTGCTCGGCCGGCCGGTCGCCGGATTCGACGCTCACCACCACCCGCGGAAAACTCACCTGGGGAAACAGCGACACCGGCATCCGGAACGACAGCGCGGTGCCGGCGATGGCAAGCGCACCAAACAGAAACAGCAGCGAGCGGCGGTGCAGCCCGATCCAGGCGGCAAGGTTCACGGCACCTGTTCCCGCACCGCCATGCCGTCCCGCAGCACATAGTTGCCCTCATGCACGATGCGAAGCTTGGCATCGACATCGCCCCGGATCTCGACGCGGTCGCCATTTTCCATGCCGCGCTCGACCGCTATCCGCCGGGCGTGCCCGTTCACCACCTGGAAGACATGCACGCCGGCGGGATCGCGCAATACCGCCAGACGCGGCACGGTCCAGGCTTCGCGGCGGTCGATCTCGACTTCGCCCTTCAGCCGCAGGCCGAACAGGGTGCCGGTGCGCGGCGGCCGATCGATCGTGACCAGCACGTCCACCAGTTGCGTCTGCGGATTGACGATGCCCTGCACCTGCGCGACGCGGCCCTCGAACGCCTCCATGCCCTCGAACAGCGGCGTCAGCGTCACGTGTGCACCGGGCCGGATGTTACGGCTCTCACCGGGTTCGATACCGAGGTTGACCCGCAGCGATCCGTCGCGTGCGATCTGGAGGATCACCGCGCCCGGGCCGAGACGATCGCCGGGTGCCGCGGATACCGCCATGACCACGCCGGCGGCCGCCGCCCGCAGGCTGGCTGCCGCCTGATCGGCGCCGAGACGCCGCTGTGCATCGAGGGTGGCTTCGGCATCCGCGAGCGTCTTGCGGGCGGCAGCGAGCTGCGACTGCGTGGCCAGACGTTCGGCCAGCAATCTGTCCAGGCGCGCCGTTTCTCCGCGCGCCGAGTCCACGGCATTGCGTGCCTGCGCGTAGCCCTGCGTGACGGTCGGGTCGGTGTCGATCTCGGCGAGCAGTTGGCCGGCTTTCACCTGGCTGCCGACCGCGACGGCGAGGTGCCGGACCACCGCCGCATGCGTAAGGGTGACGTTGATGGTCTTGCCGGTGCCCGCCGCGACCGATCCGTAGCCGGTCAACGTGCGGGCGAGCGTCATCCGGACCGGCGCCGATGCCCGCACCAGTGCGCTGGTCTCGGCGGCGCCGATCGCTGTCGCGCTCATGCACACGCACGCGACCGCGAAGGCTCGCCAATGAACGCGAATCATCGTGTCGCCATCGGAATGAGCAACTGATCCGCAACCGGATCACCCGCGAGCAGCGTCTGCAGCGCGAGGCGTTGCTCGAGCAGCGCCTGGCGCAATTGCGCCACTTCGAGACGCTTGGCGTTCGCGGTCGTCTCCAGCCCGACATAGGTGAAGCCGTCGATATCGCCGCGATCGGCGGCGACGCGGGCGGCGTTGGCGATGGCTTCCAGTGCCGGCAGGTTCGCGATTGACGCCCGCAGTAGCTGCCCGACCAGCCCGCTGTCGGCCGCGAGCGCCGCGGTCTCGGCGGTCGCGGCGTCGAGGCGCGCCTGATACTCCTGATACAACCGTTCGCGCGTCGCCCGCGAGATCGCGATCTCGCCCCGGTTTCGATTGAACACCGGCAACGTGATCGCTGCCGAGAACCCTGTGGTCTCGACGCCGCTCGTGTCTTTCGCCCGCCGGATGCCGATCGATACCGCTGGAAATTGCGCGACGATCGCGCGCCGCACGTTCGCCTCCTGCGCCGCATAGCCTGAGGCCAGACCGAGCAGATCCGGTCGCCGGGACGGCAGCGTTGCGATCGCGCGCCGCAAACCTGCCTCGTCCAGCGGTAGTGGCAAATCGGTCGGCAGCGGCCGAAGATCGAGTGGTGCGTCTGGCGCGAGGCCCAGGATCAGCCGCAGGTCGCGCCCCGCGCGCTCGGCCTGTCGCGTGAGTTCTCCCAGTTGCCGGCTCGAATCGCGCAACGACACCAGCGCCGCGGCGGCAGCGATGCTCGATACCCCGCCCTCACCCAGCGCCGTGGACAGCCGGCCGTATTGATCTTCGTAGAGGCGCACTTCGAGCGCCCTGATCCCGGCCTGCTCGCGCAGCGCCAGCGTACGCACGAACAACTGTCGCGCCTGACTCGCGGTCAACCACTCTTGCCAGATGAGAGCGAGGCGGGCGCGTTCGCGCTCGGCGCGCGCCGCGTCGATGACTGGCCGGCGCACGATGAGGCTGCCGAAGTCGTAGCTGAGTCCGATGCCGATGCCATCGACCAGTCCTGGCGCCTTGGTGGTCGGATGGTCATCGCCGAGCGCGAGCTGCGGGTCCGCGAACAGGCGCGCTGCAGTCAACTGGGCAACGGCAACGCCGGCTGCCGCACGCGCGCTGCGCAGGTCGGGGTTGTTCGTCACCGCCAGCAGGGTGGCTTCGGCGAGATCGAGCCCGTCTTCGGGAATCACTTGCATGGCGACAGGACCCGGCGGGGGTGCCGGTGACGTTTTTCTCGCGAGAGCCGGCACCGTCCGCGTCAGATCGCTCGCTGTCGGCAACGGTTTCGGCTCGTAGCTTTGGCAGGCGACCAGCAACAGCGGCAGCAATGCAGTATCGAGAATACGGCGCAGCATCGGCGGCTTACCCGGGCGGCGCGAGTGCGTGACCGGCAACCGATGATCCCGGGCCGGGCAAGCGGACGTGCACCGACAAGCCCCCCGACGCTGCTTTCGCCAGGCCCACAGTCGCCCCGAGCCGCACCGCGATCTGGTTCACGATGGCGAGCCCGATGCCGCTGCGGCGAAGCACGGCCTGAATGCGGGCCAGCAACTGGTCCATCTCGAACGGCTTCAACACGTTGTCGTCGGCGTCGGCGTTGAGTCCGGCGACGCGCTCCTCCCGTTGATCGCGTGCGGTCACGATCACCACCGGTGTGCGGTCTTTCCGCGCGCGCATCGAGCGTAGCACCGCAACCCCATCCTTGCGCGGCAGGCCGAGATCGAGCAGCACGATATCGTACCGTGTTGCCAGCAAGGCGCCTTCGGCCGAGACGCCGTCCCTGAACCAGTTGACCAGGGGCCCGTCCGCCCGCAGCGCTTCCTCGATGCCTTCACCGATCATGATGTCGTCCTCGGCCAGCAGCAGCCGCATGAGGTGGTGTTCCGGTTGGGTCGATCGGACGCCTTCCGCTCCACACCATCTACCACCCGACGGAATATCTTCCTTCAGGTTTCCAATCCAGCCCCTGCACCATCAGCCATGGACAATCGGTTGAAGGGCCGACCTCCAGGCGGTGGGTCTTCAGCGAAGCGACGTAGTCGAGCATGGCACGCTCGGATTCACCGAGGCCGATGCTGTCCCTGCACGGCGGACGTTCCGGCACCGAATGGGCGATCGATTCGAAAACGGTTCGATAGCTTTTCGCCTGATCGAGCCACCGTAGCCCCAGTACCAATAGCGCGCACAATGCCAGATTGATGTCGGCGACCCAGATCACCAGCTAGCGCGGGATGCCGGCCGGTCGTCCGAAGAGCAGCGCCGCCGTCCCCACCACCAACAGTGCGTTGATCGCTGCCCACCATATCGCAGCGCTTTGAGGCAGCGGATCGGTCGTGGGTATCAGTCGCGCCACCTGCAGGGAGCCCGGGATCTCGCCAGGGTGAGCATGGGTCGCCCAGATGGCGACCAACCACAGAGTCGCCAGTCCCCAGCCGATGGCGCCGATCGACGCGAGCACACGGTCGAGTCGTTCGTCGCGCAGTCGCACCGCGCCGGCAGCGAGAACGGACAAAGGCACCAGAAGCGGCAACGCGTAGGTTTCGCGGGCCGAGGCAGCCGCGATCAGGACCCCGACGAAGGCGCCGGTGGTGGCGATCGCGACACTCCTGAATCGGCGTTGAAGCGGTGTCAGCGCACGTCGCAAGGCCAGGAGCGCGAGGTCGGTGAGCATCTGCCGTGCAGGCAGGACCAGGCCCAGGCAGCCGGCGACGAGCAGACAGGTGGCCATCGAAGCGCCGCGGCCCCAGACGAGCCGGGCGGCTCGTGCGGTGCATACCAGGGTAATGCCGACGCACATGGCGCTGGCCAGTCGCGCCGCATCGTGCATTGCCAACAGCGGGGCGGCGAGGCGGGCGCAGGCAGCGGCGAGCAGGTAGTAGAGCGGCGGCTTTTCCATGAAGGGTTCGCCCGCCAGCGTGGGCACGACCCAGTCGCCGCTGCGCATCAGCTCCAGGATGATCCCGAAGACGTATGGTTCGTCCTGCTTCCAGGGATCGTGACCGATGACGCCGATCAGCAGGTAGGTCGAGATCAGTATTGCGAGGCCGCACGATGCGGCTACTGCCCGCCGCCGGACCGGCGGGGATAATCCCGAGACGGCGCGTGCCCACGCATCCGGAGCAGCACCGCCCGGGGTTGCCGGCAATGGGCGTATCACTGGATCGTTCTCATCGGTGGCCGGTGTGATCGTCTGGTTCGGGCAGGATGCCGCCGGCGCGGCACCGACGCTCGTCTGCGGTGAAACTTCATGTCGAGCGCGTTATCGAAATTCGTACAGCATCTGCTCGGCCACCGCGCCGGTCGCGCCCATCAGATGGCCATGCAATGCCTTGGTCGAACTCACCGGCAGTGACTACTGCACAGTGGCGGCGCATTGCTCGAGCGCCCCGACTGCCATTTGTTCCAGGATCTGACGCCGTTCGGCCGGGGCGTCGACGTGATAGTGCACCTCGGTGGTGTCGGCCTTGCGCGGCCAGAACGCGAACCGCACGCGCTCGCTCGGCTGGGCGCCCGCAGCGGGCTTGCCTGCCGGGTAGAGCACCAGTTCCGCCGCCGGCCCCAGGTATCGGATCGAATTGGTCGCTCGGGTGGTGGTGTAAGCGGTGCTGGTCTCGACCGGCACGCCGAAGGCGATCTCGCTGGCGCGGGTGACGCACGGCACGGCGCCGAGCACCGATTGCGACATCGAGGCGCGGTGGGCTTCGCGCCATTCGCGGATCGAGTCGGAGACGGTGGCGCAGGCGGTGAGCTGGGCGCTGAGCGCGATCAGGACGAGACGGGTGAAGTGGGTGTTCATGGCGGTTCCGCGATCTGGCTTGCAATCCGCGATTATCGCCGCTTGCCCCGGTTGCGCCATGCGCCAGTCGTATTTCCGGTTTGGCCTATAGTCCGAGGCAATTCCCACGACGCTGGAGCCATCATGAATGACGCCGCTGTTGCCGCCCGCCCCGAGACCGAAGCGCAGACGGCCTTTGCGCGCCGGGCGCGATATCACCTCGCCGTCAACGGTTTCGCCTTCCAGTTTCCGCCAGTGCCGGTGCGGCAGTTCGTCAACGAGCGCGATATCGCCTTCGATCCATCGACGCCTACCGGGCCGATCGCCCTCGATACGTCCGACGCGCTGGGAACGGCGTATGCGGCAACAACGCCGACCATCCTCTGCCGCTACCTCAAGATCCGCCCTGGCGATACGCTGCGTACGGCCTACGCGGCGTCGGGCGAAATCTTCTACGTGATGTCGGGCGGCGGCGAGAGCCGCAATGGCGCCGACGCCATCACCTGGGGCGCCGGTGATGTCTTCTGCTTTCCCGGCGGCGGCGAGACCGGGCACCGCGCCGGTGATCGCGGCGGTCTGCTGTTCTGTGTCACCAACGAACCGCTGCTGGCCTTCGAGCGCCTGCGGGCGCCGGCGCCGGGCACCGCGATGGTCGAAACCACGCACTGGCCCGCCGCGACGATCGATGGACACTTCGCGGAGGTCTGGCAGCGCTCGATGACGCCGGACACGACCGGCTACTCGGTGCAGTTCACCAGCCAGGCGATGGCGCCGAGCATCAACACGATTCCCTCGATCAACTGCTCCATCAATACGCTGGCGGCCGGCGCCGATCAGCGTCCACATCGTCACAACGGGGTCGCTGTCACCCTGGCGATCCAGGGCGACGGCATCCATTCCACGATCGATGGCCAGCGGGTCGACTGGTCCACCGGCGCAGCGCAGATCACGCCGGCGACCCTGCTGCATTCGCACCATGCACGCGGTGACCAACGCATGCGCTCCTTCGTGATCCAGGACGAAGGCCTGCATTTCTACACGCGCACACCGGGGTTCAGTTTCGAATAGGTGACGCCCACCCCCAGGCTGCGCTGCGCTTCGCCTTCCCCCTCGAGGGGGCGCAGCGTCCTCGGGGGACCCTGTGGGCGCTGTGACGCCCACCCCCAGGCTGCGCTGCGCTGAGGTGACGTTCACCCCCAGGCTTGCGCTGCGCTTCGCCTTCCCCCTCGAGGGGGCGCAGCGTCCTCGGGGGACCCTGTGGGCGCTGCCCCTTCGTTGCTGAAGTCCCTTCGTTCAGCCCAGCCTATGGCGCTGCCGCCGACAATGGTGGCTTATGTGCGCTAGCGAACGGTGCGATGGGTACGGATGGTGACAATCGAGGTGGCGATCGGCAGCGACTGTGCGGCATAGCCGATATCGAGCGATCGCGAACCGGGTGGCAACTGCCGCCACCAGTTAAGCAATCGTTGTGTCCATGGGGGCCGCATCGGCATGGAGACGCCAGTCGGAAGTCGAATTCCACCCGCACACCGCAAGCCGTCCGTGGTGGTATTGCAGCGCTTCCGGTGGCTCGGGATCACCGCAACCGCGATCGCCTGCGCACTCGCTGCAACCAGCTCGGCACTGGCGGAATCCGCCGCGTCGGCCGACAGCCCGGTGTCGCCGGTCATGCTGCTGCGCGATCCGGTCCCGGTCCCGGTCGCCGGGGAGCCCGCCGAAGCTCATCTCCGGGCCGACATCGACACCCGCAAAAGCTACTGGATTCCGGCCGCCGAAATCATCGGCTTCGATCTCCTGCTGAATGGCTTCAATTGGACCTTCATCGATGACGCCTACAAGAGCAACCTGGCGTCGATCCGGCACAACCTGCGCAGTAGCTGGAACGTCGACAACGATCCGTTCACGACCAACCAGCTCGGCCATCCTTACCAGGGATCGATATACCACGGGTTCGCCCGATCCGCGGGCCTCAACTACTGGGAGTCACTGGGCTACACGGTGCTGGGCAGCGCCGCCTGGGAGATCGCCGGCGAAACCACGCCGCCGTCGCGCAACGACCAGATCACGACCGGTTTCGGCGGCAGCTTCCTCGGCGAATCGCTGTTCCGGATGTCGAACCTCGTGCTCGAGCAATCGGATCTGCCGAAGTTCTGGCGCGAACTCGCCGCCGCCGCGATCTCGCCCCCCACCGGCTTCAACCGGGCCGCCTTCGGCGACCGGTTCGATACGGTGTTTCCGAGCAACGACCCGGTCTACTACGGCCGCTTGTCGCTCGGCGTGGCCACCAGCACCAGAAACCGATTCGGTCCGGCCGCGGACTTCAAGCATACCGAGGCACTGGCCGATTTCACCCTGGACCACGGACTCCCCGGCGAGCCCGGCTACCAATACAAGCGGCCATTCGATCACTTCGTGTTCAAGGCCACGGTCTCCAGCGCCAACGGTCTCGAGAACATGATGACTCGCGGCCTGCTGGTCGGGACCGACTACGGCATCGGCGACAGCTACCGGGGCGTGTGGGGGCTCTATGGCAGCTACGACTACATGGAGCCGCGCACCTTCCGGGTCTCGACCACGGCGGTGTCGGTGGGCACGACGGGGCAGTGGTGGCTGTCGCAGGCGGTCGCGCTGCAAGGCAGTGCGCTGGTGGGCACGGGTTACGCCACGGTCGGCAGCGTCAACGCCAGGGTGGACAACGATTTGCACTACGGCGTTGCCCCGCAGGCGCTGCTTGCCCTGCGCCTGATCGTCGGCGACCGGGTATCGCTCGACACGGTGACGCGGGGCTATTTCGTCAGCGGTGTCGGCGGCGTCAATACCGCCGGGCGCGACAATATCTACCGTGCGGACATGGCGTTGACGATGCGCGTCAAAGGGCAGCACGCGATGTCGATCCGATACCAGTTTTCCCGTCGCGATGTGGCTTCGCCGGTGTTCGGCAACAGGAGCCAGAGCGGTGGCACCGTCGGCGTCTTCTACAGCTATCTGGGCAGCGACGATTTCGGCGTCGTCGACTGGCGCAATCGCTGAGCAATTTTCGCGTTACCCTTCCGCCGGGCGGTGATCGACCGGCATGGGTGAAGGGGGCGACGATGTGGTTCGACCGGCATGATCCGATGGAAAAACGTTGGCCGGTTCGCGGTTTCCGGCTGGCAGCTCCCGGGCGCGGGCCGATCGGACCCCTGTGGTTCGGTGCCGGGTTGTGCCTCGCACTGGTAACGGGCCGGACGCACGCCGGCGACAGCGCGAGCGGCGTCTATTCGGAACCGCAGGCGTTGCGGGGCGAAGCGCTGTACGTGCAGCATTGCGTGGCCTGCCACGGCACGCACCTCGAAGGCAGTCCGGCTGCCGCGCTGACCGGGCCCGCGTTCCGCGCCCGCTGGGAGGATGGCACCCATACGCTCGATGATCTCTACTACATCGTCCGGACGCTGATGCCGAATACGGCGCCCGGATCGCTTTCCAAGGCCGAATATGCGGATGTCGTGGCGTATATTCTCAGGGTCAACGGGTATCCGGTCGGTGCGGCCGATCTCGTGCCCAAGGGCGCCATCATGAAACCGGTGGTGCTGCAGCCGCACTGAAACCGGCAACGCGGGGGAGAGGTTCATGGATCGGTCATCGGTGGTTGCAGTCTTGGCAATGCTGGTTGTCTCGGGCGCCGTGTCGGCGCAGGCCGGCCCCACACAACAGGAACTCGAAGACGCAACCCGCAGCACCGAATGGCTGCTGCCTAATCATGATTACGGCGGCGTGCGTTTCGCCGACCTGAAACAGATCACGCCAGCCACCGCGCCATCGCTGCGTCCGGTGTGCCAGTTCCAGGGCGCCGATCTCATCCGTTCACAGAGCAATCCGCTGGTGTATCGCGGCGTGATGTACGTGACCACCACGTATTCCACCATCGCGCTCGATCCGGTCACCTGCCGGGTGAAGTGGCGCCACGACTGGAAAGCAAAGGCGAAGGAGGGCAACACATCGGTCAAGAACCGCGGTGTGGCGCTCAAGGACGGCAAGGTGATCCGCGGCACGCAGGACGGCTACCTGATCGCCCTCGATGCCGCCACTGGTGCAGTACTGTGGGAGGTGCAGATCGCCCGCCCGGAACGCTTCGAGGCCGTCGGCATGACGCCGCTGGCTTTCGAAGACCTCGTGATCGTCGGACCCAATGGCTCCGAATACGGCGTCAAGGGCTGGATCGGGGCGTTCCGGCTGAGCGACGGCCAGCAGGTGTGGAAATTCAACACGATTCCGGACGACGGCGAACCCGGGGCCGACACCTGGGGCGGCGCCGATGCCCGCTTGAAGGGCGGCGGTGCCATCTGGACCACGCCATCGCTCGATGTCGCGAAGGGCTTGGTGTATGTGCCGGTGGGCAATCCGGCGCCGGATTTTTTCGCGAGCTTGCGACCGGGGGCCAATCTGTTCACCAACACCATGATCGTGCTCGATGCGCGCACCGGCGCGCTGCAATGGCACAAGCAAGGGGTGCCGCACGATACCCACGATTGGGACCTGCCGGTGGTCAGCCCATTGTTCACGACCATGATCGGCGGCGCGGCGAAGAATGTGGTCACGATGGGCGGCAAGGACGGGCTGCTACGGCTGGTGGATCGCGACACCCGCGATCAGCTCTACGAAGTTGCGGTGACCACGCGCACCAACGTCGGCGAAGCGCCGACCGAGGAGGGCACTTACGCGTGCCCTGGTGTGTTGGGCGGTATGGAGTGGAGTGTGCCCGCGCTGAACCCGCGCACCGACGTGATGGTCGCGCCGGCGGTCGATTGGTGTGGGACTTTCAAGAAGGACGACGAGCCGCGATTCATCGCGGGCCAGTTGTTCATGGGTGGGTCATTCACCTACGACCCGATCGAGAAGTCTCGCGGTTGGCTGACCGCCGTCAAAGCCTCTACCGGCGAAGTCTTGTGGAAATATCACTCGTCGCGGCCGATGCTCGCGGCCGTGACGGCCACGGCGGGCGGCGTCGTTTTCACCGGCGAACTGACCGGCGACTTCATCGCGCTCGACGAGTCCGACGGCAAGGTGCTTTATCGCTTCAACTGCGGCGGATCGATCACCGGCGGCGTGATCAGCTATGCGGTGGACGGCAAGCAGTACGTGGCCGTCGTGTCCGGCATGGCGGCCGGGTTCTGGCAGGCGCAGCCGGGTTCGATGACGCTGACGGTGTTTGCGTTGCCGTAGGGCGGTATTCCCGGAGCGATCCGTACGTGCTTCTTAAAGCGGCTTGCTCGGATCGATCAGCGTGCGCCACATGTGCGCGGTCGGGCTGGCGTCGTTTCCCAGCCCTGCCTTTGGCTGGCGGAAATGGCGGCCGATGATGTCGGTGAAGGGTTCCACCGACCACGTCGGATTCTTTTCGAAGCTGTAGTCGTCGAACAGCGTGATGCTGCGGGCGTGCATGTACCACTGGTGCTGGCGTGCATGCTCATGCGCCGCGGCGATGTAGTCGGGTGGCCGATAGTCTTCGCCGAACATCTTCACGTACATCTGTGGGTACGCGTAGCCCACCGATTCGTCGGCGTAGTAGCGCAGCGCCTGATGGTAGCGGATCGCCCAGGAGACTTTCTCCGACACGTAGGGTTCCACCAGTTGCGCGCCCCACCAGCCGTGATCGGGCCGGACCACCGCCAAGCCGATGTCGTGCAGCAGGCAGGCGAGCACCGTTTCCTCGTCCAGGCCGGCATTCAGCGCCGCGGTGGCGCTCTGCGTGCAGTGTGCTGCCGCCGCGATCGGCAGGCCGAACTTGGGTGTGTTCAGCCGCAGGTTGAAGATGTCCGACAGCGTGGGTTGCGCGGGCATCGGGGCATCGGGTTCCGGTGCTCGCGTGCGGGCAAAGGCGGTGCCGATTTCCTGCAGGGTTTCCAGCCGTTCGTCGCTCATGGCGTTCCTCGTTGCGGAGTCGGGAGCCCAGTCGCGATTGTCGCTCATTCGGGCCCGGTAAAAATTGCGGGAGGCAGTAACAAGCTCAGCCGCGAATCTTGCGACAGAGTGCCTCCAAGGTGGAAGGATTCGAACATCGACACTCCCGGACCGTCATCACCCGCCACCAAGCCCCCTCAGCGCGATCGCCTTGCGTTTGTCGCGTGCCCGATTGTCGGTGTCTTCCGATCTCAGAACCCGGTGTTGGTCTGCGCCCGTGTCGATCCATGGCATGCAGTGGTGGCCGTGCCAGAAGCAGCCGTGCACGAACACCACGGTCCGGTGTCGTGGCAAGCCGATATCCGGGGTGCCGGGCAGCTCGCGGACATGGATCCGGAATCGCAGTCCGGCCGCATGCAGCATGAGCACGGCGACCAGGCCTGGTCAAGACGCTCGACCTGGTGGTGACCGTGGTTCGATGCCATCGGGATGACGGTCGTCGAGTGCCGCAACGATGGGAGCCCGGTCACCGTGATGTCGGCCGGCGAGATCAAGGCGTGGAACTGGCTCAAGGGCTTGAGCCAGGCGGACTTCAGCGCCGGAATCACGAAGGTCTACGTGATGGTCAACCACACCCACCCGTTTCCCGAGGGCAACGGCCGCAGTACGCAAACGCTGCTTTCGCAGCTGGCGCGGGAGGTTGGTTATGACCTGCGCTTCTCGAACATCGACCAGCGTTCTTGGGCCATGGCTGCGGCGTGCAGCATGCCGCAGGTCAACGCGCGAGAACCCTTGCTGACCCGGCCGACCGATGCCAAGCTCATTCACGCCGCGTTCAAGACCATCGTCGTGCCAATGTAGTGCGTGAAAACCTAGCCCATGCAGGGCAGCATGTCCTAGCGTTGACTACACACAATGTCATAGCTATGATCTGGAACGATTCCCTGGCGTCGGAGACCCCATGGCCGCCGAAACACCCTCCCAGCGGCGGCTCGCCAGCGCATTGATCTCGTTGAAGAGCCTGCAGGACAGTGGGTTGACCGTCCTGCGTACGAACGAGCTGAGCAGGGATGACCGCGAGGCCTTGGTCGGCGCGGGATTCCTCAAACCGGTCATCAAAGGCTGGTACATGCCCTCCCGGCCTGGCGAGAGCGACGGTGAGACGACGGCCTGGTACGCCAGCGCGAACGACTTCATCGCCCGCTACTGCGAGGAAAGATTCGGCACGGAGTGGTGCGTCGGGGCCGACCATTCGATCCGCATTCATGCCGGGAACACATCGTTGCCCACACAGGTGGTCGTGAACGCGCTGGCGGGCGGGAACTCTGTCGTCACGTTGCCAGCCGGCCATTCGATGCTCGACTACCGGGCAAAAGATTTCCCGGCCGCAGGCAATCGCACCACCATTGGCGGATTGCGAGCGATGACGCTCGAACACGCGCTCGTGCGCGTGCCGGAGTCTTTCTACCGGACGTATTCGCGTGACGCCCAGATCGCGCTGCTGGGTCTGAAGGACGCCAGCGTCTTGGTGCGACAACTCCTGGATGGCAGCCACAGCGTGATCGCCGGTCGATTGGCCGGTGCCTTGAGAGCCTGCGGTCAGGACGCGATCGCCGATGACGTGCTGTCCACCATGAGGAGCGTGGGCCACCCGGTGTCCGAGACGAATCCCTTCGCGGACCCGCCACCGACGCTGAAGAATCTTCGCGGCGAGTCGCCCTACGTGACCCGCATCCGTCTGATGTGGGAGTCGATGCGCGGTGATGTCATCAAAGCCTTCCCGCCGGCGCCGGGTCTGCCCACCGCGCCCGCGCCCTATATGGCAGCAGTCAAGGACTCGTACGCGCGCGACGCCTACAACTCGCTGTCCATCGAGGGATACCGCGTCACGAATGAACTCATCGAGCGCGTCGCCTCAGGGGGCTGGAATCCGGAGAAGAACGAAGCCGACGAGCAATCGCGGGACGCCATGGCCGCGCGCGGCTACTACCAGGCCCGTATCGAGGTCGAGGCCTCTATCGGCAGGATTCTGCTCGGCTCGAACGCCGGGATCGTCGCATCGCGCGATCACAGAACCTGGTATCGCGAGCTGTTCGCCCCCAGTGTGACCGCCGGGCTGTTGAAAGCCCAGGACCTTGCCGGATACCGCGGGCACCAGGTCTACATACGCAATGCGGCGCATGTGCCGCCGCCAGCCGAAGCCGTGCGCGACATGATGCCGACGATGTTCGAGTTGCTGGAGTCCGAGCCGCAGGCCTGTGTGAGGGCTGTCCTTGGACACTTCGTGTTCGTGTTCACGCACCCATACCCCGACGGCAACGGTCGGATCGGCAGGTTTCTGATGAACGCGATGATGGCCTCGGGCGGGTATCCATGGACGGTCATCGAGCTGGAGCGCCGCAGCGAATACATGACTGCGCTGGACCAAGCGAGCTCTCGCGAGAACATCGTGCCCTTTGCCCAATTCGTCGCCTCCAGCATGCGCCGCGAGGCTGAACTCATCAAGGCGAAGCTGCGGCCTGGCAAAGCATCCGCAGGCCGGCGCCGACCCAAGCCGTGACGAGGAGCACCGCTGATGGTCTTGCTGACAACGTGATGGCCATTCACAGCCACCCGTTTACCAAGGACAACGGCCGCAGCAGGCGAACTCGGGCTCGCTGATAGAATCTGTCCATGGTCACCAAATCCCGCCCCGCCGCAATCAAGCGCGTTTACCAACTCCACGTCGAGCTCGACGAGGTCGAGCCGCGCGTCTGGCGCCGGCTCTGGATTCCCGACACGCTGACCATGGCCAAACTCGACCGCATCATTCAAGCCGCCATGGGTTGGACCAACAGTCACCTCCACGAATTCGAGGTTGATGCGAAGCGCTACGGCATTCCCGATGACGAAGAAGTTCACGACACGCCGACACTCGACGACCGGCGCCATAAGGTGGGTGCCGTTCTTGGCGAGGCGATTTCCGGGTTCAGCTACACCTACGACTTCGGCGACAACTGGCGCCACACCGTGACCATCGAAAACCGCCTCTTGCCCGACGACTCATTCAACACCTGGCCCGTGTGCATTGCGGGACAGAACGCTTGCCCACCGGAAGACGTTGGCGGCGTGGGCGGCTACGCCGAGTTCTTGGAGGCGATCGCGGATCCCAGCCACGACGAGCATGCCGCGATGTGGCAGTGGAGCGGCGGGCCTTTTGACCCGACTGGGTTCGACGTCAACGCGACGAATGCGGCGCTGCGCCGGCTGCGCTGAGACAGATCCCCGAGCCTTGGTGCGACGGCAGGCAAGGCTGGGCACGAGCGCGCTGCCATGGAGTAGCAGTAGTGAGACTGGCTACGGCAAACGCGCCAACCCCCAAAGCACGGCCAGGTGCACGGGGTAGTAGACGTAGAAGCCGAAGCGGCCACGTGGCCTGTTCAGCTTGACGTGCCCGGCCGCGAATATGAGCGGAAACGCGGCAAGTGCCCACAGGTTGCGGTTGATGACGTACAGGGAGGCGAGGGCGCCGACCCAAAGTGCCAGCGTCACCCAGCTCGGCCGGCTACAGTAGGCCCAGGCCAACAGACAGGCCGCGAGTCCTGGCCACCAGAACTCGACAAGTGTGCCGCCGACGATGAACACCACTCCAGCCAACGCCAGCCGCGCTGGCCCACCGATCTCGATCAGCCACGCGCAAAGTGTGGCGACCAGCAGCGTCGCCATGATGTTGAACGGCCACCATCCCCATCCCAGTCCGCCGAGCGCGATGAAGGGCACGGTGGCGATGCTGCCAAACACCACCAGGCGCCCAGCGGCGCGCGGGTAGACGCCTTTGGCCAGCGCGCCAGGCCGGGCCAGGTTGTAGCCCAGCACGAAACCGAACAGCGGCAGGGCCAGACGCCCCGCCGCGAACAGTTCAGGCACCGAGGCATGCAGCAGGTGCTTGTTGACGTGATCGATCGTCATCAACAACAACGCCAGCCACTTCAGAGCCTCCAGCGTGCCGCTGCTCAGCATCATGCAGTGGTGGCCGTGCCAGAAACAGCCGTGTACGAACACCACGGTCCGGTGTCGGGGCAGGACGATATCCGGGGTCCCGGGCAGCTCGCGAACATGAATCCGGAACCGCAGTCCGGCCGCATGCAGGAACTTCCGTACGGCCAGTTCCGGGGCGGTATCCTTGCGCCCGATACGCCGCATCAGTGTCGAGCGTTGTGTCGGTGTCGTCATCGATCTTGCGAATGGACGGGGCTATGAAGGGACCAACGATTCTCGCGCGCAGCATGAGCACGGCGACCAAGCGTGGTCAAGACGCCGTCGCCTGGCAGTATCACTCCCGAAGCGACAGCCATTCGAAAGTGGCTTGCTGGGCGGTGTTGTTCGATTTGCTATGCGAGTGCGATATTCTGCGACGCCATGCCGAGCAGGGGTTGATCGGTTTCGGCATCAACCACCTGATGGTGGGGCCGATCAACAAGACGCTCGACCTCGTGGTGACCGTGGTTCCTCCCTCTCGCAGAACCGGCCATCGTTTCGGCTTTCACGAATTGGCTGAGCGGTATGGTATTCCGCTGAATGACGAAGAGCGCAGCGCCTTGAACGGCTTGCCGGTCGTCGAAGAGGATTCGAGAGAGGATGTCTCCGAGGTGGCCATCGCACTCGAGGCCAAGGCTTGCATGACGGAACATCTCAAATCGATTCCGCGCCTTCATGCGGAAATCCTCGCGACCGGCTACCTAGCCAAGAAAGCTGCGCCTCGATGCATCACGGTCTCGTACTCGCTGGTCAACGGTGCCGATTCGTTCACGAGTCCGGGAGGGAAAGGCAAGATTAACCGACACCATCAGCCAGAGGATGCGCGTCGGGTAGTGGCCATGCTCGGCACTGCTTTGCCGCTGGCGCGCGACACGAAGGACTTCGGCTTCGATGTTGTGGGAACCACGGTGGTCGAATGCCGTAACGATGGCAGTCCAGTCACGGTGATGTCCGGCCCCCCGGCGCCACAGATCTCGGACCATCATCATTACGAACGAATGATTCGGGCGATCTGTGCGGAATACCGCAGTCGTTTTCATCAGTCCGCATGAACGGGCTCGCTATGCCGCGAGCAGGTCCAACTGAGCGGGTTGAGTCTGTATATCCGTGGCGCCCATTCGTATCGCGTGTTGTTCGATGGCTGTGATGAACCCAGGCTCGAAACGTAGTTTTGCGCGCCGGGTACGGCCCAGGAAACCGAGTG
>JANXYG010000035.1 GCA_025350245.1 Betaproteobacteria bacterium
AACTCCCCTATGAAATCAGCTTCTCGTGCCACATTTGCACAATCAAACAGACTCACAAAGCGCCGAATCTTCGTGTCTGCATTTTAGATGCAATCGATTGATATGTATAGTAAATACTGCTTTTCGGTCAGGCACAAAGTAGCCAAGGCCATCCCGCCTCCGCAAGTGAGCGCAGATGATGCTGTAGCGGGACGTGCCGTGCTTTTCGCAGTCGATCGATTTCACGTCAACGCCTGGCTTTCTCGTACACCGCGACATTACCGGTTCTCGATGACATCACCTGCAACTGGCGCTTGTCCGTGGTCGGGATGAACAGGAACGGCAGAGTCTTGCTGTTCGGCATTACGAACGACGCCTTGACGCCCTCTTCCTTGATCACGTACACGCCAGCAGCCTGCCGCCCTTGCGGCGAGATGTTGACGACCTGGCCGCCTTCGCCGAATCTTCAGGGGAGGGCGGCGGGAAATTGCTGGAACCAGCGCTTCGATGGTCTTCGGATCCGAGGCCCCCGGCCAGTGAGAATCGCGGCCTCGATGGTATTGCCGACTTCGTCCGGATCCGCGCCGTAGCCCGCCTGGAGATCCGCACTGACCGGCAGCGGGATCGCCGCCGCAATCGCACCGACCCGGTCGAGCATCATCTCGCGGCTCAGTGCCGCTGCTTCATCAGGGAGCCCGAGGGAGAAGCACACGCCCGCGCTCGCGTTGATTCATGGTGAAGGTCCGCGTGTCGGATGGAAGCTGGCGTCGGGCGGCGGTGCCCATCCAACGGGTTGGTGGCCACCGACAACGGCTCTCGCAAGGCGCATACCGTGTACTTCTGGCCGTACCGGCTACTCTCTCCTGGGAGTGCCTCGCCCGTGGTCGCATGGGCCAGGAGGTCGACTCGTAGTTGCTCCCAGTCCTGCTGCGTGTATCCGAGCGGGAAGAAGACGGCGGACTTGAAGCGGCCGATTGGGTGGCTGGGAGAAAGCAGGTAGTCGCGAACCTTGCTCAGCAGCTCGACGATGGCCCTGGAGGCGTTTGGAAGCATCGCCAAGTGTAGGCGATGGCCTTGGTCTGGTGGACTCTCCGGGCAACCGACATTCGACCATCGCAAAGCCGTAGACAACGCCCCGCATCACTGACGCCCGATGGCAGGCGCCGCCGACCGCAGGGCGTCCGCCACGCGCAATCGCCGGGTGCGTGGACACCGTGCGGCAAAACTTGAAGGCCGGGCTCATCGACGAGATCCATCTGGCACTGGCGCCGACGCTGCTGGGCAGGGGCGAAGCGCTGCTCACCGGCATCGGCATGATCGCCGCCGGCTTCAGCAGCACGCAGCACGCAGCACGCAGCACGCAGCACGCAGCACGCAGCACGTGAGCACGTGAGCACGCCGCGAGCGATGCATGTGGTGCTGACCAAGGGCCGGGAAGCTGGATGATGGCCTCAGTTCACCGACGTGGTCTTCGTTCTCGCCGCACAGGCTTTGCAGATGCAGGCCTTGCCGCGCTTCGGCGCTGGCACCAGGGCCAAGACATCCGGAGGAAACCGAACTGCACTGCACCAGCACGGTTGCTCGAACGAGCCGGTACGGGCAACCGCACACTCGTTGGCTCCTCCGCAGAGGGGGCATGCGTGTTCAGGCAGCGGTACGAGCATGCGGGAAATTGGAGCTTCCGGCTGTTCGAGGTGCGCCGTGCCGATCCAACGCTCAGACCGGCGAGAAAACGCGTACTTCGATGCCCTTGACGAAAGCCTTCACTTTTGGCCGGTAGGCCTGCATGTGCGGCGCGACGAGGTGCGCTTTCAGGGCAGCGGCATCTGCCCATCTCTCGATGATCGTGATCTTGTCCGGGCCGATCTTGAACTGGGTCGGAATCCCGGTTTCCGCGTCGATGGTCGGGAAGTAGTCGATGCAGCCCGCTTCCGCCTTGACGTCAGGGACGATCTTGCGGAACTCCGTCAGGAACTGGTCGCGCGTTCCCGGATTGAGGTCGACGGTGGCGACGACGTGGATCATGCTGTTCTCCTGAGTGGAATGAATCAAATCGTGCTCGGTGGATACGAATCCGGCAGCGCCGAGCAAGGCGTCGCCTGCCCGAAGAATACCGTGAGTGCGCGCCTGGAAAAAAGATCGGACCGGCTCCTCGCGGCAGCAGCCAGAACTCGCCGCAAGCGCAACCGTCATGGCGCTCACCATTTGAAGCGCGCATCCGGCAACTCGTCGAACTGCGGCAGGTCGTCGGTGATCTCGAACCACGGCGCCTTCGACGCCACATGCACATGACATCGGGCCCTGACCTGGGGATCGTCGTCGAGCACCCCGAGTGCCAGGCCGTAGACGTGAGGCCGCGCATCGAACGTGCTGATGAGATTGGCGCCGCACACCGAGCAGAAGCTTCGGTACAACCCGGGCGACGACTCGCAGTAGCGCACCAGATCCTCGCCTTTCGTCCAGCGAAAGTCAGCCGACTTGATCCGGGCCCGGGCGCGAAAGGCCGTGCCGTGAGCCTTGCGACACATCGTGCAATGGCAATACAAGGCGTCGGTGACAGGGCCGTCGATGGCGAATGCCACACCTTGGCACAGGCAGCTACCGCGAAGCATGGTGGGCGCCTTGTCGACATTCAACTTCGTAGATGCGGTCATTCAGGAGCAAAAAGACCGCAGACGATCTCCTTCTAGCCTAGAGTTTGACCTGACCAACTAGCGCTTCGGCGATTTTTGCTGCTAGCTCAGTCGTCTGAACTCTCAGAATCGAGTCGTCCGCAAGTCGGGCAATCCACTCATCACCATTCCCTGCCCTCGAGGTAACTTCTGGCGCGAAGGGAGAGTTCTCGCCGTCAGCGAGCCATTTTGGGAAATTCAAGGGGTTCTTCGACGACCAATACAGAGATGGCCCACCATCGTAGTTCATCGCTTGATACATTCGATCGCTACGATGACCAATAAATGCAAGCTTTTCAAGCCGCGGAACGCTTGGAATATCGATACCGACGGTGAATGCCCAACTCCGCGCAACGCTTCGTCCTCCACATACTTCCAAGTAGTCGTCCAAGTCGAGTGGTGAGTCGTACAGGCGGATGCTCCCTGTTCCCCCGACGGACTCGAGAAGTTGAGTCAAGCGATGTCCGATTATCGAAGCCAGTAGTTTTACACTTGTTTCCCAGATATAGAGCTGCTTCTCTTGCATCTGGCGAATCTTCTCAACGACGGGATTGAAGCCCTGCTTTTGTTTTGCAGACAGTTCGAGCCCAGTAAGTGCCCCTTCAATTCGATCAAATATTAGTTCTAAGAAAGATCGAATGTCACCGCCTTCGTCGGACTCAGCCAAGGCTTCAATATAACGATCACGCTCCTTCTTCTTAATAATTATTGGAGGATAACCTGCTCGGATGAGTTCAAGGTTCCCTATCGCCCTAGAGATCCGCCCATTGCCATCAATGAACGGATGCACGTGAGTAAGCCAAGCGTGGAGCACGGCCGAGCGGACCGGTGCGGGTAGTGTGATGTTTTCTGCAGACCAAGACTGCCATTCGGCCATCATGGACATGATGTGCTCCCAAGTTTTCGGGGGAGTGTGTTTTGCGCCGCGGATCGTTACCCTATCCTTGCGAAATATTCCTGCGCCGAATCGATCGCCAAGAAGAAGGGCATGCACTTCATGCAGCTGGTGGATGTCAGTAGGGTGTTTCTTGTCACGTGCAAGCTCTGTGATACGCGTTAGTGCGCGGTCTAGCGCCATCGCGTCTTTGGCATATGCCGGGTCGTGACCGGTAATTGTTATGCCTTTCAACACCGCAAGTTCCGTCTCGCCAGCGGACAGGGTACTGCCTTCTATTGCATTTGACTCGGCGACTTGTTCGAAGCGCTTCTCACCGTAGTAGTCTCTGACGGTTTGCGCGGTTAGCGTCCCGTTGCGGCGCAGCAGTGAGACACGCTCCTCTATAGCATCAAGTCGAGCCTTTACTTGTTCGGACGCTTTCTGGTCAAGGAGGTATGGAGTGCCTTCTAGATTGAACACGCGAATCTCCAAATGAATACGAACCAATTACGCCACGGACCAAGTGCGGTGGCTTGACTGGGCGATCGCCGCGACGGAGAGGCAGGGGCGCGCAGGGCGATCTGCGTTGTGCGTGCTGGATTGCACGACGAGAATCGGTTTGGGATTCTTGAGATACCCACATTGCATTTCGTCCGATAAGCGGCCGAAGCACGATGGGCTAAAAAGGCCATTTAGGCGAACAATTTAAGGACAATAAATAACGAGAAGGCTAGATCAAAGATCCTCACTGAGCGTGCCTGTTTCTACACGTGCGAGTAGCTCTTCGGAGTCCATTCGTTGATAGATGGTCCTCAGGTCATCAGCGCGTGCGGTCATAGAAATCGCCCCTCATCAGGTGTTGCACTTCAGATTTGAGTCCGCCAGCGATCAACGCTACCCACGCCGTCCCGGAGAGACAAGCAGACCGCCCGGACAACGTCGTCCTCCGTCATATACCTAAATCCGTGAGCTCGCCTCTGCAATCGCGCACCCTGAGGGTGCAACCCTAAAAAGGTAAGGTCACTGATTCAGGATAGGCTTTCCAGGTAAGCCCAACGTAGACCTGAATCGGTAGCTAAACCTCGGTAAGGTGAAACTTTCACGGTACTGTCCCACAGAGGTTAAGTCACGGATTCAGAGTTTCACAATTTTACCTGACCCAATGCTGTTGCGTTAGGGACTTTTCATAGCTAGCACGGATTCTTGTGCGCCGTTATCTGACCGGGGTCCCACCGAAGGCGCCCGCACGAAAGTCACGGCCCGGCGCCTTAACGCAACAGTATTGCTACCAGACCATGTCGTCGTCGTGCGCAACGTCCAGCATTTTGACTGCGTCCCCCGCCCGCTCCTCACCTCCCTCCATACCAAACCCGATATACCGCCCCTGCATGATCATCCGACACCAGTATCGATCCGTCATCCAGCTGCGCAACATCCACCGGCCGCCCGAGATACTTCCCGGCCTCGTTCATCCACCCCTCCGCGAACGGCGTCGGCTTGCCTGCTGGCTTCCCGTCCTTCACGGGCACCCACATCACGCGGGCGCCTATCGGATCGCTGCGGTTCCACGAGCCGTGCTGGGCCCAGAAGTAGCCGCCGCGATAGGGCTCGGGAAACTGCTTGCCGGTGTAGAACATCGCGCCCATGTCGGCGGCGTGGGCGTCGTGCTCCAGCACCGGAAAGACCGCGTCGGCGGGCGGGATCGATGCCTTGTAGTCAGCGGTGCGCACCCGGCCGCCGCCGTACCACGGGAAGCCGAAGTGCTGACCGGCCTTGGTGCTGATATTGGTTTCGCCGGGCGGGATGGTGTCGCCCATGCCGTCCACCTGGTGGTCGTTCCACCAGAGGGTGCCGTTGGTGTGGAAGGCGATGCCGGCGGGGTTGCGGGCGCCGCGGGCGAAGACCTCGCGGTTCCGGCCGTCGGAGTCGAGGCGGATGATGCCGCCGATGCCGGTCTCGTCATACCGCGCGAGCTTGCCGGCGGGCGGCACGTTGTAGGGCTGGCCCAGGGTGATGTAGAGCTTGCCGTCGGGTCCCTGTTTGATGACCCGGGCGCCGTGGTTCTGGCTTTCCTCGTCGGGTGGGATCAGTTTGCCTTGTGGCACCACACTGAAGGCGGGGATGTCGGCGCTCTCGTAGCGCGCTTCGGCGGCCGGGAAGACCAGCACACGGTTGAGTTCGACGACGTAAAGTCCGCCGTCGCTCGACAGGGCAACGCCGTTGGCGACATTGAACTCGACGCCCGGCGCGAATGGCCTGACATCATCGGCGACGAAGTTGTGGTTGCGGTCGGTCACCGCCCACACGCGGCCTCTGCGGGTGCCCACGAACACGACCCCGGTGGCCGGGCCCACGGCCATATAGCGGGCGCCGGGCGCCACGGCATAGAGATCGATCCTGAAGCCTTCGGGCAGGCGGATGCGCTTGAGCATCTCGCGGATGGCCTCGGCTTGCGGGCCGGTCTGCGGCACGGCGGCGTTATCCGCCGCGTTGGTGGCCTTGAGCACCGGCAGGCGTTCCAGCCGCGACGTGTCCTGCGCGTGGAGGGCGGGAGCGCCCGCGACCAGGGCGATGGCTGCGGTAGCGGACAAAAGTATTCTCATGGCGGCGCTCCTGGTGGCGGGCAGGCACAGGCCGGACGATGGCCCGGATGCGTCGCCCGTAGTATTCCACTCGTTGCGACCACCACACGAAAGGAAAATTGCGATGAACCAGGAATTGTTCGACCGCGGACTCGAGACCCGCCGCGAGGTGCTCGGCGCGGACTATGTGGATGCCGCCATCGCCAAGGCGGACGACTTCAGCCGACCGATGCAGGAACTGGTCACGCAGTACGCCTGGGGCGAGATCTGGAATCGCCCGGGGCTGGACCGGCGCACGCGCAGCCTGCTCAACCTGGCGATGCTGATGGCGCTCAACCGCCCGCACGAGCTCAAGCTGCATGTGCGCGGGGCGATCAACAACGGCGTGACGAAGGACGAGATCCGGGAGGTGTTCCTGCACGCCTCGGTCTATTGCGGCGCGCCAGCCGCGCTCGACAGCTTTCGCAACGCGAAGGAGGTGTTCACCGAACTCGGGATCTGAACAACAAAAAAAAGGACGGAAATGCTGTCGGGAGCATTCCCGTCTGAAGCCGACCTGGCCTATCGGGGGAGGGCGCTGGGTCGGGGGAAGACCACCTCGGAGAAACCTACTGCGTCACCTGAAAATCCGTTTACTCAGCCGACCGTGATGGGCACGAACATGCGCTGACCGTTGCGTTGCACCAGCACCGCCACCCGGTCGCCGGCGCCTTCGAGCACGCTGCGCAATTGGCCGACACCGGTGATGGGGATGCCGTTCACCGCGAGCAACAGGTCGCCCGCCAGCAGGCCGGCCGCTTCGGCCGGACCGGATACATCCTCGATCACGATGCCGCTCGGGATGCCGGCCTGCTTGCGTTCCTGCGCGGTGAGCGAGCGGCCCAGAACGCCGAGCTTGCCCGCTTCGCCGCTGTCGCCCTTGTCGGCCTTTGCCACGACGGCGTCCTTGAGCTCGCCCACCTTCACGTCGAGCTTGATCGACTTCCGATCGCGCCAGACTTCCACCTTGGCATCGGCGCCGGGGGTGAGATTGGCCACGGCCGGGGGCAGGTCGGCCGACTCGCGAATCGGCGTGTCGTTCAACGACAGCACCACGTCGCCGGGCTTGATGCCGGCCAGCGCCGCAGGGCTGCCGTTTTCCACCGAGGCCACCAGGGCGCCGCCGGGCTTGTCGAGGCCGAAGGCGGTGGCCAGCTTCTGGTCCACGGTCTGGGCCGAGAGGCCGAGGCGGCCGCGGGTCACCCGGCCATGCGAGACGATCTCGTCCTTCACGTGCAGCGCCACGTCGATCGGGATCGCGAACGACAACCCCATGTAGCCGCCGGTGCGGGAGTAGATCTGCGAGTTGATGCCGACCACTTCGCCGTTCATGTTGAACAGCGGGCCGCCCGAGTTGCCGGGATTGACGGCGACGTCGGTCTGGATGAAAGGCACGTAGTTTTCGTCGGGCAGCGCGCGGCCCTTGGCGCTCACGATGCCGGCGGTGACGGTGTTCTGGAAGCCGAACGGCGAGCCGATCGCCAGCACCCAGTCGCCCGGTTCCACGCTGGCCGGGGTGCCGGTGCGCACCGTGGGCAGGTTGTTGGCGTCGATCTTGAGCACGGCGACATCGCTGCGGGTGTCGATGCCCACCACCTTGGCGGTGAACTCGCGGCGGTCGTTCAGGCGCACCGTCACTTCACGGGCATCGCGCACCACATGGGCGTTGGTGAGGATCAGGCCGTCCTTGCTGACGATGAAGCCCGAGCCTTCGCCGTGCATCGGCACCGGCTTCTGGGCGTTGGGGCCCATGAACGGCTTGAAGAACTCGTAGAACGGGTCGTTGGGCTCCACGCCGGGCTGGCCCTGCTGCTGGTTGCCCATCTTGACCATCGCGGTGGTGCTCACGTTGACCACGGCCGCGCCGGACTCGCGGACGATGCCGCGGAAGTCGGGCAGGGCGACCCGCAGCGAGGCAGCGTCGGTACCGGCGGTCGGGGGCGCAACCTGGGCGGCACGCTCCGGATCGGTGGCATGATCGGCGTAGTGCACGGCCAGCGCCGTGGTCGAGATGAAGCCGGCAGCGGCGAGTGCCAGCACGGTCTTTCTGAGTCTCATGTCGTCTCCTTGCGAATCGTGTCGGGCACCGGTTGTGCCGCGATATGGTTCGCATCCTGACGACGCTGGCTTAAGTGAACCTTAAAGGTGGCGGCGCGGGCCGCAGCCGGGATTGATCGAGGAGAAATCGCAGCATGCGCGACCGCGGATCAGGAGGTCTCGTCTACTCCACCGACAGCGGTCG
Source organism: Betaproteobacteria bacterium (assembly GCA_025350245.1). Taxonomy (GTDB): domain Bacteria; phylum Pseudomonadota; class Gammaproteobacteria; order Burkholderiales. Next base: position 8,392 of record JANXYG010000035.1, read on the forward strand.
CACCTGCCCGACCTGCCGCCAGCCGGTGGCCAAATGCACTTGCAAGACGCAGGCGCGCGCCATGCCGAAGGGCGACGGCGTGGTGCGGGTCAGCCGCGAGACCAAGGGCCGTGGCGGCAAAACAGTGATGATCGTGCGCGGCCTGGATCTCGAGCCGGCGGCCTTGGCGGCAATCGGCAAACAATTGCGAACCGCGTGCGGTGCGGGCGGTACCACCGGCGACGGGGTGCTCGAGGTGCAGGGCGATCACTGCGAGCGCGTGATGGCGTGGCTCGCAAACGATGGCTGGGTGGTGAAGCGCGCCGGCGGGTGAACGGCCTCGCGCCAGTCACGTCGTCACGGCGATCGCGGCGGAGCAGCGCACCGACGTATGATCCGCCGCATGACAAACGACACCACTGACATCGTCGACCACGAGGTCCCCGCGCCGATCAACGAACCCCGCCTCTGGCGCGACGACGGCTGGACCGCCCGGGTCATCAAGAACGAGGACGACGACGGCTGGGCCGTCGAGATGATCAAGGACGGCGAACCCGAGCCCGCCCTGGTCGGTCCCTGGACCATGGGGCGCGACAAGAAGAACCCGAAGCCGCTCAACCCCTCGGCGTTCCACACACTGGTCAAGACGGCGTCGGAAGTGCTGACCCGGCACGAGCAGCAACGGCGCGCTACGCTGCACAAACGCCTGGACGTGGCGATGCCCGATGGGTTCATCACTGTCACGCTCGATATCGTTCCGGATGATGACGATCCCTACGCCTGGCTGGCGGCAACGGATGCGGCGGGCGAGTCGCTCGGACGGGTCCGCGTGCCGGCGAACTTCAGGCTCAGCACCGCGAGCGCCAAGGCGTGGATCGAGGGTGGTTTTCGCGCACCGCGCGAATGATTGCCGGTTGATCGTCGCGGTGTCGGGCGCGGCGTTATCCGCTCGCCTGGGCGTTACCGCGCTTGCACCGCCAGCCGCCCGCCCGCATCCGCCAAAGTCTTCGCGAGCAGGCTGGCGGCCGCGTGGATCGCCTCGATCGTCGGGGTCGGCGTGCCGGTGATGCGCCCCAGTTCGATCACGCTGCCCACCAGCGCCTGCAACTCGAGCGCGCGACCGTGCTCGACATCCTGCAGCATCGAGGTCTTGTGCGCGCCCACCGCTTCGGCGCCGGCAAGGCGCTGTTCCAGCGTGATCCGGAACACGACGCCGAGCTTCTCGGCCACGGCCTGGCCTTCACGCATCATCGCCATCGCCAGCGCGCGCGACGCCGGAAAGCGGCAGATGTCTTCGAGTGTGGCGTGGGTCAGCGCGCTGATCGGATTGAAGCTCAGGTTGCCCCACAGCTTGATCCAGATCTCGGCGCGGATGTCCTTGCTCACGGGCGCCTTGAAGCCGGCGTTGATCATCGCTTTCGACAACGCCTCGATGCGTGGGCTGCGACTGCCGTCGGGCTCGCCGAGCGTGAAGCGATTGCCCTCGATCACCCGCACCACACCCGGTTCGACCAGTTCGGCGGCGGGATAGACCACGCTGCCGATCACCCGCTCGGGCTCGATGTTGGCGGCCAGCATGCCGTCGGGGTCCAGGCTCTCCAGCATGCGGCTTTCGTGCGGCCCGGCGAGCTTGTGGAAGTACCACCACGGCACGCCGTTGATCATGGTCACGACCATGGTGCCGGGCCCGAACAGCGCGCGCAGGGCGGGCAGTACGTCGCGCACCTGATGCGCCTTGACCGTGAGCAGCACGACATCTTGCGGGCCGGCCTCGGTCATGTCCTGCACCGCTCGCACGTGGGTCGCGTGCTGCTGTGTGCCATCTTCCAGGATCAGCCGGAAGCCGTTCGCATTGATCGCGGCGAGGTTGCGGTTGCGCGCGATGAACGTGACCTCTTCGCCGGCCAGCGCGAGCTTCGCGCCGAGATAGCCGCCGATGGCGCCGGCGCCAAGAACCGCAAACTTCACGATGCAACTTGCCCGTGCGCCGGCGCCCGCCGGGCCGCCCCAAGGGCGTCGGGCCCCCCTGGGGGGGTAGCGAGCGAAGCAAGCTTGGGGGGGGGCGTCTTCACGCTAGACCAAGCTTTTGCGCGAGGCCGATGCGTTGCAATTTGCCGGTCGCGCCCTTGGGGATCTCGTCCATGAACAGGATCTTCTTCGGCACCTTGAAGTCGGCGGCACGCTTCGACACGAATTCCTGCAGTTCGCGGTCCGTGGCCACGACGCCTTCCTTGAGCACCACCACCGCGGCCACTTCCTCGCCCAGCTTGGGATGCGGCATGCCGAAGCACACCACCTGCGCCACGGCCGGGTGGTCCATCAGGATCTCGTCGACCTCGCGCGGGCTCACCTTCTCGCCGCCGCGATTGATGATCTCCTTCAGGCGGCCGGTGATGCTGATGTAGCCGTCGGCGTCGCGGGTGCCCTGGTCGCCGGTGCGGAACCAGCCGTTCAGAAAGCCTTCTTCGTTGGCTTTCGGATTATTCTCGTAGCCCGAGGTGACGTTTGGGCCGCGGATCACGATCTCGCCCACGGCATCCGCGCCGAGCAGGTTGCCGTCGGCGCCCATGATCGCGATCTCGGGACCCGCGGGCAGGCCCACCGTGCCGGGCTTGCGCGCTTTCGGCGGCAACGGATTCGATGACATCTGGTGAGTGGCTTCGGTCATGCCGTAAGCCTCGATCAGCGGCGATCCGAACACCTCTTCGACGTCGCGGATCACCTGCGGCGGCATCGACGACGACGACGAGCGCAGGAAGCGCAACGGGTTACGCCGGATCACCTCGGCATTGCCCTTGGCGCGGCCGACGATGGCCTGATGCATGGTGGGCACGGCGGTATACCAGGTGGGTTTCGCCTCGTCCATCCACGCGAAGAACTTCAGGGCGTTGAAACCCGGCGTGCAGAACACCTGCGAGCCCGCCGACAGCGGCGCCAGCACGCCGGCGATCAGGCCGTGGATGTGGAACAGCGGCATGATGTTCAGGCCGATGTCGGCAGCGGTGAACTGCAACGTGTGGCCGATGTTGGCGGCCGAAGCGCACAGGTTGCGCACCGACAGCAGCACGATTTTCGGCCGCGACGTGGTGCCGGAGGTGTGCAGCACCATGCCGATGTCGTCGGGCTCGCCGTAGCCGCCGGACGGCGTGGCGGCAGGCGCCGCCTCGTCGCCGTCGCGCGGCACCAGGGCGAAGCTACCCGCGGGCGCGCCGTCCGCCACCAGCAGGTCCACGACCCGCACGCCGAGCTGGCGCGCCACCTCGATGGCGGGAGAGGCGCTGTCGCGCTCGACGATCAGCACCTTCGCGTTCAGGTCGGAGAGATAGAACTCGAATTCATCGGCGCGATAGGCCGGATTCAGCGGCGCGCTGGTGGTGCCGGCGGCGCAGGCCATGTAGCACACGGCCATCTCCGGACCGTTGGCCAGCACGATGGCCACGCGGTCGTTGCGTCCGACGCGCAGCGTGTTGAGGCTGGCGAGCGTGTTGTCGACCTGCGCCCGCAGCTCGCGATACGACAAGGCGGTGCGGCCGGGTGCCGAGATCGCAACGGCGGTGTCGGCGCCCGTGGAAAGCAACTGCCTGAATGTGTTGTGCATGGGTCGATGGCCTGTACCGGAGGGACATGGGTGCAATGTCGCTAACGCGGCCGCAGTTTACACAGTGAACGGATGACGCCGCCATGCAATCGAGCTGCGCACAAACCGCGCAGTGGATGTCGTTCGCCATGGCGTGGAGGCGAGGTTGACCGACTCTGAAGCGCGTCGTGTATCGACCTGTTTCCGTGCAACGGACACGTTGATCCAGCGATAGCACTCAAATCCAGCGTGTCTTGCGAAGGCACAGCATGATGCGATACTTGGGCAGCCGATGATGGGCGTTGAATGGCGCCCGTAACCGCAACAAGAGAGGAAGACCGCAATGCTGATCTCGCGGCTCGAGCTGAAGAACTGGCTCAATTTCAGGAACGTGGACGTCCGGCTGCGCGAGCGCGTCTTCGTGGTAGGGCCCAACGCTTCGGGAAAGTCGAACCTGCTGGATGCGCTGCGGTTCCTGAGGGATATCGCACGCCCGGAAGGTGGCGGCTTGCAGCGAGCCGTGAAGGCGCGGGGCGGTATCACCAAACTGCGCTGTCTTTCCGCACGGCGTGATCCAGAGGTCAGAATTTCAGTGGAGCTGGCCGAGTCCGCGGACGCTGCCCCTGTCTGGCGCTACACGCTCGGATTCAAGAGCGAAGGCAAAGGCCTGCAACGCGTGATGGTGAGCAAGGAGACGGTCGAGGACTTGTCCAAAGGCCAGGTGCTGCTGGATCGACCGGACACCGAACTCGACGGTGCCGACCGCGAACGCCTCACCGAGACCAGCCTCGAGCAGGTGAACGCCAACAAGGATTTCCGGGCTATCGCCCAGTTTTTCTCCACGCTCACCTACTTGCACCTGGTGCCGCAACTGCTCAAGTACAGCGAGATCGTCGGCGCCGCACGGCTCGATGGCGACCCGTTCGGTCAGTCGTTCCTGGAGCACATTGCCAACACCCCGGATCGGACCCGCGACTCACGCTTGAAGAAAATCGAAGCGGCTCTTCGTGTCTGTGTGCCCAACATGCGCGATCTGAAATTCAGTCGTGATGGCGCCACCGGCCGTCCGCATCTGGAGGCGATGTACGAACACTGGCGGCCGGATGCCGGTTGGCAGCGCGAAGAACAGTTCTCCGACGGGACGCTACGGCTGCTCGGCATCATGTGGAGTCTGCTCGACGGCGATTCGCTGCTCTTGCTGGAAGAGCCGGAGTTGTCGCTGAACGAGAACATCGTGCGCCGGATCCCGCCGCTCATCTGGGATCTGCAGCGCAAGGCCAAGCACCGGCGCCAAGTTTTCATCACCACTCACAGCGAAGCGATGTTGTCGGACAAGAGCATAGACCCGCGCGAGGTGTTGCGGCTCGAATCCACGGCAGATGGCACCCGGGTACTGGGGGTCACCGAGAAGGAGTTGGCCCTGGTCGAAGCCGGCTATTCGGTTGCCGAAGTCGTCTTGAGCAAGGTGAAGCCGAGCGGCGTCGAGCAGTTGTTGTTGCTGCTCTGATCACGACCTGCCGATGGATGTGATGCTGGTTGCTGAAGACGAGTTGAGCATGGCCGTCATGCGACGTTTGCTATCGGCATCTGGCAGGGGTTTTCGAATCTACGCGGCGATCGTGGCTGGTGGTGTCGACGCCATACGACGCGGAATCCCGGTTTATCGCAACGCGTGCCACGTGTTGCCTCACGTGGTGCTGGTCGACCTCGATCGAACAGCCTGCGCGCCGACGCTCCTGAAAACATGGGGGCTCGAGGTTCGGCCGGTGTCGTTGATGTTCAGGGTGGTGGTGCGCACTGTCGAAGCGTGGCTTATCGCCGACGCTGCCGGGTTGGCCGCAGAGTTGCTCGTGGCGCAGGTGAAGGTGAAGGTGCCGGCACACCCCGAAGATCTTGAACACCCAAAGCGTGAGTTGGTGAATCTGGCGCGTCGCAGTCGTAGCCGCCGTCTCGCGGCGGAGATCGCGCCGGCGCCAGGTTCGAGGGCGAATGTCGGACCGAAGTACAACGCTCGCCTGTGCGATTTTGTGCTGAATCGCTGGGATCCTTTTCGCGCGGCGGCCCGTGCGCCGAGCCTGGCGAAAGCGATGCATCGCCTCGATGGGTTCATGCGCTGACGCAAAGTGTTCGTGCGGCGAGTTTCCCCGTGCCCATCTGGCTCTTGTGACGTGCAAGCCGGCGACCGATACGGAAGTGTACTCACGGCGGGGCCGCACCCGTGTGCGGGGCGCCGCGGTATGCGCCAAACCGGCGTGACTCTCGAAACGTTTGCCAATACACCAACATCCCCGGAGGAACGATGAATCGACGTGAACTTCTGACCGCAGCGACGGCATCCGTCGCGCTCGCCGCCTGGGGTTCGATGCCCGGCATGAAGGGCATGGACCCGATCCTCGGCGCCTTGAGCTCGCAGCTCGGCGTGAGCGACACCCAGGCGGGCGGTGGTCTCGGGTCGATACTGAGCCTGGCGAAATCGAAGCTGTCGACGCAAGACTTCTCATGTCAGCAAGGCAGTACCCGGTGCGGAGAGCTACATCAAGGCGGCGCAGCAAGCGCTCGGTTCGAACGGGTCGATCACCGACAAGGCGGGGCTGAAGTCAGCCTTCGCCAAGCTCGGCATAACGCCCGACATGATCGACAAGTTCAAGCCGGTTCTGCTCGAGACCGCGGGCAAGCTCGGTGGCGCTTCGGTCGGCGTACAGCCCACGCCGTCGATGGCCAGCATGTTCTGCGGGCAGGCCGAGCAGGCGATCATGAGATCCCGTCGGCGCCGCTGCCGCTGCCGGCGAAAGTGACCGTTGCTGCAAGACCTGACCCCGTGGGGTTGTCGCCGAGCATTACCTGCGCCCCATGCAGATCGGCGATCCGCTTGACGATGGCCAGGCCGAGGCCGCTGCCCTCGGTGCCGGTGCCGGTGCCGGGCGCGCGGTAGAAGCGCCGGAACACGCGTTCGCGGTCTTCGGCCGGGATGCCGGGGCCGGAGTCGGTGACCCGCAGCCGGGCCGCGCCGTCGGCGGCACGGTCGACCGTCACGTCGATCGTGCCGCCCGGCGGCGTGTAGTGGATCGCGTTGTCGACGAGATTGGCGAGCAGGATGCGCAGGCCGTCGGCATCGCCGCGGACGGTGACCGGGGCGTTCGCGGCGATGCCCAGGTCGAGTTGGCGCTCGACGGCGATGTTGTGCAGGTCGGTGACGACGCTGCGGGCGAGTTCGGCAAGGTCGGCCGTGGCGAATCGCGGTGCCATGGCGTCGGGCTCCTGGCGGGCAAGCGTCAGCAGTTGCTCCACCAGGCGCGCCGCGCGCTGGATGCCGGCGGCGAGTCGCTCGAACGCGGCCTCACGGTCGGCGTCGGTCGGGGCGCGTTGCGCAAGCTGAAGCTGCAGCTTGAGAGCGGTGAGCGGTGTGCGCAGCTCGTGCGCGGCGTCGGCCACGAAACTGCGCTGGGCGTCGAGCGCCGTGCCGAGACGGTCGAGCAGCGCGTTGAGCGAAGCCACCAGCGGCTGGATCTCGGCCGGGTGCCCGGCCGCGGGTAGCGGCGCGAGCGCCTGTGGATCGCGCTTGCCGATGGCGCGGGTCACGTCCTCGAGCGGGCGCAGGCCCCAGGCCGTGATCAATGATGCCGCGATGCCCAGCAGCGGCATGACCAGCATGAAAGGCGACAGGGTGCGGAACGCGAGGCTGGTGGCGAGGCGCGAGCGCACCTTCTCCGGCTGCGACACCTGGATCACCTGGCCGCGCATCTGCACCGTGAAGGTGCGCCAGTTACCCTCTGGTGTGGGCGTGCTGGCATAGCCCAATTGCCCCAGGCCGGGCAAGGTCGGGTGCGGCTGCGAGAGGTAGATGCGGCGCCCCTCGATGCTCCACACCTGCACCACGAAGTCGTACCGAACCCGGGCTTCGCGCAGGGCTTCCGGCACGGCGTAACCGAAGTCCTGGTCGCGCAGCGACATCGCGATCTGCCGCAGCTCGTCGTCGAAGAAGCTGTCGGCCTCGGCGAGTGCATTGCGGTAGATGAGCCACGACCCCGCGATCGCTGCGACCGCGACCGCTGCGAGCAGGGCAACCAGCAGGCGTTTGCGGATCGAGCCCATCAGCGAGCGCCGGGCCGCCCCAAGGGAGCTGGCCCCCTGGGGGGTGGCGACCGAAGGAAGCCTGGGGGGGGCGTCATTTCAGCTTCGGGTACTCAACGTATAGCCCAGACCGCGGACGGTCTGGATGAAGCCGATGCCGAGCTTGCGCCGCAGTCCGTGGACGTAGACCTCGATCGCGTTGCTCTCGATCTCCTCGCCCCAGCCGTAGATCCTGGCTTCGATCTGGTCGCGCGAGAGGATCGCGCCGGGGCGTTCGAGCAACGCGGCGAGCACCGCCGTCTCGCGCGCCGACAGTGCAATCGGGCGGCCGTCTTGCGTGATCTGCCGCGTTGCCGGATCGAACACGACCCCCAGGTGTTCGAGATGCGGTTCGGCGCGCCCGGATGCCCGCCGCAGCACGGCGCGGATGCGGGCCATCAGCTCATCGAGATCGAAGGGCTTGACCAGGTAGTCGTCGGCGCCCGCGTCGAGCCCGCGGATCCGGTCGGGAACGGCATCGCGCGCGGTCATGATGAGCACCGGGGTGCCGGCGTGACGGGCGCGCAGCTCGGTCAGCACCTCCATCCCGCCCTTGCGCGGCAGGCCCAGGTCGAGCAGCACGACGTCGTAGGTGTCGGCGCGCAGCGCCAGCGACGCGGCGACACCGTCGCGCGTCCAGTCGACGGCGCACCCTTCCTGCCGCAATCCGGCCTCGACGCTTTCTCCGATCATCCGGTCGTCCTCGACCAGCAGCACTCTCATGGGGCGCGATTGTCGGCGCATCGCGCGGCGCGACGCAATGACGAATCGCGTCCAACCGGGGCTGTGCGAGATTCTCGAGGGGCTCGCTGCATGCCCGGGAGCATCCGGTTCATGTCCAGCGTCAGGGAGGCCGGATGAGGCTTGCAAATGGGGGTGTGGCGTTGCTGGCGTCCCTGGCGTCCCTGGCGTCCCTGGCGTTGCCGGCCGGCGCCGGCGAACTCGACCGGCTCCAGTTGCTCAACCAGAGCGAGTGCCGGCTGTTGTCCGAAGACCTGGGTGCGGCCTTGTCGTACCAGGCGCTGATCCCGACCGAGCCCCAGGGCTTCTTCAGTCTGCGCTATTCGGCGTCCGACGCGGCCGGCACCACGCAGTTGCGGCCCTGTTCCTTGGCGCGATAGAGCGCGTCGTCGGCGGCGAGCAGCAGCTCGCGCGCATTGTTGCGGCCGCCCAGCGTCGCGATGCCGGCGCTGAAGGTCATCTGGAAGGTCTCGCCCTTTTCGCCCTCGTGAACCAGGGTGGCGAAGCGGCTGCGCAGGCGGTCGATCACGGCCATGGCGTCGGTTTCGTCGGTGTTGGGCATGACGATGGCGAACTCTTCGCCGCCGTAGCGCGCGACGATATCGGTCTGGCGCTGGCTCTGGCGCACGAAGCGGGCAAGCGTGCGCAGCACGCGGTCGCCGGTGGGATGTCCGTAGGTGTCGTTGACGTTCTTGAAGTGATCGATGTCGATCATCGCGATCGCGAGCCGGGTGTCCTCGCGCAGCGCGCGGGCGACTTCGCTTTCGAGCAACTGCTGCAACCGTGAATGGTTGTTGAGGCCGGTCAGGCTGTCCTGGACCATGAGCGTGCGCAAGATCCGATAGCGTTCGATGCGCCCGCTCACCGCCGCCAGGAGCTGTGCCGGCTTGATCGGTTTGGTGAGGAACTCGTCGCCGCCGCGCCCGATGGCATTGAGCTGTCGATCGAAATCGTCTTCGACCGACAGGAACACGATCGGGATGCCGACGAAGGCGTCGAGCTGCCGCACCACGCGGGCGAGGTCGTCGCCCGAGCATTCGGGCAGATACATGTCCATCAGGATGAGCTCCGGATGGAAGTCGTCGATCTCTTCGAGCAATCGGGCGGGATCGGCGATGATCGACACCCGCATGCCGGCGCTGCGCAGGATGACGGCGTACAGGGCGGCCTGATCTTCGGCGTCCTCGACGATCATCACCCGGAACGGTTCGGGGATGGAGCGGGCGCCGACCTGGTCGAGTTTGTCGACCAGGCTGGCAAGCCGAAGCGGCCGGGCGAAGAACGCGGCGGCGCCGGCATTGACCGACTGGAGGCGGGTGCGCAGGTCGCCGCGGTCGGAGATGAACAGCAGGGGCGGACGCTCGATCGCGTGTTGGGCGAGGCGCGTTGCCAGGGCGGCGCCGGCGAGCTGCCCCAAGACCATGTCGCCGTCGCTCACGATGGCGGTGGGCGGCAGGCGCTGCGTCGCCGCCTCGATCGAGTCGATCGAATCGAACGCGCGCGCGTCGTAGCCATGGCTTTCGAGCTGGTGGCGCAGTCCTTCGAGCGAATCGATACCGGGGCCAAGCAGGTAGACCACGCGCCGCCCCTCGGTCGGCCGGTTGGTCGTGATCGCGGCGGGCTCGGCCATCTCGGTTGCCTCGTCCTCCGCCGGATCGAACCGGGGGCCCGTGCCGATGGCTGCCGCCTCGAGCGCGGCCCAGAGCGGCTCGACCGGGTCGAGCTGCACGCTGTCGGGTGCGGCGTCGGTGCCCAGGAGATGCAGCAGGGCGTGTTCGAGCGATCGGGCGGTAGTGGCAACCGCGGCGAAGCCGAAGGTGCTGGCGGTGCCGGTCAGGCTGTGCACCTTGCGATGCAGTTCGGCCAGGGTCTGGCGGTCGGTCGCGGCACTCTTCAGGAAGGCCCATCGTTTGCCGATCTCCGCGATGCGCGCGGGAAGCTTGTGGAAGAACCGCAGCGCCAGCCGATTCACCGTCTGGTCGATGTTGGCCTTGCGCGGGTCGTCGGCGGTCGCCGCATCGGGACGGCGGGTCTGGTGCGCCGTCCAGATGGCGCGGACTTCCTCGGTCAGCCGCATCGGATCGAACGGCTTCGGAATCACACCGATGGCGCCGATGTGTTCCAGGGCGGCGACTTCGTCGGGTTGCATCTTGGCGGTCATGAAGATGGCCGGGAGGTCCCGGCCCGCGGCGGTCTGGCGCAACCGGCCGAGCAGCGTCGGACCATCCATGCCCGGCATCATCACGTCGAGCAGGAGCAGATCGGGCGCGAAGCCGGCGAGGCGGGCCAGCGCATCTTCGCCGGATTCGCAGGCGAGGATGGTGAGGCCGCCGACCACTTCGAGCGCCAGCCGCGCGACTTCGCGGATGTCGTGGTCGTCCTCGACGTACAGGACGCGTTCGAGCCAGGTCGTGCTCATGGCGCGAGCGCCTCGATTCGGGCCGGCCCGAGCCCGGCCTCGGGAAAGCGGACGACGAAGGTGGTGCCGCTGCGCCCCGGGGTCTCGCTTTCGGTGGTGGTGATGTAGTCGATGTCGCCGCCGTGGCGCTGCATGATCGACCGCACGATATTCAGGCCCAGGCCGGTGCCGCCATGTGGCCGCGTGTCGCTCGCGTCGGCCTGCGAGAACTTGCCGAACATCTTGGCGCGGAACTCGGGCGGGATACCGGGACCCTGGTCGGTGATCTCGATGCGCACCATGCCGTCGTCGCGCACGGCGCGCACCGCCACCACGCCGCCGGGCGGGGAGTATTTGGCGGCGTTGGACAGCAGGTTGGCCATGACCTGCATGAAGCGGTTGCGGTCGAGCGCCACCAGGCAATCGGGGATCGCGACCGCAAGCTCGAAGCGGACCTCGAACTGCTGACCATAGGCGGCGTTGGCCTCGATGGCCTGCGCGAGCAATTGCCGGACCGGTTCGGGCCGGAAATCGAACGGCACGTTGCCGAATTCCATCGTCTCGATGTGCAGGATGTCGTCGATGAGCAGCATGAGGCGGTCGCTGTTGTCGAGGGCGATGCGGGCAAGATGAGCGGCGCGCTCGGGCAGCACCCCGGCGGCACCGCCGGTCAGCAGCCCGAGCGAGCCGCGGATCGAGGTGAGCGGGGTCCGCAGTTCGTGGCTCACGGTGGAGACGAATTCGTTCTTCATGCGCTCGATCTTCTTGCGCTCGGTCGCGTCGCGCGCCACTGCGATCAGCACATCGGCCTCGTCGGGACGCTGGATCACCTGCAGCGAAACGTCGACCGGCAGCAGGCTGCCGTCGCGGCGCTGGAGATCGCATTCGTAGAGCAGCGACGGCACCTCTCCGGCGAGCAGCGGGGCGATGCTGCGCCGGTACTGATCTTCGCTGGCGCTCGGGCAAATCTGCATCGGCGTCATGCGCAGCAGTTCGGCCTGGGTGTAGCCCAGCGCATCGGTGACGCCGCGGTTGACGTACTGGTACAGCAGGGTCTTGGGATCGATGATGACGATCTGGTCGAGCGTGTTGTCGAGCGCGTACTTGAACCGGTTCAGGGCGGCGGCGGCGCGGAAGCGTTCATCGATATCGCGGGTGACCGCGATGACCTCCAGCACCTCTTCGGAGTCGGGCGAGTGCACGGCGCGGAACGACGACTCGCTCCACAGCCAGTGGCCGTCGCGATGTCGCAGCCGGCAGGTGATGGTGTGCTGGACGTCGTCGCGGACCACGGCGGCGAAGCGTATGGCCGTGGACTCGAGATCGTCGGGGTGGATGAAGTCGGCGAGCGCGCTGCCTTTGAGATCTTCAGGGCGGTAGCCCAGCGTGCGCTTGCAGGCTGCCGAAACGTAGGTGAGCACGCCGTTCGGGGTCAGGCGCTGGATGATGTCGCTCGAATGCTCGGCCAGCAGGCGGTGGCTGGCCTCGCTGGCACCGAGCGCCTCCTGCATCTGTTTCATGTGGGTGATGTCGGTGCCGACGCCGACAATGTAGCGGCTGCCGTCGGGCAGTTCGCAGCGTTGCTTGCTCTTGAGGATCCAGCGGATGCTGCCGTCGTCGAGCGGGATCGAGGTCTCGCGCAGGACCGGATCGGCCTGGGCCAGCGCTTCGTCGTCTTCGGCCCAGTACTTGGCGACCAGCGCCGGCGGATAGATGTCGGCATCGCTGTGGCCGAGCAGACGTTCGCGCGGCAGCTTCATCATCATGGTGGCGAAGCGGGTGTTGAACAGCACCCAGCGATGGTGCTCGTCCTTGACGAAGACGGGTTGCGGGATGCCCTCGATCACGGCATCGAGGAAGCGCTGGCTACGTTCGAGAGCGAGTTTGGCCTCCTTGCGCTCGGTGATGTCCTGGAAGGTGCCGAACAGGCGCAGGGCAATACCGTCCTGCATGTCGGTATTGCCCTGCGCCCGCACCCAGAGTCGTCTGCCCTTGGCGGTCACGAAGGGCAGTTCGAGGTCCCACGGGGTGCCCTCCGCGCGCGCGGCGGCGATGGCATTCTGGATGTCGGGCCGTACTTCGGGCGGATAGAAATCGAGCGCGGCATTGAGGTCGGGATGACTGCCAGGCGCGAGTTCATGGATGTGGCAGACCTGTTCGGACCATTCGAGGGTGAGGGTCGGGAGGTCGAGCGACCAGCCGCCGATGCGCGCCATCTGCTCGGTCTGGCGCAGCAGCGAGGTGCTGCGCCGGAGCTGGATCTCGGCCTCGCGGCGCGGCGTGATGTTCTGGATCTGGGCCACGAAATGCACCGGTGCGCGATAGGCATCGCGGACCAGTGACACGCTGAGCAGCACCCAGACCACGCTGCCGTCGCGATGCAGGTAGCGCTTCTCCATCTGGTAGCTCTCGATGGTGCCGGCGAACATCTGCCCGACGAAGCCGGTATCGGCGCCGAGATCGTCGGGATGGGTGACCTGCTGGAAAGTCATGTTCAGCAGGCTCGCGGCGTTGTAGCCGAGCAGATCGCACAGAGCGTGGTTGACCTGCAACCAGCGGCCATCGGGCGAGACGATCGCCATGCCGATGGCGGCGAAGTCGAACGCCTGGCGAAACCGGGTTTCGCTCTCGCGCAGCGCCGCCTGCTGTTTGCGCTGCGGGGTGACATCGGTGCCCCAGATGAACAGGCCCAGCACTTCACCGTCGGCGGCGCGATCGGGGGCGAGTTCGGCCAGGATGGTGCGCGACTGGCGGTCGATGGTGATGGTGCGTTCGTAGCTCACCGGCTCGCCAGCGAGGGCGCGCCGGTAAAATGGGGCGATCTCGCGAAAGGTGACATCGCCCACCAGGTGGGCCACCGTGCGACCGATAAGGTCTTCGGGCGCCACGCCATACCAGAGTTGGTAGGTGCGGTTGCAGAAACGATAGTGAAACCCGGTGTCGAGATAGCCTATGCATGAGGGGCTGTTGTCGGTGATCACCCGCAACCGTTCGACGCTTGCCTGGGCGGCGTCGCGGGCGAGTTCGATCTCGTGTGTGAGGGCGGCCTGGACCTGGTCGAAGCGTGCCTGGGCGGCCCGGAGCGGTACGCCACGGGCGCGGTCGAGTCGCTGCGCGGCGAGCCAGAGGGCAATGGCCAGCGCGGCCACCTCGAACAGCGCGAACAATATCCAGCCGGCTTCGTCGGAGTACCAGTGCGCGAGGTAGCCGGCAAAGCACGCCAGCGCGCCGACCGGAGTTGCCACGAACAGGATGCTGCGCAGGGTCGTGAAGACCCGGAAGTCGCTGTTCTGGTTGTCGTGTTCGGTCATCTGGTCAGGTTCCGCCCGCCATCGGGTCCATTGCGGAATATCGGCATTGTTCGCTCGAAACCACAGGGCGGACAACCCGGCCGGCGGCTGCGCCGATACCCAGAGCGGAGGCGCGGCGAGGCCGGACTCATGGTGTCGCCCCGACCGGTGGCGTTGCCGGCCGGACCAGGCCCGACAGCCAGATGCAGGTGAAGGTGGCGATTACCGCGAGCGCGCCAACCCGGTTGTAGTGCGTGAGCCGGCCGTCGACGGAATGGCCCAGGATGAGGCCTGCGGCGAGGGCCGCCAGGCCGGCGAACAATTGCTGGATGGAGGCATTGAACGCCAGGAAGCTGCCGCGCAGGCGCGGGTCGACGCTGGCGGTGACCAGCGCCATGAGGGGAATGAAGCGACCCGATACGAAGACCATGAACAGGATGGAGGCCGCGATCGCCAGGGGCACCGGCACCGGCGGCAGATTGGTCGTGATCAGCAAAGGTATGATCGAAATCGCGGCGACGATACGGAATACCCTTTTCCGGCCGTAGCGGTCGGTCAGCCGGCCGATCAGCCGCGAGCTGAACAGCGTCACGAGCCCGCCAAAAAAATACAGCCAGGGCAGATCGGTTTCCTTCAACCCGACGTTGGCGACCATATAAGGGCTGATGAACGGGATCACCGAGAAGCCGGCGAACATCAGCGTTGCCGTCAGGGCGAACGCGTTCAGATGGTTGCGTTGAGCGAAGATCGCGCCGAGCTGGGCGATGGCCGGGCGCCCCGGTCCGCTATCCACATGGCGGTCGATGCGCGGCAGCGTGCGCCACGCAACGACCCAGATGGCGCTGCCGGATACGGCCAGCAGCACGAATGGTGCGCGCCATCCGAAGTGGTTGGCCAGGAACAGGCCGGCGGGCACGCCCACCACCGACGATATCGAGAAGGCCGACGCGATCACACCCATGGCGGTGCCGCGCCGGGCCTCGGGAATCAGGTCGCCGACGATCGCATAGACCACGGCGCCGGCGACACCGCCGAACACGCCGGCCGCGACTCTTGCGGCGAGCAGCGTCCAGAAGCCGGGTGCGATCGCGCACAGCGCCGTCGCCACGCAGAAACCGGCGTAGATGCCCAGCAGCGCCACCTTGCGGTCGAAGCGGTCGATGTGGAAGGCGGCGAGAAACCCGGCTGCCGCCGCGCCGAACGTATAGGCCGATACCACCAGGCCGAACTCGCGCGGCCCGGTGCCGAACACGCGCATCAATTGCGGGCCGAGCGGCATCATCACCATGAAGTCCACGATGTGCGTCACCTGGACCGCTGCCAGCAGGCCCAGCAGGAGACGTTCGGAGGGAACTGCGCGGACCAGCACGCCGAACCGCCGTCAGATCTCGGTGGTGTTCATCTGCGCCCGCTGGGGGGAAGGCGTCAAGCAGCGACCAGCCCGAATGCTTCCGCGAGCAGGGCGTACGAGGCGATCCGCGACTCGTAGCTGCCGGTGATGGTGAGCACCATGACTTCGTCGGCCTCGAACGCCGCCTGCAGCTCGAGGATGCGGTCGCGCACGCTTTCAGGGGTGCCGACGATGGCGCGGGCACGCTCGCGCCGGATGAGTGCACGGTCGCTGTCGGAATAGGGCATCGCGATCGCCTCGTCAGCCGGCACGATCGGACCGTCCTGGCCCCGCGCCATCTGCAAACGGCGCAAGTCGATGGAGGCGGCGAGCAGTTCGGCCTCGACCTGGGTTTCGGCGCAGATCGCGAACACCGTGAGGATGGCCGCCGGTGTGGACTCGCGCGGGGACGGGCGGAAGTCGCGGCGATACAAGCGCGTCACGGCATCGCCGCCATGGCCGCTGATGAAGTGCGCGAACGAGAAGCGCAGGCCGAGCGCGGCGGCGAGCCGGGCGCTGTAGTCGGAACTGCCGAGCAGCCAGACCTCGGGTGAACTCGTGCCGGCGGGCATCGCCACGATGCCGGCATACGGGTGGTCCGGCGGCAGGGCGTTGTCGAGAAACGCGACGGTTTCCTGCACGTGGACGGGGAACTGGTCGAAGTCGTAGAACGCGCCATTGAACAGCGCGCGTGCGGTGACCGAATCGGAGCCCGGTGCCCGGCCGATGCCCAGATCGATGCGCTGTGGGAACAGCGCCTCGAGCATGCGGAAGATCTCGGCTACCTTGAGCCCGCTGTAGTAGGGCAGGAGCACGCCGCCGGTGCCGACGCGGATGCGGCTGGTGGCGGAAGCCACGCGTGTGAGCAGTATCTCGGGGCAAGGATCGGCCAGCCCGCGCATGTTGTGATGTTCAGCGAGCCAGATGCGGTGATAGCCGAGACGTTCGACCTCGACCGCGAGCTCGACGGTGCGGCGGACTGCTTCGGCCGGTGAATGGCCGCGGATGATCGGCGACTGGTCGAGAACCGAGAGCCGCGGCGTGGGGGCCGGTGCGTTCATGCGGAGCGCACCACGGCGCGGCCAGGGCGGGGGGGATCCATCGGTCGTTGGTCGCGTGATCGGGTCATTTGACCAGGATGTCGATCGCCAGCAACGGCGTCTGGCCGACATTGGTGAGTGTCATGGCCTGGCGGCTGTCGCGCCACTTGAAGCCTGCCGGGTCGAGCGCGATGCGTTCGGTGCCGCCGGGCGCATCGATCGTGATCAGTGCCCGCGTGACCGCGACCAGCATGCCGCAGGGCCCGTGCAGGGTGGTCGATGCACCGGGTTCGAGTTCGATGCGGGAGACGCGGACGCGGGGGTTATCCGTCACGACCGGACCGGCTGCCGAATCGTCCGCGGGCGCCGCGCCACCGCAGCCGGCCAGAATTTCGGTATCGATGACGTGATAGATACCAACGCCGGCATTGCTCACCCGGTGGGCTTTCGGGCGCGTGCCGTAGCCGATGAAGTAGCTCTCGCCGGGGGTGCGGCCGGGTCTTGTCACCGGCGCCTTGCCCCAGTCCTCGGCCTCGGTGGCGCTGGCTTCGATGTTCACGAACACGCCGTCGTGATGATGGATGTGCATCACCCCCCGGTACCCCGGCGGCAGGCGGACGTCGAAGAATCGCACGTGGGAATTCTCGAAACGCAGCTTGTGCTGCGGCTCTTCCTCGATCGGGACCGGTTCCTCCGCTCGCAACATCGGCGAGGAACAAAGGGTGCTGAACAACGTAACGGCCAAGGCGAATCGGAACATGGAGCCTCCTCTGGAATGGTGGCGATTCTACGGGCTTCCTCAGGGGTTCGACGGCGACTGTTCGATTCGGCTGATGCGGGTGCGGACGAGTGTGATGTCGTCACGGCAATCCGGTGTGCACCAGTAGCGAGCAATCAGGATCGAGGCGCACAATGTTGGCGCAAACGCTTGGTGCGGTGCAAGAGTTCGCCATAATTTCACTGCTGTCGGATCGGTTCGAAAAGCCACCGACAAAGCGGCGATGAACTGCGCACGAGTTGCGGCGGCCGGCCGACGGTGGCTGGCTCGGCGTGCATGAGCATCTTTCGAAAGATCCCAACGCCTGACTGGCATGAGCCCCGAGTGCGCGCGTCGCACGAACACGCGCGTCGCGCGAACATCGACGCGGAAACACGTCGTGGTGGTACCGGTCTGGTGTGCGCCGGTTCGGGGTTGGTCGTGTTGGCTGTGAGGTGGCACATCGCGCCGCCGGTTTACGTAGCACTCGCTGTTTCTTAAATCTCGAGGAGAATTCATGGATACGAAGCTGGACCGCAGACGCATTCTCAAAGCCGCCGCTGTCGGCACCGCCGCCGCGGCGGGGCCGTGGTTCATCCGCGACCTGCACGCGGCTGACGACATCAAGATCGCCGGCATCCACGATGCCTCCGGCGGGCTGGACATCTACGGTCGGCCGATGATCGACGTGCTCACGCTCGCGGTGGAAGAAGCGAACGCGGCCGGCGGGTTGCTAGGGCGGCAACTGACCCTGATCAACTACGATCCGCAGTCGAACATCCAGTACTACACGCAATACGCCACCGAAGCGGCCACCAAGGAGAAGGTGGCGGTGGTGCTCGCGGGCATCACCTCGGCGTCGCGCGAGGCGATCCGGCCGGTGCTCAAGCGCTTCAACACGCTGTATTTCTACAACACGCAGTATGAAGGTGGCGTGTGCGACCGCAACTGCTTCTGCACCGGCTCCACGCCCGCGCAGACGGTCGAGAAGCTGATTCCGTATGCGATGAAGAAGTTCAACGGCAAGAAGATCTACGTGCTGGCGGCGGACTACAACTATGGTCAGATCACCTCGAAGTGGGTCAAGAAGTTCACCCAGGAAAACGGCGGCACCATCGTGCAGACTGACTTCTTCCCGCTGGACGTGACCGACTTCGGGCCGACCATCAAGAAGATCCAGGCGGCCAAGCCGGACATCGTCGTGTCGGTGCTCGTCGGTGGTTCGCACATTTCGTTCTATCGCCAGTGGGCGGCCACAGGCATGAAGAAGCAGATCCCGATGGCGTCGACCACCTTCGGGGTGGGCAATGAGCACGTGGTGACCAACCCGGAGGAGCACAACGGGATCCTGGCTGCGTATGCGTACTTCCAGGAGGTGAAGTCGCCGGCTAACGCCGATTACATCAAGCGCTACCAGAAGCGCTTCGGCGAGAAGGCCGCGCCATTGACCGAACTGGCGATGATGACCTACCACGGGTTCAACCTGTGGGCGGCGGCGGTGAAGAAGGCCGGAACGGTGGATCGGATGAAGGTGATCGAAGCGCTGGAAGGCAACATGAGCTTCACCGGCCCTGGCGGCAAGACCACCATCGATCCGGCGACCCACCATGCCGTGCTCGATGTCTATCTCGCCGAAGCGCAGAACCGGCAGTTCAAGGTGCTGGAGAGCTTCAGCCAGCAGAAGCCGGCCGACACCGCGGCGGTATGCGACCTGAAGAAGAACCCGAACGAGAACCAGCAGTATGTGATCGACGTCAAGGTCTGAGGACGTCCCCCCAGGGGGCGCAGCGTCCTCGGGGGGCCCTGTGGGCGCTGCCCCTTCGTTGGGGAGCTGGCGTTCTGCAATCAGTGTCGTCGAGGGATAGGAGCGATATGGATCTGGTCGTCATCATCATCCTGCAAGTGATCGCCGCGGTGGCGAGCCTGGCGCTGGTGAGCGTCGGGCTGGCGGTGATCTTCGGCATGATGCGGGTGATCAACCTGGCGCACGGCGAGTTCATCATGCTGGGCGGTTATGCGGTGATCTACGCCACCAGGTGGGGGGTGAACCTGTGGGTGGCGATGCTGCTGGTGGCGCCGCTGTTCGTGGGGGTGGTGGGGATCGTGGTGGAGCGCACCGTGATCCGGTTCCTGTATGGCCGCATGATCGACACCATGCTGGCTACCTGGGGCCTGAGTCTGTTGCTCATCGGGGCGGCGACGATGATCTTCGGCAACACCACCACCGGGGTGTCGGCGCCGCTGGGGAGCGTGACCATCGGGCAATACCAGACCAGCCTGTACGAGCTGGTGCTGGTGGTGATCGTGGTGGCGGTGCTGGGGGGCCTGATGGCGATCCTGCGCCTGACCAAGGCCGGGCTGATCGCGCGCGCGACGATGCAGAACCCGGCAATGGCGGCATCGCTGGGGATCAGCACCAACACCGTGTACATGGTGACCTTCGGGGCCGGTGCGGCATTGAGCGGTTTGGCCGGCGCCTTGATCGCGCCGCTATCGGGGGTGCTGCCCACCATGGGCGTGGCGTACGTGGCCAAGGCGTTCATCACGGTCATCAGCGGCGGGTCGGCGATCATCGCCGGGACGCTGTCGGCGAGCATGCTGCTGGGGTCGCTGAACACGCTGGCGACCTTCGTGGCCACGCCCGTGGTGGGGGAGATCACCTTGCTGTTCGCCGCGATCGTGCTGCTGCGCATCCTGCCGCAGGGCATCACCGGGCGGTTCTTCCGCAGGGCGTTATGAGGCGATGACCGCGCCGCTCAAAGCAGTAGGGTGGGTGGCCGGCCTGGCCCTGTCGGTGGCGGCGGTGTTCGGGCTGCCGCACGTGCTCGAGCTGTTCACGCTGATCAACGCCACGATCTACGTGAGCATGGCGATCCTGACGCTGAGCCTGGCGCTGATCTGGGGCTACGGCGGCATCCTGTGCTTCGGACAGGCTGCGTTCTTCGGTCTCGGCGGATATACCTATGCCATCTGCGCGATCAACTTCGGCGATTCCACCTGGGCCATCGTGCTGGCGATGGTGCTGCCCGCCCTAGTGGCCGCGCTGGTGGGGTATTTCATCTTCTGGGGCCGCATCGGCGATGTGTACCTGGGGGTGATCACGCTGACCATGACGCTGATCTTCTTGAAGTTCTTCAACGCCACCGCTGGTGACGCCTACAAGATCGGCCGGGCTGCGCTGGGGGGCTTCAACGGCATTCCCTCGACCCCGCCGCTGAACCTGCCGTGGGATGTGGGCACGCAACTGGCGCCCGAAGACATCTGGTATATCGCCGCGAGCCTGCTGGTGATCCTGTACGCGGGCTCGCGCTGGTTGCTCACCACCGCATTCGGTCGTGTCGTGGTGTCGATCCGCGAGAACGAAAAGCGCAGTGAACTGCTGGGCTACGACGTGCGCCGCTACAAGCTCGGCATCTTCACCATCGGCGGTGCGATCGCCGGCATGGCCGGGATCCTGTTCGCCAACTGCGTGTTCGTGAGCCCGACGATGTTCAGCCTGTTCTACAACGCGCAGGTGATCATCTGGGTCACGGTAGGCGGATTGGGCACGCTGCTGGGCCCGATCGCAGGCTCGATCGCGTTGCAGATGATCGTGGCCAAGCTTGGCACGCTGCAGGGGCTGGATCCGAACGTGGTGCTCGGCGCCATCCTGATCGTGTTCGTGCTGCTGGTGCCCAAGGGCCTGCAGCCGGTGCTGCAAGACTGGTGGGACCGTCTGCGCGAGCCGCGCCAGCCCGCGATGCCAGCACCGGCGCCGGCATCGACATTGCGGTCCGCTGGTATCGAGCGCCCATTGACGTCGGCCACCACGGCGCACCAACCCGCGGCCAACGCCGCCTCGCGCCCCTGAAAGTCGTCGCATGACATTCCGACGCACCAGGCTGCTCGCATGACACCCATCGCCGACCCGATCATCGAAACCCGCGGGCTGGTGATGCGCTTCGGCGGGGTCGAGGTGCTGCGCGGGATCGACTTCGGCATTGCCGCGGGCGAGTTGCGCTGCCTGGTGGGGCCCAACGGGGCGGGCAAGAGCACGTTCTTCAAGTGCCTGACGGGGCAACTGAAGCCCAGCGCGGGCGAGATCCGGTTCAAGAACGCCTCGATCGGCGGGCTGCCCAGCATGGACATCGCCCGTCGGGGCATCGGCATCAAGACCCAGGTGCCCAGCCTGTACGACGGGCTGAGCGCGCGCGAGCACGTGTGGCTGGCGGTGAAGCGGCGCGTGGCCACCGTGGGCGGCTTGCGAAAAGAGGTCCCGTCTCTGGTGGACCAGGTGATGGAAGACATGCAGATCACGCCCCTGGCGAACCGGCTGGTGGGGCAACTGGCGCACGGGCAGCGGCAGATCGTCGAACTGGCCATGGTGACTGCGGCCGAGCCCGACCTGATCCTGCTCGACGAACCGGCAGCGGGGATGACGCACGAAGAGGTCGAGCGCCTGGCCGAACTGGTGCTGCGGCTGCGCGGCACCCGCTCCCTGATCGTGGTGGAGCACGACATGCAGTTCATCCGCATGATCGCGCGCACGGTGACCGTGCTGCACCAGGGCCAGGTGCTCATGGAAGACGACGCCGAGACGGTGCTGCGCGACCAGCGCGTGCGCGACGTGTACCTCGGCAAACGAGAGGTAGCCTGAGGTGACGCCCACCCTCAGCCTGCGCTGCGCTGCGGCTTCCCCCTCCAGGGGGCGCAGCATTCCTCGGGAAACCCTGTGGATGCTGCCATGCTCGAAGTAACGGGGCTGAAGTCCGGCTACGGCCGCATCCCGATCCTCATGGGGATCGGCCTGAGCGTGAAGCCAGGCGAGTTCGTGGGCGTGTTCGGCCACAACGGCATGGGCAAGACCACGCTCATGCGCACCCTGGCGGGGCACATCAAGTCCACGGCCGGGAAAGTCACGCTTGCCGGTCAGGACGTGAGCCTGGCCGCGCCGCACCAGCGAGCGCGCCTGGGGCTGGGGTTGGTGCCGCAGGGGCGCGAGATCTTCGGCGGCCTGAGCGTGCTGGAGAACCTGCGCATGGGGGCGATCCGCAGCACGCAGCCGGCGACCATCATCGCGGCGGTGCTGGAAGACTTCCCGCGGCTGAAACCAATCCTGGAGCGCGCGGGCGGGGTGTTGAGTGGCGGGGAGCAGCAGCTCCTGGCACTGGCGCGGTGCCTGTGCGGGGAGCCGAAGATCGTGCTGCTCGATGAGCCCACCGAAGGCATCCAGCCCTCGATCGTGGACGAGATCGGCGACACGCTGCTGCGGCTGCGCCAGAGCCGAGGGCTGACCGTGGTGCTGGTGGAGCAGTCGATCGAGTTCATCGGACGGCTGTCGGACCGGGTGCTGGTGATCCAGAAAGGCGCCTTCATTCGCGAAGTCGCCCACCAGGGCATCGCCGCCCTGGCCGATGAGTTCGTGGGCATGGAGGCCTAGATGACGTCCCCCCCCAAGCTCACGTGTTCGCTACCCCCCGAGGGGGGCCGGCGCCCTTGGGAGCGGCCTGGCGGCCGCTGTGATCAGGACGCCAGCTTGCGTTCGACGAAATCGAGGCGGTCCTGGCCCCAGAAGATCTCGCCGTCGATCAGGTAGGTCGGCGCGCCGAACACGTTGAGCGCGATGGCCTCCTCGGTCAGTGCATCGTAGGCGGCTTTTGCGGCATCACCCTGGGCGGCGGCCAGCAGCCCGGGGCCATCCAGGCCAACACCCGTCGCGATCGCCTGCAGGGTCACGGCATCGCCGATATCGCGGTCTTCTTCCCAGCAGGCGCGCAGGCAGGCGCCGGCGAGATCGAGCTGGGCCTCGGTGCCGGCCACCGCCGCGCTGATGATCAGCTTCGCGGCCAGGTCGGTGGGTGCCGGAAAGAACCTGGGTTCGAGCCGGATCGGGATGCCGAGCTGGTCGCGCCAGCGTTTCAGCTCGGACATCCGGTAGAGTTGCCGCTGCATCGGGCGCTGCTTGAGCGGCAGTCCGCCGGACACCGGAAACACGCGCCCGAAGTCGATCGGCTTGACCCGCACGGTGGCGCCGTGTGTCCGGGCCATGGCGCGCAGACGAGCATGGCCGAAGTGAGTCCATGGCGACATGGGAGAGAAGAAATAGTCGATGATCCTGGGCACGGCGTCCTCGCGTGGTTGTGTCGGCTTCGGGAAGCAAAATCGCGGTCGGGAATACCCCGTCCACCGGCGTCAGTTTATATTCCCGGTCATGTACCGTCCTCCCTTGTCATGAATCCTGTCCCGCGTGGTCTGTTGCGTTGCGTCACCGTCGTGCTGGCGGCGCTTGGTTCCGTTGCCGCCGGCGCTGTCGACTATGCCGGTATCGGCCCGAACACCGATCCTGCCACCTTGCGCGAGCTCTTTCCGGCGTCGCGGCACGAATTCTGGCAACGCGGCACCGGCAGTGTCGTGGTGCCACGCGACGACATTCTGCGCTTCGAGGCCCTGCTGAAGGAAGGCGATGGCCGCTATGTCGTGCGGCTCGCGGCAGACGACACCCGCGCCGAGGTCACGTCGGTCAGCATGTCGCTGGAGGGCGGGAAGGTGCGTCTGGTCACGCTGGGTTTCGAGCGCGAAGGCGACGGCGACAAACCGGTGCAGGTCGAGCGGCGCTATCCGGGATGTCGGGCCGTTCTCGATGCCCTGATCGAGAAGTTCGGCCGGCAACCCGCATTGACGACCCGGGTCGAGGAATATCTCGAGCATCGCACCCGCACCTGGACCGGCCCGGATGGCGCGATGCGGCTCGATTGCGGCCGCTTCGTGAACCGCCGCCCGATCTTCGCCATCGACCTGGAGTTCGGCACGATACCCGCACCGACGTCACAGCCGGGTGCGCCTGTCGCCAAGCCACAGCCGAAGCCCGAACCGAAGGTCGTCAACCTCCCCAGGCCCGTGCCGAAAGTGGCACCGACCCCTGCTTCCCCCAACAAGCGCTGAGGCTACTGCTGCCCGCGATACTTGCCGATCAGGTTATCGAGGCCGGAACGCGAGCCGTTGCGAAAGTCGTAGAGGCTGGTGAGATCCTTGAGCAACGGGTCGTGCAGGTCGCGCAGCGTGTCCTTGTTTTCAGAAAGGGCGACAGCGTGGGCATAGGCATCGATGACCAGGTCGAGCTTGGTGAAGGCTTTCCCGGTGGCGTCCATCTTGGGCTCGCCGTCGAGCATCCTGGCGGCGGCATTGAGCTTCTCGTACTCGCCGAAGTGATTCTGGCCGAGCAGGTACCACGTGTAGGCATCGTTGGGATTGAGCTGGCTCGCGCGTTCGAGCTTGGCACGCGAATCGGCGATGTTGCCGGCCTTGGAAGACAGCCCCGCGAGTTGCACGTATAGCTGGGGCAGCCACTTGGTGCGGTATTCGGCCCACTCGGCCGGCGTCATTCGTTCCGGACGCTTGTCGGCCTCGATCCTGGCGATCGCCTGCTCACCGTACTTCTTGGCGACCGGCGCGTACCTGGCCGGATTGGCGCGGGCTTCGCCCGCGGCCGAAAAGCCGAGCATGGTGAGCAGGGCCACGTCGTCCGGGCGTTTGCCGAGCCAGGTGTCGCCCAGGTCGAACGCCAGATCCGGTTTGCCTTTCTTGATGTACTCGTCGATGGCGGTGGGGGTGTAGGGCTGCCCGGCTTCGGCCGCTTTCTTGAACAGCGCCAGCGCCTCCGCGTCGTTGCGCTCCGCGCCCTTGCCATCGCGGATCAGCGCGGCGAGGTGATACTGGGCTTCGACATTGTTCTTGTCGGCGGCCTTTCGATACCAGCGGACCGCCTCGGTGTAGTCGGGAATCACGCCGCGACCCGCCTCGTAGTTGGAGCCGAGCAGGTACGCCGCATCGAAATTGCCCTGATCGGCCGCCTTGCGATACCACTGATTGGCTTCCTGATCGTCTTTGGTGACACCGCGGCCGTCGGATAGCACGAGCGCCAGCGCGTATTGGGCCTCGGCCAAGCCCTGCTCGGCCGCCTTGCGGTACCACGATATGCCTTCGGCTTCGTTCTTGGTGGCGCCTTCGCCGGCCGAAAGCATGTACCCGAGAAGGTATTGCGCGCCGGCCTTGTTCTGGTCGGCGGCCTTGCGGAACCACTTCACGGCTTCGGCGTCGTCGCGCTTGACGCCGGCCCCGGCGGCATACAGCGAGCCGAGCGCGTACTGCGCATCGGCGTTGCCTTTTTCGCCGGCCTTGAGGTACCACTTCGCGGCCTCGATTTCGTCTTTCTTGACGCCCTCGCCGTTTTGGTAGATCCAGCCCAGAATGTATTGGGCGGTGGCCTGACCCTGTTCGGCGAACGGCCGGAACTCCTTCGCGGCGACCCCGTAGTCGCCCTTGTTGTAGGCGGCCACCGCTTCTTCCCAGCCGGCGTGGGCCGGCATGGTCCACGGCAGCAGGGCCGCGAACAGCAGCGGGGCAAGGAAACGACGTTTCATCACAGGACTTCCTCCATGGCGCGCCCCGGGGTCGGCCCGGGGTCGCAGTCGATGAACACGGCTACCGCTTTCGCCGCTGGTGACATCGATCCGGCATGCGACATTGACATCAATCTTCTTTGCTGTAGTACTCGTACGGTTTCTTCGGCACCGCGGATGCCGCGAAGGCACGCTGCTGGTCGGCGTCGAGCGTCTTGTCCCACCACGTTGCGCGGGCCTTCTTCTGTTTCTCGACCACGTCTGGATGGCGCGCCAGAAACTCGCGCAGGAACAGCGTGGTCTCGGATTCGTATTTTTCCATGCGACTCATGCCCCTGAAAATTCAAGCGAAACAGCCGCGATTCTAGCCCGGCAGCGTGTTTCGGGCCATCCGCTTCCGGTATGCTCGCCGCGCGGCCTCCGAGCGCCGCCGATGAATCGAGCCCTGGCGGCTCGTCGATACCGGCGCCGGCGAACGCCCGACGTTGAACCTCTTCTCCAGATGTCCGCCGCCATGCCAGCAAAGCCGCCCGTTCCGCCCGTCGCCACGCGCAAGCCGCGCCATTCGACCACTCATGGCGACCGTCGCCGCGACGACTACTTCTGGCTGCGCGACAAGGGCAAGCCCGAGGTGACCGCCCATCTCGAAGCCGAGAACGCCTACACCGAAGCGATGATGAAGCCGTCGCGGGCGCTGCAGAAGACGCTGTATCGCGAGATGCTCGGGCGCATCAAGGAAACCGACATGGGCGTGCCCTACCGCGAGGGCGAGTTCTGGTACTACTCGCGCACGCAGAAGGGGCGGCAGTACGGCATCTATTGTCGCAAGCATCGCAGCCTCGACGCGCCGGAGCAGGTGATCCTCGATGCGAACCGGCTCGCGCGCGGACAAAAGTATCTCGGCCTCGGCGCGCTCGACGTGAGCCCGGACGCGAAGTTGCTGGCGTTCTCGGCCGACGTCACCGGATTTCGCGAATACACGCTGCGCCTGAAGAGCCTGGCTTCAGGCCGGATGCTCGATCTCGAGGTGCCCAAGGCACGGTCGATCGCCTGGTCGGCCGACAGTTCGACGCTGTTCTACGTGACCGAGGATCAGACCAAGCGCTCGAACCGGGTGTGGCGGCATCGCCTCGGCACCACTGACCACACCTTGCTGTACGAGGAAGCCGACGAGCGCTTCAGCGTCGGCGTGGATCTGTCGCGTAGTCTCGGCTTCGTGTTCATCACCGCGCACAGCGCCACCACCACCGAAGTTCGCTTCGTGCCCGCCGCCGAGCCCGATGCCGTGCCGCTGCTGGCGGTGTCGCGCCGGCAGGATCACGAGTACTACCTCGATCAGCACGGCGATCATTTCTATATCGTGACCAATGACCGCGGGCGCAATTTCCGCCTGGTGCGCGCGCCGATCGCCGACTGCCGTGAGGCCGGGTGGGAGCAGGTCGTCGCCCATCGCGACGACACCATGCTCGAGGCGGTCGACCTGTTCGCGCGCCACTACGTGCTGCACGAGCGCCGCGACGCATTCCCGCGGCTGGCGGTGGTGCGCTTCGACACCGGTGCGCGCCACGAGATCGACTTCCCGGAGCCTGCCTACAGCGCGTACGGCGGTGGTAATCCGGAGTTCGACACCGACGTCTTCCGCTTCGGCTACGAGTCGTTCGTCACGCCGGACTCGGTGTTCGACTACGATATGAATACTCGCGGCCGCGTGCTGCTCAAGCAGCAGGAGGTGGTCGGCGGCTACGACGCGAGCGCCTACCGCAGCGAGCTCGTGCACGCGATCGCCGCGGACGGCGAGCGCATTCCGGTGTCGATGGTCTATCGCGCCGAGCGGCACGGCGACGCGCCGTCGCCGATGCTGCTGTCCGGCTACGGCGCGTACGGCTATCCGGAAAGCGTGAGCTTCAGTTCGTCGCGCCTGTCGCTGCTCGATCGCGGCATGGTGTTCGCGCTCGCACATGTGCGCGGCGGTGGCGACATGGGCAAGCGCTGGCACGATGCCGGCCGGATGATGGACAAGAAGAACACCTTCACCGATTTCATCGCCTGCGCGGAGAAGGTCATCAACAGCGGCTACACCGCGCGCGACCGGCTGGTGATCGAGGGTGGTTCCGCCGGCGGGCTGTTGATGGGGGCGGTGGCGAATCTGCGCCCGGACCTGTTCCGCGCGGTCGTGTCGCAGGTGCCGTTCGTCGACGTGGTCAACACCATGCTCGACGATACGCTGCCGCTCACCACTGGTGAATACGAGGAGTGGGGCAATCCGAACGAACCGGCCGCCTACGCCTACATGAAGTCGTATTCGCCCTACGACAACCTGGTCGCGCAGGACTACCCGGCGATGCTGGTGGAGACCTCGATCAACGACAGTCAGGTGATGTACTGGGAGCCGGCGAAATACGTGGCGAAACTGCGCACCCTGAAGACCGACGGCAATCCGCTGCTGCTGAAGACCAACATGGACGCCGGCCACGCCGGCGCCTCGGGCCGCTACGACTATCTGAAGGAGATCGCGTTCACCTATGCGTTCATCCTGGGGGTGGTCGGGGTGGTGAGGTAGCGCGTCACTTCAGGTCTAGCTCTCGCGCAGGTACGCGTCGTCGCCCTCCAGCCAGTCTTTCCGCGGCGGCGTGAAGATGTCGTAGGCCACGAGTGTCTCCACGGCCTCGACGGTGTGCGGCACATTCTTGGGGATGAAGATCATCTCGCCCGGGCCGACCTCAACCACCTTGTTTTCGAGGTGAAAGCGCCATTTGCCGCTCATCACCCACGTGACCTGCTCGTTGGGGTGCGAGTGCAGCGGCACGACATAGCCGCCTTCGACATCGGTGCGGGCGATCATGACATCGCCGTCCCACGCGAGTTTGCGGCGGAAATGCGGGTTGATCTGTTCGTACGGGATCTGGTCCCAGTTGATGTGTTTCATCGCGGGTCTTCCTCAGGGTCGATGCAGCCGATTTTGCCACATTGACCAGCGGGCAAGAAAAAGCCCGCAAGCCTTGCCGGCCTGCGGGCTTTCGATGCGACGGTGCGGCGCCGTCTTACGACAGGGCTGCGCCTACCGCATTGACATAGATTGCGTAGACCGAGGTGCTGCCGGTCATGAACAGGCGGTTGCGCTTGGTGCCGCCGAAGCACAGGTTGGCGACGACTTCCGGGGTATGCAGGAAGGCGAGCAGGGTGCCATCGGGTGCATGCACGCGCACGCCGTTGGTGTCCATGCCGCCCCAGCCCCAGCCGCACCAGACGTTACCGTCGGTGTCGCAGCGGATGCCGTCGGTGAAGCCGGGCGCGAAATCGGCGAACTGCTTCGGGTTGCTGACGCCGGTGCCCGAACTGTTGACGTCGAACACGGTGATGTCGGCCGGATACGGGCCGTCGGTCGCGCCGGTGTCGACGACATAGAGCTTCTTGAAGTCGGGCGAGAAGCACAGGCCGTTCGGCCGGCGAATCTTGCCTTCCGAGATGACCGACAGCTTGCCGGTCTTGCCGTCGATGCGATAGACACGGGTGGGCAGCTCGAACTCGGCCTTGTGGCCTTCGTACGGCCCGAGGATGCCGTAGCCGGGGTCGGTGAACCAGACGGAGCCATCGGCATGCGTCGCCGCGTCGTTGGGGGCATTGAGTTTCTTGCCTTCGAAGCTGTCGGCGAGGATGGTCCAGGTGCCGTCATACTCGCGGCGGCGCACGCGGCGGGTGTCGTGTTCCATGGCGATCAGGCGCCCCTGATTGTCGCGCGAATGGCCGTTGGAATAGCCGGATTCGGTCTGGAACACGCTCACGTGTCCGTCGTCTTCGTTCCAGCGCAGCACGCGGTGATTGGGAATGTCGCTCCACAGCAGGCAGCCCCAGTCGCCCATCCACACCGGGCCTTCATTCCACAGCGACGCATCATTGCCCATGCCGTGCCAGATGCGCTGCAGGGTTGCATTGCCCTGCCGGCCGCTGAAGCGCTTGTCCTTCACTTCGAAGGCAGGTTCCGGGTAGGTGATGGGATCGTTGCCGGTCCAGTCGCGGTCGCGGCCGAACTTGTCGGTGCCCGCGATCGCGAGCGGCGATGCGGCGATGGCGACGGTTGCCGCGGCGGTCCGCGTCAGGAAATCGCGACGGTTGAAGGCTTTCGGCGTCGTCAGGACGGTGCCGGTTGCACGGGCTTGATCCAGATCGATGATCGGGGTGGGTCGATTGCGTTCCATGAAGTGCTTCTCCTCGGGACAGTTGTGAGGTCAGCGTTTGCCCGATACGGGCCTCGACGCGTGCAGGCGGATGCGGCACCTCTCCGAGACAAGCCGGGTCGTTGTGCCACTGAACGCGGTTGGCCGGATGGGGTTGGTCCAGACCTCGTGATTTATTGGGGGAGTCGGATCGGATCGGTCATGACGAATGCGAATGCCCGATCTTTGCAGTCGCAGCCAGAGCAGACTCTGCGATGACGGGTTGTACAACGGGTTGCCCGACTGTGCAATGTGCGGTGCAGCGTAAACTTCGCACTCGAACCCTGCTGGCAGGACCTGAAGTGGAGACCACCGCCGATTCCGCGTCACCCCATCGTGTCGATCCGCGCGCCGTTCTGATGATGCTGGGCATGGCGCTGTGCTTCACCGTGCTGGAAACCACGGCAAAATTCCTGAGCCGCAGCTATCCGGTGCCGATGGTGGTCTGGGTGCGCTACACGGTTCATGTCGGCCTGATGCTGCTCATCTTCCTGCCGATCCGGCGCGGGCAGCTTTTCCGGACGGTTCAGCCAGCGGGGCAGATCGCCCGCGCGACACTGCTGCTCGGTTCGACCATCTGCAACTTCGGCGCGATCAGCTTCCTGCCGCTGGCCGAGGTCAAGGCCATCAGCTTCGTGTCGCCGCTGCTGGTGACAGCACTGGCGGTGTGGCTGCTGAAGGAGCGCGTGACGCCTGGCCGGTGGATCGTGATCCTGGTGGGTTTTGGCGGCACGCTGTTCATCGTGCGCCCCGGCAGCGCGATGCTCAACCCTGCGGTGCTGCTCGCCCTGGG
Source organism: Betaproteobacteria bacterium (assembly GCA_025350245.1). Lineage (GTDB taxonomy): Bacteria > Pseudomonadota > Gammaproteobacteria > Burkholderiales. Next base: position 39,059 of record JANXYG010000035.1, read on the forward strand.
CTCAGCCAGTTGCTACAGCCTCTACCAGATCATCACGCGCAAGATCAGCGGCGGCGACGATCCGGTCACCACGCTCTTCTATACCGCGGTGGTCGGCTGCGCGATCATGACCTTCATGCTGCCTTACTCGTGGAAGATGCCGGCGCTCGCCGATCTGCCGCTGTTCGTCCTGCTCGGGGCCGCTGGGATGTCGGGGCACTACCTGCTCATCAAGGCCCTGGAGATAGAGCGCGCTTCGGCGCTGTCGCCGTTCGGCTATTCGCAACTGATCTGGATCGTGCTGGCGGGCTACGTCGTGTTCGGCGATTTTCCCGACCGGCATTCGATGATCGGCATGGCGATCATCGTCGCGAGCGGCCTGTATGTGGCCTGGGGACACGGCACCCGCAAGGACGAAGAGCCCGACAGCGCGATCGAGTAGCCTCAAGCCCTGGCTTTCCGGAAGTAGCCCGGCGGTTTGATGGTGTCGGGCAGCCGGTCATCGGCAATCGGCTTGCCGGCCTTCATCGCGAGCGGCAGCACGCCCGCCCACACCGGCATCGCATAGTCTTCCTCGTCGTCCACCGGCGGACCGGTGCGCACCTTGGCCGAAGCTTCGCCGATCGGCAGCGCGAGCACGGTGGTGCCGTTGAGTTCCTTGCGCGAAGGCCCGCGGATCTGCGCCCAGCGGCCTTTCAGGATCTGTTCGGAGATCACTTCGAGCGCATGCAGCTTCTCGTCGCCCTCGACCTTGCGTGCCGCCCCCAGCACCACCACCGAGCGGTAGTTCATGGAGGAGTGGAAGCCGGAGCGGGCCAGCACCAGACCATCCAGATGCGTCACGGTCAGGCACATCGGCACGCCATTGGCCACCTGTTTCAGCGTGCGGCTGACCGACGATCCATGGAAGTAGAGCGTCTCGCCATCACGTCCGAACCCGGTCGGAATCACGAACGGCTGCCCTTCGGCCATGAATCCGATGTGGCACAAGAAGCCGGCGTCGAGAATGGCGGCAATGGTGTCGAAGTCGTAACGAGCCCGCTTGGGCAGGCGTTTGACGGTGGTGCGCCGGGTCTTCAGGGGCATGGCACGTGCCTTTGTCGCGATAGTGGAAACTGCAAACCAGCGCGGTGGAGGCGCGGTGCTAAGGCTACTGCGGCAGTTTGCGCTTGCGGTTCTCGTCGCGGATCCAGGTGATGATGGTCCAGATCTGTTGGTCGGTGATGTTGTCGGAAAAGCCGGACATCGCGGTGCCCTGGCGGCCGTTGCGGATGGTGTTGAACACCATTTCGTCGGATGGCGTGCGCAGCCATTCGTCGTCGGTGAGATCGGGGCCGACGGCGCCGCGGGCGTTGTGGCCGTGGCAGGCGATGCACCCGGTGCGGTTGAACAGTTTCTTGCCTTCCGCGATCAACTCGGGCGTGGGTGACAGCGGGTTGGTGATGGCGGCAGTCGCGAGGGGTATCGCCATCATGGTCGCGAACAGCAGGGTGCAACGAGCGATGGTGTGCATGTATGTCGGGAGCGGGGGCGGCGTGCGCCGCCCCCGTTGTCACGAGGTGTTGCCAGAAGGTTACTGCGGATCGAACAGCGCGAACACGTGCACGATGCCGCCTTTACGCATGTCCTTCAGGTGCGGCGCGCCGCCCTTGCCGCCCCAGGTGGCCCAGCCGGTCCAGCCGCCCCAGCCCGACGGCACGGCGATGTACTGCTTGCCGTCCACGGCGAACGCGACCGGGCTACCGACGATGCCGGACCCGGTCTGGTACGACCAGAGTTCTTCGCCGGTGTTGATGTCGAACGCCTTGAACTCGCCTTCCGGTGTGCCGGCGAAGGTGAGTCCGCCGCCGGTGGTCAGCACGCCGCTGGTGAAGGGCGACGGTGCCGCGACCGTCCACTTCTTTTCGCCGGTGGCCGCGTCGAACCCGACCAGTTGGCCGTAGCCCTTGATCCAGTCGGCCTCGGCGATGCCGAGGTTGTACTTGCCCTCGACCCGCTCGGATTTGCCGGCCAGGATGTCGGCGCAGATCTCGCGGCTCGGCACCACCACCATCTTCGCCACCGGGCTGTAGCTCATCGGATTCCACCACTTGCCGCCTTCGGAGGCGGGACATACGTGGATGGCTTTTTTATCGTAGGTCGGCACCTTGTCTTGCGCGACGATCGGACGGCCCTCCGCGGTGAATCCGGTGGCCCAGTTCACCGTCGAGATTTCCTTGGCCCAGCCGAACTTGCCGTTGGTGCGGTCGATCGAGTACAGGAAGCCGTTGCGGTCGCCGTGCAGCCAGACCTTCTTGCCGCCGACGTTGGCCAGGATGGTCTCGTTGACGCCGTCGAAATCCCACACGTCCCACGGCGTGTACTGGTAGTGGAACTTGTACTCGCCGGTGTCCGGATTGAGCGCGAGCGTGGAGTTGGTGTACAGGTTGTCACCGATGCGGCCCATGCCGTCCCAATCGGGATTCGGATTGCCGGTGCTCCAGTAGAGCGTGTCGAGTTCGGGGTCGTACGAACCGGTGATCCAGGTCGAGCCGCCGCCGTACTTCGCGGCCTCCATGTCGGTATTGCCCCAGGTGTCGGCGCCGGGTTCGCCCGGTGCCGGGATGGTGTACTTGCGCCATGCCATGGCGCCGGTCTCGGCGTCGTAGGCATCGATCCACAGCCGCGTCGGGTACTCCGCGCCCGACATGCCCACCACAACCTTGCCCTTCACCACCAGCGGGGCCACCGTCATGGTCTGAGCCTTGGTCCAGTCGCCGACCTGCACGTCCCAGACTTCCTTGCCGGTCTTGCGATCGAGCGCAATCAGATGCGCGTCGGGGGTCGCGAAATACACCTTGTTGCCGAACACGGCAGCGCCGCGGTTGCCGACGTCGCAGCACATCATCTTGCCGATGTTGTCGGGCAGCGGATGGGCAAACGACCAAAGTTCCTTGCCGGTCTTCGCGTCGAGCGAGTAAATCTTGCCGTGGGCGGCGGTGACGTACATCACGCCGTCGACCACGATCGGCGTGGTGTTCTGCGCGTCGAGCGTGCCGAGCGAGAACGAGTACACCGGCACCAGACGCTTCACCGTCTTGGCGTTGATGCGGGCGAGCGGGCTGTAGCGCGTGCCCGCGTAGTCGCGGCCGGCCATCAACCAGTTGCTGCCCTCCTTCGGGGCGTTGAGCAGCATCTCTTCGGTGACCGGCGTGTGGGTCGGGTCGGCAAGCGCGATCGGTGCAAGACCGGCGAGAACGACACCACTAGCCGCGGCGAGCAGGGCGCCGACACGGGTCGAGCGTGGGAAAGATCGTGGCATGGCAGGCAATCTCCGGTGGATTTTCGGGTGCTTCCGTGTTTTCGTGCGAAACGCATCGGCCCTACGATGCAAGAGTACTG
>JANXYG010000046.1 GCA_025350245.1 Betaproteobacteria bacterium
CCAACCGCGCACGGTGCCGGGGTGATGGTCGAGGTGGCTGGACGGTCGTGCCACGAACACGCCAGGCCGGTGACGGCTCGATGGCCGCGAACGCGACGACGGTCGCCCGCGACAGGTTGAAAAGACGACGAGCGGCGCGAGGCGAACTGAGCACTTGGCACGTCGCCGACACGCGCCGCGGATGGAAACCGGCGATCTGGTGGAACGGAGCGAGGATGCCTACCGGCCAAGTGCTTCAGCTCTCGTGCGGCGTGACGCCCAACGTAATGTCGGACTCAATAGACGCAGAGCTTTGCGTCTATTGACGCCTAACTCCGGACAAATGTACTGTTTATAAACACAGTTCATGGAGCGCCCCCCTGCATCTCGTCGCTGCCGAGCCCGACCCCGTTGTGCCGTACCCGCCCCCGCCCCCGCCGCGCCTGCTCAACCGGGTGCGCGACAAGCTGCGAATGAAACACTACAGCATCCGCCCCGTGCGGCGCAACAGGCGCAGCTTGCGCGCTCGGGGCTGCGTGGCGTTGAAACTGAAGTCCAGCTGGCCCCGGTCTTTCTGGAAGACGAGCCCGCGAATGCCTTCACGGTCTGACTTGAAGTGTTGGCCGCGATAGACGATCAGCGGCAACCAGCACCGCGTCGGCGCCACGCTCCGCGATCATGCCGGCCCCGACGACAACGTAATCCCAGTGCTCGTCGCCGCCCGCGGGCGGCGTCACTGCGCGACCGTCGGGGCGTCGCCGGCGACCGCGGCGCGGACCAGGTGGCGGGCGGCCGCCGGTGCGAACGGGCGTCCGCGATGGACAGTGCAGCGGTTGTCCCAGATCAGCAGGTCGTTGCGCTGCCACGCATGGGTGTAGACGAAGCGCGGCTGCGAGGCGAACGCGATCAACTCGTCGATGAGGGCCCGGCCCGACGCGATGTCCATGCCTTCGATCGACGAGGCATGCGAGCCGAGATAGAGACTTTTTTCGCCGGTGCCGGGATGCGTGCGGACGACCACCTGCCGCACCGGCGGGAGCGCCTGACGTTCCGCCTCCGAGGCGAGTTCGGGGTCGACCTTGCCGCGCGACCAGGCGTAATCGTGAATGGCAACCAGCCCGTCGATGCGTTGCTGCATCGCCGGTGGCAGTTCGCGCCACACCGCCCGCATGCTGATGTATTCGGTCTCGCCGCCGACCGCGGGCACGGTGCGTCCCGACAGGATCGAGGCCAGCGCCGGGATGCGTTTGAACGACGAATCGCTGTGCCACAGGCGATTGGCCAGCGTGTTGAGCGCCTGCCGGTGCGTCTCCGGCAGGATCGTGCCGTCGGCGGCAATGTTGGTGAGGATCACCAGTTCAGAGCCGGCGCCCAGCGTGCCGATCTTGGTGGGTTCGAGCGGACCGAAACGGTGCCCGAAGGCCACCTGTTCGTCATCGTCGATATCCTGGCCGCGCAGCAACAGCAGCGAGTGGGTCTCGAACGCGGCGCGCAGCGCGGTGAAGGTGACGGCGTCGATATCGCGGACATCGATGCCGCGCACTTCGGCACCGATGAGTGGATGCAGCGGCTGCAGGTCGAGCAAGATGATCTCCTCCGGTGGGATCGCCGCGGACGCAAATGGCGCGGCGGTGAATCCGTCGCGATCATCCGCGGCCGACAATCGAAGGAATCACACCGAAATGTTACACGCCCGGCGAACCGGCCGACGCTTGGCTACTTTCCTTCGAGCACGATAGCCCCGTTCACGCTCACCGCCAGGCGGCTGGTGCCGGCTTCGACGTTCGGCGCCTGGACGGCATCGGCCATCGGCGCCGCGCGCATCATCATCGGCCGCGGCATCGGCGGCATCGCGCCTTCGCCGCTCACGCTGGCCTCCTTGATGCGGTAGCCGCTGGCGCCGAATCCTTGCGCGATCAACTGGGCGCGGCGCTGGAAATCCGCGATCGCCGCAGCGGTGAGTTCGTCCTCGATGCGCTTGTGCGCCGCCGGCGACACCGAAAAATCGACGCCCGCGAGTTTCATCGAGCCCTGCAAGCGGCCGATGAGATCCGACAGCGCCTTGAAGTCGGCACTCTCGAAATGCAGCTCCGAGCGCGCGCGCCAGCGCACGATGCGGGTCTTGTCGTAGACCGGATAGGTCTGGTAGCCGCCGGTCTTGACCTTGACGCGGGTGTCGGCCTGGGCGATGCGCAGCGCTTCGTTGACGGTGCGGTTGACGACATCGGACAGGCGCGCGGGGCTGGCGTCTTCCGCCTCGGCAAACAGCGTGGCGCGCATGGTGTCGTTGTCGACTTCGACCGATGCCTGCGCCTGGAGGCTGACGACGCCCGGTGGCGGTGGGCGCGGATGGTCGTGTTCGGCGCCGGGGTCGGGGTTCGCGGTGGCGGCGAACGCCAGCGAAGCGACCCCGGCCAGAAAGGCAGTCAGACGGAACGGCTTGCTCATGGTTTCTCCGGTCATCACAATGTGCGCGGGGGCGACGCTGGCATCGAACACCAGGGCTGGCATCGAACACCAGGGCTGGCATCCAACACCAGGGCTGGCGTCGAACACCAGGCCGGCGTTGGCCGGGCCGCGAGTCGATGGGCGTTCGGTTGCCCCGTTGCAGATACTCTAACGCACGCTTTCGCCCATCGGGGTTACCCAACGACAATGGCAGACGACGACCACGGCTACCGCCGCAACCTCACCAACTACGGCGACCAGCGCTTCGCGCTCTACCTGCGGCGCTCGTTCGTGCAGTCCACGGGGTTGTCGCGCGAGCTGATGGAACGGCCCATCGTCGGCATCGCGCGCACCGACAGCGGCTTCAACAACTGTCATCGCGGTGTACCCGAGCTGGTCGAGGCGGTGAAGCGCGGGGTGCTCGCCGCCGGCGGACTGCCGCTCGACTTTCCCACCATCTCGCTCGGCGAGGTGTTCCTGAGCCCCACCAGCCTGATGTTTCGCAACCTGATGGCGATGGACACCGAAGAGATGATCGGCGGCCAGCCGATGGACGCCGTGGTGCTGGTGGGCGGGTGCGACAAGACCGTCCCGGCGCAATTGATGGGCGCGGCGTCGGCCGACATGCCCGCCATCCAGCTCGTCACCGGGCCGATGCTGGCGTTGTCGTTCCGCGGCGAGCGCCTCGGCGCCTGCACCGATTGCCGCCGCTTCTGGGCCAAGTACCGGGCCGGCGAGGTCGACGACGAAGGCATCGACACCATCGAAGGCAATCTCGCCACCACGGCGGGAACCTGCGCGGTGATGGGCACCGCGAGCACCAGGGCCTGCATCGCCGAGGCGCTCGGCATGAGTCTGCCCAACACCGCGGCTATTCCCGCGGTGCACGCCGATCGCATCCGCGCGGCGGAAGCCTCGGGGCGGCGCGCGGTCGCGATGATCGGCAAGGGGCCGCGACCGTCGGAGATCATCACCCCCCGCTCGGTGGAAAACGCGCTCCGTGTGCTGCTCGCGATCGGCGGTTCCACCAACGCCATCATCCATCTCACCGCGATCGCCGGCCGCCGCGGTATCGACATCTCGCTGCACCGGCTCAACGAGATGTCCGATGAAACCCCGGTGCTGGTCGATCTCAAGCCGACCGGGGCCTACTACATGGCCGATTTCCACGCGGCCGGCGGCATGGATGCGCTGCTGTGGGAATTGCGCGACCTGTTGCACCACGACTGCATGACCGTCACCGGCGAAACCATCGGCGCGCGCATCCGCGAGCCGGTGTTCGTCGATCGTGCCGTGATCCGCTCGCGCGACCAACCGTTCGATCCGGTCGGCGGGTTGGTCGCGCTGTTCGGTTCGCTCGCGCCCGATGGCGCGATCCTCAAGCGCTCGGCCGCCGACTCGCGCCTGTTCGAGCGCGAGGGCAGGGCGGTGGTGTTCGACTCGCTCGAAGACCTCGCCGCGCGCATCGACGATCCGGCGCTCGACGTGACCGCCGATGATTTCCTGGTGCTGCAGAACGCCGGGCCGGTAAGCCCGTCGGGCATGCCCGAAGCCGGCTATCTGCCGATCCCGAAGAAGCTCGCGCAGGCGGGCGTCAAAGACATGGTGCGCATCTCCGACGCCCGCATGAGCGGCACCGCTTACGGCACCGTGGTGCTGCACGTGTCGCCCGACGCCGCGTCCGCCGGGCCGCTGGCGCTGGTGCGCAACGGCGATCGGCTGCGCCTGAGCGTCGCGCAGCGCCGCATCGACCTGCTGGTCGACACTGCCGAACTCGATCGGCGTCGCGCCGGCTGGCGCCCGCATCCGAAGCCAACGCGCGGCTATCGGCACCTTTATGCCAACCATGTGCTCCAGGCGCAGCACGGCTGCGACTTCGATTTCCTGCGGGGCGTCGATGGTCCGAAGGCAGTTTGAGCGCGTCCGCAAGCTCGCCTTCCAGCCGATCAGCCGGTTGAAGACCATCCCGTGGCGTGGCGTGCTGACGGTGGGGGTGCCCATCGTCATCGGCCTCGGGCTCGCGGTCTGGATCGCGGCGAAGTACGTCACGCCAACCCCGCCGTCGAAGATCGTGATGGCAACCGGTCCCGCGGCCACCACCTACGCGGGATTCGGCGACGAGTACCGCAAGGTTCTGGCGCGTTCGGGCATCCGTCTCGAGACCCGTGAAACCGCGGGTGCGCGCGAGAACTACCGGCTGCTCAAGGACCCGGCGGGTGGCGTCGACATCGGTTTCGTCCGTGGCGGCATCGGCACCGTCGAGGAGGCCCCGCATCTGGTGTCGCTGGGCGTGGTCGGCTATGAAGCCTTGTGGGTTTTCTGCAAGGGCAAGAACACGCTCGACGACCTGCCTGGTCTGAAGGGCAAGACCGTCGCCATCGGCGCCAAGGGTGCAGGCATGCGGCGCATGGTGCGCGAGCTGCTGGCCGCCAACGGCATCGGCGACGATGATTTCACGCCGCTCGAGGTCGGCGGTGTCGAGGCGGCGGAAGCCCTGCTCGGCGGCGCGGCCGACTGTGCCTTTCTGCTGGAGGCGCCCGAAGCCGGCATTCTCAAGGCGCTGATCTATGCCGATGGCGCACAGCTCGTCGACTTCTCGCGGCGCGCCGATGCCTACACCAAGCATCTGCCTTTTCTCGGCAAGGTGGTCTTGCCAGAGGGCGGCAACGACCTCGCCGGCAATCGTCCGCCGCACCCGGTCACGCTGCTTACGGCCCAGACCCAGTTGCTGGTGCGCGACGACCTGCATCCGGCCATCCAGATGCTGCTGATCAACGCCGCGCGCGACGTGCATCGCGACAGCGGACTGTTCAACGGCGACGGTGAATTTCCCACGCTGCACCGGCTCGACTTTCCGATCGCCGCCGACGCGCCGCGCCTGTATGCGTCCGGACGGCCGTTCCTGCATCGCTACCTGCCGTTCTGGGTGGCCAACCTGATCGACCGCGCGCTGGTGTTCCTGATACCGGCGGTCGCGATCCTGTTTCCGCTGGTGCGGTTGCTGCCGCCGCTCTACGCCTGGCGCATGCGCCGCCGCATCTATCGCTGGTACGGCGAACTGATGTTCATCGAGAACGAGATGCGGCGCACGCTCACCAGCGGCGAGACCCGCGATTTTGGCGAACGGCTCGACTGGATCGAGACGGAGGTCAACGAGATCACCACCCCGCTGTCGTACGCCAACCAGCTCTACTCGCTGCGCCAGCACATCGACTTCGTGCAGCACCAGCTCGAATACGGTGACACACCACCGACCGGCACCCCGGCGGCGGCCAGCGGACCGCCCGCATTCCTCCAGGAGACTTCGCTTGCCCCGCCTCTCTGAACTGTCGTATCGCGACATCGCGCTGATCGCAGGCCCGGCGCTGCTGGTTGCCGTAGTCGGTATCTGGATCGCGGCCCGGTTCATCAAGCCGGCGCCGCCGACCCATGTTGTCATGGCCACCGGCGTCAAGGCCGGCGGCTACGACGAATACGGCCAGCGCTACCAGAAGATCCTGGCGCGCGAGGGCATCACGCTCGAGCTGCGCCCGACCCGCGGCTCGGTCGACAACTACGAGTTGCTCAAGAATCCCGCTTCCGGCGTGGACATCGCGCTCATCCAGAGCGGCATCGGTTCGGCCGAGGATGCGCCCGCGCTGCAGTCGCTGGGCAGCGTGTCGTATGAACCGCTGTGGGTGTTCTGCCAGGCCAAGGAAAAGCTCGAGCGGATCCCGCAGTTGCGCGGCAGGCGCCTGGGCATCGGTCCGCCCGGCAGCGGCACCCAGAAGCTGGTGCTCGGCATCCTTGAGGACAACGGCCTGAACAGCGAGGCGATCGGCGGGGTTCACGTCACCGGCATGGATGGTGCCGAGGCGCTGCTCGGCGGCGCCATCGACTGCCTCTTCATCATCGCGCCGCCCGACGCCGGCATCGTGCGCGCGCTCACGCACGCGCCCACCTTGTCGCTGATGAATTTCGCCCGCGCCGAAGCGTACGTGCGACGCCTGCAATATCTCACCAAGGTCACGCTGCCCGAGGGCGTGATCAACATGGACGCGAACATTCCGCCGGCCACCGTCACCATGCTGGCGGCCACCGCCGAACTGGTGGTGCGCGACGAGCTGCACCCGGCGATCCAGATGCTGCTGCTGCTCGCGGCGAGCGAGGTGCACAGCGGTGGCACCTTGTTCAACCGCGATGGCGAGTTCCCGTCAGAGCGCCGCTTCGATTTTCCGATCTCGCCCGATGCCACCCGATTCTACAAATCGGGGCGCCCGTTGCTCCAGCGCTATCTGCCGTTCTGGCTCGCCAACTTTCTCGACCGCATGTTCGTGCTGATGATTCCGCTGGTGGCGGTGCTGTTTCCGCTGTTTCGCATCGTGCCGCCGCTGTATCGCTGGCGGGTGCGGTCGCGCATCTACCGCTGGTACGGCGAGCTGATGTTCATCGAGACCGAAGCCCAGAACGGCCTCACGGCCGGCGAGGTGAAGGACTACAGCGAACGGCTCGACTGGATCGAGAAAGCCGTCAATGGCCTGCACCCGCCGCTGTCGTACGCCGATCAGCTCTATGCACTGCGCCAGCACATCGATTTCGTGCGCGGCAAGCTCGCGGTCAGCCGCGAGACGGTGGGTGCGGTGGCGGGGCTTCAGGCCGCGAATACGTGAAAGATCAACGGAAGGATCTTGTGCGTAACGCCGTCGACGCATCCTGCTTCAATTCGCAAGCGGCCCTGCCGTTCGAACTGCGCCTGAAGGATGTCGAATTGGCCATGCAGGATGTCTACGACTTCTTCTTCGACGTGAACAGCAGTCTTGTCGCGAAGGGTCTGGAGCGTCTCGACGATATGTTGCGGCCGGCGATCATGTCCGGCGTGCTATCCGACATGCTCACCGCCAGTCTCGCAAAACATGCCCGAAGCCTTACCGATAACCGCTACTTCAATGGACACCCTGACCTTGTCGTCAGAGGGATGTATCCGGATAACAGCGTAAAGGCCGGAACGGAAGGCGTCGAAGTCAAGACCACCCGAAAACCCGGTGGTGCAGTGGACACCCATGGGGCTCGCGCGCAGTGGATGTGCGTATTCGTCTACGAGGCCGACAACGAATCGGAGCCGGCATCAAGCCGCCTGCCGCTGACGTTCACCGAGGTATATCTGGGCCAGGTGACGGTTGACGACTTTCGAAGGAATGACAGGGGCCTGCTGGGAACCAGAACTGCGACCTTGCACAAGGACGGCATCGAGAAGCTCAGACGAAGCTGGATCTATCTCGTCAAGCGCCGTTGAGCCGAATCGCAGCAAGCGCGGGTATTGCATCCTTGGCCATCTCGGCATAGACCGGATCGCGCTCGACGCCTATGCAGCGGTAACCGACGGCGAGGGCGGCGGCGAGAGTCGATCCGGCGCCGGCAAACGGATCGAGCACGATCCCCGTCCCCAGTGGCAGCACCCCCCGGACGATCTGCCGCATGAATGCTTGTGGCTTCAGGCTCGGATGCGGGGCGATTGCGCGCTCTGCGCCCCTGGTTGGCGCGGATACGATCACGTCGCCGAATGGCTTGTCTTTGGTCGGGCGGCGAAAGCCCCCGGTACCCCATTTGCGGAGGTTGTCCTGGACTCGGCCATCGATAGGCTTTCGGAATACCAGCCATGGTTCCCACATCGAGCGCGGCATGACGCTCACGTCGGCGAACTCCTCATGCGCGGCCTTGGGACGATCTCCGCCGCGCATCGTCATGACCAGTCTTGCGATCTCGCCGCGTCGTTCCAGGCCAGCCCGCGCCAGGGAGTTGGAAATCAGGTGGGAAAGTAGCGGGTTGCTCGCAACGACGACATTTGCACCCGGCACCAGCACCGGAGAGAGGAGCCGCGCCCATTTGAAGAAGAAGTCTTCGAGCGCGCGCAGTTCGTCGGCGCTGAGGGTCGTGAAGCGAGGCAGGGGAGACCGTTTCGAGCCGTCGAACGATGGCGGAATTCTCCAGACACCGCCTTTGCCGCTACGGAGCTTTTGCTGTTGCAGCTCGCTGTATTCGACCAACCCGTAGGGAGGATCGGTCACGACCGCATGGATGCTTTGCGCTTCGCAGGTACGAAGCCATGCAAGACAATCGTCCTGTACCAGGACAACGTCGCGGTGCGACCATGTATTTGCGATCTTGCCCCGGTCAGCGTCGCTTTCCGGCAGCGCGAGATCGTGCTCGAGGTTGAGGCGGTATTGGGCTCGATCCATTCGAACGAACAACCCCGGGGTATTGAGGCGCAGATAAGATCGAACCGAAGAGGCAGGGACACTACCGATCTGTTGTTCGACGGCGGCTTGTATCCGAGGCAGGCTTGCTCCATCCGGTGCCGTGGACAGCGCGTTGAGAACGGCGTCGCGAACTTCACCGGGCCGCCGTTTAGATGCCATCGGCTGCGCCTGGTATGCCCTGCGATGAACATTTGCTTCGGTGATTTTTCATTGCCGATGGTAATGCTATTGACGTCTGGACGTCAATCGAACCATCCCAGGTTAATCAAAAAAACCCGGCGGTGGCGACACGGGTAGAGATGTACCTTGGGAAGGTTGTGCGAGATCGAGTTAGCGGGCGGTATCGTCACGCCCCCTGCCCCTGCCCCCGCGCCAGCGCATCGAGCCGCTGCAGGTAGGCGTCGGTGATGCCGGCCTGCGCCAGGCCGTCGATGGTGCTGCGCAGATAGTCGATGCCGCGGCCGAGCTTGCCGGCAGTGCGGCACAGGCACTCGACCACGGCTTCGTCGGGCAGCCGGCCTGCATAGCTCGGTCCGCTGTGCAGCACCGCGAAGCCGAGTGCTTGCAGCCGGCTCGTCGAATCGGCCACCGACAGCCAACGCGGCCGATAGATGCCGAGGAGCATCTCGCGCCGCCACAGCAACCGCAGTTCGGCCTCGGCCTGATCCGCGCGCAGGCGATAGGCAACCCCCGTGCAGCAGCCGCCGCGATCCAGCCCGAGCACCAGTCCGGGATGCGCCGGCGTGCCGCGGTTGATGCGCGACCACAGGCAGAAGCGCCGGTGGAAGCCGTGCACCGTGACCACGCGGCGCTCGGCGAAGTGCACGATCGGATTCCACACCAGCGAGCCATAGGCAAACAGCCAGATGTCGCCACTCGCCGGCGCCGCGGCAAGGGCCGCGTGCAGCGATCGATCGAGTTGCTCGTCGGTCAGCAGCGCATCGCGCAGCGCGCTGTTCTCGAGGCCCTGCCGCAGGTAGTCGGCTTCGAGGGCGGCGCGGGTGAGTTCGCGCGGCGGTGGCGGCTGTTCGCTCAACGATGCCGGGGAGCGGAACCGAGCGCGGTGGTGAGGGCGGAGCGGTCGAGCTGCGCGACAGTGGGGCGGCCGAGCAGGGCCATGGTGATGTCGATTTCCTTCATCAGGATCTCGAGCGAGCGCGCCACGCCGGCTTCACCGCCCGCGGCCAGACCGTACAGCCACGCCCGCCCGATCATGCAGGCGCGGGCGCCGAGTGCCAGCGCCTTGACCACATCCGAGCCGCGGCGAATGCCGCCGTCGAGAATGACTTCGGCGCGGCCCGCAACGGCATCGACGACCTCGGTGAGTGCCTGCACCGCCGAGACGGCGCCGTCGAGCTGCCGGCCGCCGTGGTTCGACACGATCACCGCCTCGATGCCGTGATCCACCGCGATCTTCGCGTCCTCGGACGTGAGCACGCCCTTGAGCGCCACCGGTCCGCCCCAGACCGAGCGGAACCACTCCACATCCTTCCAGGACACCGACAGGTCGTATTGCCCGGCGACGAACTGGGTGATGGTGACGGCGTCGTCGGCCGCGACCTTGGTACCCTCGAAATTGCGGAACGTGACCTTGGGTCCGAGGCCGACATCGAACAGCCAGCCGGGGTGGCGCGCGAAATCGAGCAGCGTCGCCGGGGTGAACTTCGGCGGCACGGTGAAGCCGTTGCGCATGTCGCGCTCGCGCGGCCCTTGCACCTTGGTGTCGACGGTGAGCACCAGTGCCTTGCAACCGGTGGCGCGGGCACGCTCGATCATGGCCCGCGTGATGCCGCGGTCGCGCAGCACGTAGAGTTGGAACCAGCGATGTACGTCCGACGCCTCGGCGATCTGCTCGATCGAGCAGGTGGCCATGGTCGACAGGCAATACGGCACCCCAGCCGCGGCTGCAGCGCGCGATGCCGACAGTTCGCCGCGACGACTGAGGATGCCGGCCAGGCCGGTGGGCGCAAGCACCAGTGGCGACGCCGCGGGCGTGCCCATGATCGTGGTCGAGGTGTCGCGCGTGGTGATGTCGCCGAGCACCCGGGTGCGGAAGCGCCAGTGCTCGAAGTCCGACTGGTTGGCGCGCAGCGTCACTTCGTCGAATGCGCCGCCGTCGATGAATTCGAAGATGACTTTCGGCAGGCGCCGCTTGGCCAGCGTGCGCAGTTCGTCGATATTCAGGGCGGTCTTCATTTTGGCCGGTCGGCGCGTTCGGTGGTGAGCGAAGGATCGTTGCGCGAATCGGATTCGCTGGTGGCGCCATGACGGATCGGATTCTGGCCCCACACGATCGGCATGTCGGACCGGCGCGCGTGCTTCAGGTCGTCCATGAAACGCGACGGCGCCATTTCCCATGCGTAATCGTTGAGCTTGCCGAGCAGGGTCTTCACCAGGTCCGGGTTGCGGTCGGCCGCGTTGTCTTCCTCGCCCGGATCGTGGGGTACATCGTAGAGTTCGAGCTGCTGCGGCAGCGAGCTGTGGAGGATCAGCTTCCAGTCGCCGACGCGGATCGCGCCGCGCAGCTCGTCGATGCCGAGCAGCAGCTCTTTGCGCGGCGAGATCCGGCCGCCCGCGATGCTGGCGAACTGGTCGATGCCATCGAGCGGCCGGCGCTGATCGCCTTTCGCGCCGGCCACGCCGAGCAGGGTGGGGTACAGGTCGGCAACGTGCATCAACCCATTGTAGAGCCCGCTTTCGAGGCCCTTGTTCCAGCGCATGAAGGCGGCCACGCGCACGCCGCCCTCGTAGAACGTGCCCATGCCATCGCGGTAGGGGCCGTTGTCGGCGCCGCCGCGGGCGATGTCGCCGTCGCCGGTGGCGAACTTGTGCGCGATGGCGCCGCCGTTGTCGCTGTGAAAAACGATCAGCGTGTTGTCGAGCATGCCCCGGTGTTCCAAGGCGGTCGCGACCATGCCGACCGCGTCGTCGAGCGCGGTGACCATGGCGGCATAGGTGCGACGCGTTTCGTCGCGAATCGAGCCGTTGCGGACGAGAAATTCGCGCGGTGCCTGCAACGGGGCAGCGGGCGCGGTGAACGCCAGCATCAGGAAGAGCGGCGTGGCCGGATCGTGCTTCGCGATCAGGCCCGCGGCGTCCTTGCCCAGCAATGTGGTGGCGTAGCCGTCTTCCTTCACCGGGCGGTCGTTGCGCCACCAGTCGGCACCGGCGGGGCCGGTCTTGCGCATGGGGTCGAGCTGACCACCGAGCGGACCGTAGTGGTAGTCGAAGCCACGGCGTGTCGGCCGGTATTCGGGCTTGAAGTGCCCGAGGCGCCATTGCCCCACCAGCGCGGTGCGGTAGCCGGCCTCCTTGAGCGCCTGCGGCAGCGTGCGTTCGTCGAGCGGCAGACCGTACCGGCTGTTGGGCAGGATCGACTGGGTCTGCAATCCGTAGCGCATCGGATAGCGCCCGGTCAGCAGCGCGGCACGCGTCTGGCTGGAGTAGGGCTGCACGTAGAACTGGTTGAGCTTGACCGCACCCGCGGCCAGCCGGTCGAGGTTGGGCGTGTGCACTTCCTTGCCGAGGTAGCCCAGGTCTTGCCAGCCGAGATCGTCGGCCATGATGTACACGATGTGCGGCCGGTCGGCAGCGTGCGCGAGACCCGCTAGCAGGGCCGGCAAGAGCAACAACGGCACGAGGCGGCGCATGACGGCGCGGGCGAGGGCGGTGAAATTCTGCATGCTTGCGGATGGTACCCCATGGTCCGCGCCGACCGGCTGGTCGTGGCTGGGCGCACCAACTTTGCGCGCCGTCCCGGACCGCTGCACCACGCCTTGTCCAGCTTGGATTTGTCGAAGGTCGCTGTGCTAGCATCGAAACGATATGGCCGACAGGGACACCCTCATCGCCGCGCTGGAGCAGACCGAACGGCGGCTCTGGCGCAATCGCGCACTCGGTGTCTCGATGTTCGCGGTGGCGGGTGTGGCGGGGCTTGCCGCGTTGGCGCTGATTCTTGAGGCCGTGATGGCCGCGCGCCGTGGAACAACCGGGCACGGTTTCGCCATCATCGTGGTCGTGGTCGGAGCGATCTTCGCGATCCTGGCGTTTCGCTCGCTGTTGTCGTCGTCGCATTTCTCGCTCGAACGCGCTGCGGCCGAAGCCGATTCCCGGGGCGGCTTCGACGACACACTCAAGTCGGCACTGTGGTTCTCGCGCGGTGCGGCGCAATCACCCTGGACCGATTCGCTCATCGCACGTGCTGCCGGTATCGCGCGTGGTCTCGACCCGGTACGCCTCATTCCATTTACTCGGCCACGTGGAATTGGTGTCGCTGTCGCGGCCGTGGTGGTGCTCCTGGTGCTGTCATGGTTTGCGCCGGCGCTCGTGCCGGCGCCGGCAGCACTCGCGGCGGGCGCCTCGGGCGCCGCTGTCAGTGCGGGCGCCGATCAGATCGGTCTGCTGCGCGAACTCGCCGATCAGGCCGATCGCGCCGGCGATGCCGCCACCGCCGCCAAGCTCCGACAGGTGGTTGCCGCACTCCAGGATCCGGGCGCCTCGGCCGCCGACCGTCAGCGCGCCCTGGCCGAGGCACGTGCCGCCCTCGACCAGCGCGGCCTCGAAGCCGGCGC
>JANXYG010000094.1 GCA_025350245.1 Betaproteobacteria bacterium
GAATTGCAGCATCAGCGCCTGCCGGTATTGTTCGGCCTTGAGGTAGTCCGCACCCGTTACCAGTCTTCCCATCTCGACCAGCGTGCGCACGTCCGGCGTGAAATGGGTCGCACGGCCCGCCTGTAACGACCGATCGTGATAGGCCGTCGAACTGGACAGCTCGATGGCGAAGATGGCACCGAGGCCGTATTCGAGCAGTGGGATGCGGAACTCGCGAACCACCGCACCGGTTTTGGCGAGATCGTCGATGGCGCGCTCGACGCTCTGTTCGACGTCTTGCTGCAGCCCGTCGAAGAAGTGCCTGTATCTGATGGGGATGCCGTACCTGCGCCGCCGCAAGTCAATGCTGATCGATGGCGTCGACGACGACGCGCGCGACCTGAGCGCGCGTCTGGAGGCTTACCTGGGAAAGCGGCATCACGCTTCGCGTTCGGCGATTCAGGCGGTGGGGGTCTGAACCGGATCCGATCTCATCTTCAGCTTATTGCTCGAACCAGCACTCCCCGGCTGTATCCGTCTGCGTAGCTAACCTTCAGGTCGGCATCGAGCTCGCACACTTCATTTTCTCGCCCACACCTGCACGCTACGCGGAAGCGCAACCAGGATCCTTTCGTCGTCATTCACCTGTCGCATTGCGCGAACACGACTTTGCATCTGCTCCAGGGTGTAGTAACCGCGTTCGACGAGCGACGGGATGCTTTCCAAAACCGAATATTCCCAGAAGCGCTTTCCTTCACCTTGCAGAAATGCGGGCTGGTACAAGAGAACTTCGATCCGGCGAAAGCCGATCTCGTGAAATAGCCGGTGGATCTTCATGCCGCTTCCGGCATCTACTCCACGAATTCCATTCAACTCCTGCATGAACTCGACCTCTCTGGCGTATGCAGGGTCCGGTGGGTCGGTGGCGATGCCGGTAAAATCGATGGTCTCGGTCACCAGGGCTCCGCCGCTCTTCAGCAACCTCCACATCTCGGCCAGCGCCTTTTCGGGGTCCCTCAAGTGATCGAGCAGGAACCGGCAATAGACCAGATCGAAGCTTTCGGCCGGGAAGTCGATCCGGTCGGCGCTGGCCTCGACGCACTTGATATTGCCGCATCCGGTCTCTTTCGCCACGCGCCGAACCAACGCAAGTTGCTGTGTGCTGTTGTCTACGCACACTACCGTCCCGCGAGAGCCGACCCGCTTCGCCATCATCAGCGAAACCGTGCCGATTCCACAACCGATATCCGCGACGTGCATTCCTTCGGCTATCCCGGCATGGCTCAATAAACGGTCTGTGCCGGGGCCATACACCTCATGGAGTAGGTGTAACCGCCTCGCTCCAGCTTCCCCAACTCCCAAGATGTACTCGGCGGTCTTGTCAGTCACGTCGGTTGCGTCCTTTTCGGAGAGCGAAGCTTTATCTTGTCTTGGTGCCGGTGAGCGCGAGTCGCGCCACGCAGACGCTACGGCTATTCTCCAATGCGAACCCAGCGCACCCCGTCGAATCGCTGCAACCGCACCTGATTGATCGGAAAATAGTTCGTCGGGCTGGTGTTTACCGTGATGCCAGGAAGCAGCATCGGCAATTGCAAGGCTCTCAAGTTTGTAGCCTGTCGCAACACGTTGTCGCGTGTCAGGTCATCGCCGCATTGTTTAAGAACCTGGATCAGGGTCATGGCTGCGTCATAGCCACGCAAAGCGTTCGGGTCACCAGCATCGATCTCTGGATAATACTTCTTCATGAAGGCGAGATAGCCTTGGACTCCCGCGTCGTTCGCCCACTGGGGATCACTGGGGTCTTTGTTGTACGTGGCACTGAGCAATCCCACGGCCTTGTCGAAGCCAACAGGTTTAAAAGTGCCCGACATGGAGTTGGCCGGGCTGGCCAGAAAATGAAGCGGATGCCAGCCCATCGCATAGGCTTTGCGGATGGCTTGGGCGGCTGCCTTTGGAGTGGAGAAATTCATCAACACATCGGCTCCAGCGCTTTTCAATGAGATGATCTGCTGATCGACTGTGGGGTCGGTCACCTCATATGTCGATTCCGCCACGATCAACTTGGACGCCTTGTCTCCAAGCGCTGCCTTCAATCCCTTTACAAGATCCTTGCCATAGTCGTCGTTTTGGTAGAGCACACCGATCTTTGCTTCGGGATGATTGCGCAGGACATACGTCGCATAGGCCCTGGCTTCGGTCGCGAAGTTGGGCATGAATCCCATGGTCCAGGGGAAATTGTCCGCGTCGCCGAACTTCGTTACGCCGGTGGTGATGAACAACTGCGGAATCTTCTTGCCATTCAGGTACTTCCGAATCGCCATATTCGTGGGCGTGCCTAGCGTTCCGAAAATGAGAAGTACCTCGTCGTCTTCGACCAGTTTTCGCGTTTGCTCCACGGTCCTGGGTGGACTGTAGCCGTCATCCAGGCTGAGCAGTTTCACCGCCCGCCCGTTGACACCGCCTTCGTCGTTGACCTTTGCGAAGTATGCCGCCATCGCCTTGCCGGTCGGGCTGTTGAGCGACACAGGTCCACTGTACGGCATGGTTTGGCCGATCTTGATCTCGGTGTCCGAGACGCCGGGCCCATAGCGCTTTTCGGCGAAGCTCACTTCGGTTCCTAGCCACACCAGTGCCACGGCCAGGATCAAAGACCTACACAGCGAAGATGCAGTCATGGCTCCCTCCCGTATTCAGAGGTTGGAATTCTGAAATTACCGTAAACGTAATTAAGTTTCACTTATCATAATCCGGGAGGAGCCTCAATACCACCCCGGCTTCACCGCAGCCCCCAGCATCTCGTCGTAGAGGTCGGTGCGCCGGTCGCGCAGGAGTTGGTTGAACTCGTTCAGCGTGCGCTTGCGGCGGGCGTCGGCGAGGTTGAGGTCGGCGATGAGCAGCTCTTCCGAATCCGCGCTGGCGGGGCCGGCGAGAGGCCAGCCGGTATGGCTCAGGATGACGCTGTTGCCCAGGAAGGGCTGGCCGCGTTCGACACCGACGCGATCGGCCGCGGCCACGAACATCGAGTTGGAATGCGCGCCGCTCATCGCCACGATGTTGGCCATCACCGGTTGGTCGGCGGGCTGTTCCGGCATCGGCACCCAATTGGTGGGAACGCACAGCAGGTCGGCGCCCTGGAGGGCAGCCAGCCGGAAGATTTCGGGGAACCAGATGTCGTAGCAGATGGCGCAGGCGATGCGGCCGGCGCCGATGTTGAACACCGGCACGCCGAGATTGCCGGGCTCGAAGAACAGGTTCTCGGCACCCCATAGATGATTTTTGCGATAGGTGCCGACAGGTCCGGCCGGGCCGATCACCGCGGCGCTGTTGTAAAGCTTGTCACCGTCGCGCTCGGCAATGCCGGCCACGATGACAACGCGGTGCTGGCGCGCGGCGTCGCTCCAGGCTTTCGATGTCGGGCCCGCGGGGACTTCTTCGGCGAGAGCGAAGGCCTCCTCGCGCGTGGCGAACACGTAGCCCGAGTTGCACAGCTCGGGCAGCACCACGAGCTGTGCACCTTCGCCGGCGGCTTTCGCGATCAGCGCGAGGCTGCGATCGAGGTTGTCCTGCTTGCGACCGACGTGCGGCTCCATCTGGATGCAGGCAACGCGCAGGCGGCTTTCGGGGGTGTCTTTCACGGTACGGGAGTCCGACCGGCTGCTAGAGCGGTGGCATGCGGTCTTTCCACGGGTGGGTACGCTCGTAGGCGTGCGCCACCCGCAGCACGGTCGGTTCGTCGAACGGCCGGCCAGCGATCTGCAGGCCGATGGGCAGGCCGTCGCGATCGAAACCGCACGGCACCGAGATCGCCGGCAAGCCGGTGAGGTTGTAGGGATAGGTGAAGCGCCACGCGGCGGCC
>JANXYG010000095.1 GCA_025350245.1 Betaproteobacteria bacterium
GGCCGCCGCGTGGCGCTTCACCTATCCCTACAACCTCACCGGCTTGCCGGCGATCTCGGTGCCGTGCGGTTTCGATCGCGACGGCCTGCCCATCGGCCTGCAGATCGCTGGCCGGCCGTTCGACGAACCGACCGTGCTGCGAGTGGCGCACGCCTACGAGCGTGCCCATCCGTGAAAAGACCTCGCGCCACCGTTGTAGCCGCCCGGAGTTTCGCACCGTGACCGATATTCCCGAACAACAGCGCCGCGGTGATCGGCCCCGGCTGGCCGCTCGCCGGACCGGCGAGCGCAGACGCCGAGGAGATCCTGGTGGCCGACCTCAACCTCGCCGACGCCCGCCGCAAGCGCACGCTGAACGAGTTCAACCAGCTCCTGCGCGACCGGCGCACCGACCTCTACGACGAGATGCTGGGGGCTGCTGCAAAGCCGGGGTGGTATTGAACCGCGTCTGACCCACCCCGCGAACGATCAAACCGCTCTCGCCCCGGGGCGCGTCACTTGCCGGCCCGCAGTATGGCGGGAACAACCTGCGTGTTCAGACTCGTTCGATGACGACGTGCTGGACATCCGCAGGCCCGCTCAGCGATCATTGCACCGTGAATCCGGCCGCCAGGATTTCCCGATCGTGCTGCGCCAACAACAGGGGGAAACCATGACAAGACTCTCAAGGCTACTCCCGATTCTCCTGGCTCTCGCCAGTACGAGCGTGTTTCCGGAAACCTACCCGAACCGCCCCATCCGCGTCATCGTTCCGGGAGCGGCCGGTGGCGTACTCGATGTCAATGCGCGTCGCGTTACCGACAAGTTCAGTCAGGCGGTTGGCCAGCCGGTCGTGGTAGAAAACCGCCCCGGCGCAAGCGGAAACCTGGGTGCCGAGGCCGCCGCCAAGGCCAGACCGGACGGCTATACGTTGTTTGTCGGGAGCACCAACATCCTGTGCGTCAATCCCGTGGTGTTTCCGAAGCTCTCCTACAACCCGATCGAGGACTTCGTTCCCATCACGCTTGGGGCCAAGGGAAGTCCTCTCCTGCTGGTCAATACGCGGTTTCCCGCGACGACACTCGCGGCGTTCATCGCCTATGCCAAGGCCTATCCTGGACAACTCTCGTTCGGCACGCCGGGCGTCGGCACACCGCAGCACCTTGCCGGCGAACAACTGATGAAAGTCGCCGGGGTGCAACTGACCCATGTGCCCTACAAGAACCAACCGCAGATCCTCACCGACCTGATCGGTGGTCAGATCCAGGCCACCATCGAATTCGGTTCGGTCGTATTGCCCCACGTCAAAGCCGGGACGCTGCGCGCCCTGGTCGTGGCTGGCCCGAACCGGAAGCCGTTGCTCCCGGACGTGCCGACCGCCGCGGAAGCTGGTCTGCCGGCTTTCACCCAGACGGCATGGCACGGCTACTTCGTGCCGAAGGGCACGCCGCCCGAGATCGTCGCCCGGTTGCAGCAGGAGCTCACCCCCATCATCAAGGGCAAGGAATACTCGGAGTGGCTGGCGAGTCTGGGCAGCGAAGCCGGTGGCAGTACCGCGGCGGAGTTCGCGGCCTTCATCAAGGACGAATGCCCGAAGTGGCGCAAGATCGCCATCGAGGCAAACATTCGGCTCGAATAGCGCGGCCCGGCGCCGGACCGGCGACGCTCAGACGCCCACGGCATGGGCAGCGGCACGCGTTGTCTGTCGGCGATTGCCGAGGTAGGCCGCCAAGTGTGCGCTCAGGTCACGCGCGTCGTCGCCGACGCCGTCGATCAAGGTGGAATTGCGGCGGCGCAGATAAGGCATGCCCATCACGTAAAGGCCGGGCGATTCGGTGACCACCCCGCCGTCGTGGCGCACGTTGCCCTTGGCATCCACGACCGGTACGTCGAGCCAGGAAAAGTCGGGGCGGAATCCGGTGGCCCAGATGATCGTCTTGACGGAACGCCGCGCGAAGTCGAGCAGCAAGGGCGGCGACGCTTCGATGCTGGTGGGGTCGTAACGCCGGGGCGGCTCGATGGCCAGATCGCCACCCTGCGTTGCCACCCACGCGTCGATGGTGTCGAGCAGGCGGTGCATCTTCAGATCCGCCAGCGCGCACACATTGCGCAGCGAGCCGGAGAACTGCGCCTTGCCGTCGTTGATGCCGGCCAGCCGCCCGACGAGCTTCACGCCGATCGCGGTGAGCGAGTTCAGATCGATCATGCGCCGGTCGGGATAACCCGCGAGCTGCAGCGAAGCGACGTTGCGCGCCCTGACGATGTCGTCGACCTCGTCGTACGGTTGGTCCAGGACGCCGCTCGCATCCATCCACCACTGGATGTCCCGGCCGCGATAGGTGCGCGGCACCCTGACGTGTTCGCCCACCGCCAGGGTGACGCTTCGCCCCGAGCGTTGCAGTTCGTCGGCGATCTGCGTACCGGACGCCGACGCGCCCACCACCAGCACGCCGCCCTCGGCCAACTGTTGCGGATTGCGGTACTGGATCGGCGTGAGCGTATCGATACCGGGCGGCACAGCCTTCGCGACGGCCGGCAGGTGCGGAATATTGCAGGCACCAGTCGCCAGTACCACCGTATTGCACTGCCACGTGCCCTGGCTGGTGACGACCTCGTAGCCGTCGGCGATGTGACGAACCGACGTGACGGTGGTGCCGGCGCGAACCGGCGCGCCGATCGACGTTGCATAGCGCTCGATGAACGCGATGGTCTCGGGCATCGTCCGAAAGCCATCGGGGTCGTCGCCCTGATAGCGATGACCGGGCAGCCGGCTCTGCCAGTTGGGCGTGAGCAGCCGCAATGAGTCCCAGCGCTCGGTCCGCCACGAGTTGGCCACCTCGCCACGCTCGAGCACCACGTGGTCGATCGAACGCTCGGCGAGCCACCAGCTCATCGCGAGGCCGGCCTGGCCGGCTCCGATGATGACGGTCGTGGTTCGCATCGAACTCAATGCGGTGACTGGCCGGCCTTAAGCAACCTCGACCGTGACGTTGGTCGGGTTGGTAAGGATGTCGTACACCGCCGAGCGCTTCTGCGATTGCGCGACCAGCGCCTTGATGTCGTCGGGCGAGGCATCGGCATCGATCTTGTAGGTGACCTTGACGCCATCGAAGCCGTTGCGAACATCGCTGTCGGCACCGAGGATGCCGCGAATGTCCATGCCGGCTTCGAGCGTCGCGGTGACCGAGTGCAACTGGATGTTTCGCACCTGCGCGACGGCGGCAATACCGGCCGTGAGGCAGCTCGCCAGACCCGCCAGCACCAGCTCGACCGGCGTGGCGCCGCGATCTTCGGAAGCGAAGACTTCAGGATGGTCGGCATCGAAGACGAATTCGGACTTGTGCTGGTGCTCGCTGCCGAGGCCGTAATAGCCGTTCACGGTGGTGCGGCTGAACGTGCCACCGACCCACGTGACCGTGGCGCGCCACTTGAACTGGGCCGCCTCGGGGGCCTTGGCCAGCGCTTCGCGAGCGCCGAGCAGCGCGGCGACGTTGACGCCGTTGTTGACCGTCGTTTCGATGGTGGTCGTGCTCATGGCTTGCTCCTCCTGGGTGGGTCGATAGACCGGAAAGGGTAGCAGGCTTATTCCAGAATCGCGCCGGCCCGGGTTATGACTTGTTGTTCTTTGCATATTCGGCAGGACCGGCGTTCCCTGGGAACGCCGGTCCTGCGTCAATCCTGGGCCAGCGCCTTCGCCAGCTGCGCCACCAACGCCGTCCCTTGCGCCGGATCGATCCATCGCACCACCACCACGGCATCGTGTTCGGGCTCGATCCAGATGTAGTGACCGCCGGCACCAACCATGAACGCGCTGCGGGTGGAGGCGCCGGGGAAGGTCTTGCCGTCCACGTTGAGCCACATGAGCCAGCCGTAGAAGGACGCCAGCGCGCCCGGCTGCATCATGCGTTCGACCCAGCCGGCCGGCAGGATCTGCCGGTCGCCGTGACGGCCGCCATCGAGGAACAGTTGCCCGATCAGCGCCTGATCGCGGGCACTGATCGACACGCCACCGCCCCAATGGGTGCCGCCGGGCACCGATTGCACCCGGCGCATCGTGCCGTCCGCGGCCGGCAGGTCCAGCCACGCATCGTCGTAGCCGACCCAGCGCCAGTCGTCGCTCGCGCCGATCGGCCCGGTGATCGATTCTCGAAACACCTCCGGCAGCGGCGCGCCGAACAGATGCAACAACGCGAGCGAGAGCTGGTTGATGCGAACGTCGTTGTATTCCCAGTAGCTGCCCGGCGTTTGCAGCGGCCTCGCGTCACCCTTGCGGCCCAGGGGAGGCTTGGGGTCGTAAGCGACGATTCGGTAGCGATCGACCGTGTCAGGAAGGCCCAGGCAGGAGCCCTCCCATTCGCTGGTCTGTTCGAGCAGGTGCGCCCAGGTGATGGCGCGATTGTGGGGAGATTCGAAGCCGATGCCTTGCACCCGATCGACCACCGGTTCGTGAACATCCGGCAGCAACCCGCGGCCATGAGCCACGCCCGCCAGCAATGCCAGATAGGTCTTGGCGACGCTGAACGTCAGTTCGCGCCGATCGGGTTCACCCCAGGCCGCGATCTCACGGCCGCGCCGCCGGATCACACCGGAGACCGGCCCGCGCGCATGCACCGGCCCGCGCAACCGGTTGAAAGGCGGCGGGTCGTCGTGATGCACACCCCACGTCGACGGGTCGGTTGCGGGGTCGCGCGGCCAGGAAACTTCGTGGCTTTCGGCGAAGGCGATAGCGGCGGTCAGGTTTGACATCCGTGCATTCTGCACCACCTGCAACGCTATAATTGCGCGCTTGCAACAACCAAACCGAACCGCCCCGCGGCGCCATCAATCGGCGGGCGATGCGGCCGGTTCAATGCCTCAGCCCATGTCGGTCACCATCAAGTCAGCGGACGATATCCAGCGCATGCGCGTCGCCGGACGCCTCGCGTCTGAAGTTCTCGATTTCATCGAACCGCATGTCAGACCCAACGTCACCACCGACGCGCTCGACCGCCTGTGCCACGACTACATGGTCGGGGTGCAGAAAACCATCCCGGCGCCACTCCACTACGCGCCGCCCGGCTACACGCCCTACCCGCGCAGCATCTGCACCTCGGTGAACCACGTCGTGTGTCACGGCGTGCCCGGCGATAAGCGGCTCAAGGCCGGCGACGTGGTGAACGTCGACATCACCGTCATCAAGGACGGCTTCCACGGCGACACCAGCCGGATGTTCATGGTGGGCGAGCCGTCGATCCAGGCGCGACGGCTGTCGGAGGTGACCTTCGATTGCATGTGGCGCGGCATCCGCACCGTCAAACCCGGCGCCTTCCTGGGCGACATCGGCCAGGTGATCCAGACCCTGGCGGAGTCCAGCGGCTACAGCGTGGTGCGTGAATTCTGCGGCCATGGCATCGGGCGCAAATTCCACGAAGAACCGCAGGTGCTCCACTATGGGCGTGCCGGGTCGGGCCTCAAGTTGCAGGCCGGCATGACCTTCACCATCGAGCCCATGATCAACGCCGGCAAGCCCGGCATCCGCCAACTGGCCGATGGCTGGACCATCGTCACCAAGGATCACAGCCTCTCGGCGCAGTGGGAGCACACCGTACTGGTCACCAACGAGGGCTTCGAAGTCCTCACACTCTCGGCGGGCGCGCCGCCCGCCCCACCCGCGTGAACCTCCCGGACACGCTCGCGTCACGCCGCACCCCCGACCCCGCCAGCCGGGTCGAGCAGTGGAAGCGCCGGCTGCGCGCCGGACGCGACGCGCTGGCGCTGCGGTTTCTCGAGCGTGGGCAGGTGCTGGAGGTGCTCACCGCTCAGAGCCTGCTCGTCGACGAATTGCTCACCGAAGCCTGGGCCGCGACGGCGGTGCCGGCCGGGGCGACGCTCGTGGCCGTCGGTGGCTACGGCCGTGGCCTGCTGTTTCCGTACTCGGACGTCGACATCCTGATGCTGATGCCGGCGACCTTCGAAGCGGCGGATCACGAGCTGGTCGAAACTTTCGTCGGCACGCTCTGGGACATCGGTCTCGAAGTCGGCCACAGCGCGCGCACCGTGGCCGAGTGCATCGCGCAGGCGAAACAGGAGATCACGGTGCAGACCAACCTGCTCGAATCGCGGCTGCTGTGCGGCAATCCGGCCACGTTCGAGGCCTTCCGCACGGCGTTTGCCCCGGTTCTCGACCCGAAGGCGTTCTGCGAGGCCAAGCTGCTCGAACAGCAGCAGCGCCACGCCCGCTTCAACGATGCCGCCTACAGCCTGGAGCCCAATCTCAAGGAAAGCCCGGGTGGCCTGCGCGACCTGCAGGTCATTCTCTGGATCGCGCGCGCCAACGGCCTGGGCGACACCTGGAGCAGCCTGGTCCAGCACCAGATCATCACGGCGCAGGAGGCCACCCGCCTGACGCGTCACGAGCGCGCGCTGCAGGCGCTGCGCATACGCCTGCACTATCTCGTGGGCCGTCGCGAAGACCGCTTGCTGTTCGACCATCAGACCCAGCTCGCCCAGACCCTGGGATTGGTCGAAACCCCCGCGCGGCGGGCGAGCGAACAGCTCATGCAGCGCTACTACCGCACCGCCAAGTCGGTGCTTCAGCTCGCCGCGGTCGTGCTGGCCAATCTGTGCACCCGCATCCTCCCGCCACCCGAAAGCGCGGCGGTCGCGATCAACAGCCGCTTCCAGATCCGCAATCAGTTGCTGGAGGTGAAGCGCGTCGATGTCTTCGAGCGCCAGCCGAGCGCGATTCTCGAAATCTTCCTGGTATGGCAGCAGCACCGGGAGCTCAAGGGCCTGGGGGCGCGCACGCTGCGTGCCCTGTGGCATGCGCGGCGCCTGGTCAATGCGCAGTTTCGCCAGGACCCGCGCAACCGGGCCCTGTTCATGGAGATCATGCGGCAGCCCGCCGGCATCACGCGCGCGCTGCGGCGCATGAATCTCGCGGGCGTGCTCGGGCTCTATGTCCCGGCGTTCGGACGCATCGTCGGGCGCATGCAGCACGACCTGTTTCACGTGTACACGGTCGACGAACACATCCTCATGGTCGTGCGCAATCTGCGCCGCTTCGCGATGGCAGAGCGGGCGCACGAGTTTCCGCTGTGTTCCCGATTGATGAGCGGGTTCGAGCGGCCGCATGTGCTGTACCTCGCCGGTCTGTTCCACGATATCGCCAAGGGGCGCGGCGGCGATCACTCCGTGCTCGGCAAAGCCGACGCGGTGCGCTTCTGCAAGGCACATGGACTCGACGCCGACGACACCGGGATGGTGTCCTGGCTGGTGGAGCACCACCTCACCATGTCGGCAACAGCGCAGAAGCAAGACCTTTCCGACCCGGACGTGATCCGCCGGTTCGGCGAACTGGTGGGGACGGACCGGCGCCTGGCCGCCCTGTATCTGCTCACCGTGGCCGATATCCGCGGCACCAGCCCGAAGGTCTGGAATGCCTGGAAGGCCAAGCTGCTCGAAGATCTGTTCCGCGCGGCACGTCGTTATTTCGGCGGCGCGCCCACGCCGGTGAGCGGCTCGGTGCAGGATACGAAAGACCGTGTCCAGCGCAAGCTGCGCGCCTACGCGCTGCCCGATGGCGTCGAACACAAGCTCTGGGCGAAACTCTCCGACCCCTATTTCCTGCGTCACGACCCGGGCGAGATCGCCTGGCACACGCGGCTGCTGAACCACCGCGCCGACAGTCCGGATGCCCTGGTACGGGCGCGCTTGTCACCGATCGGCGAAGGCTTGCAGGTGCTCGTGTACCTGCACGACCGGCCCAACCTGTTCGCGCAGGTGTGCAGCTTCTTCGAGAAGATTTCCTTCACCATCGTCGAAGCACGCATCTACACCACCCGTCACGGCTATGCCCTCGACACCTTTCAGGTGCTCGATCCGAGCAACGCCCGCTCGCACTACCGCGACCTGATGAATTTCATCGAACATGAACTCGCCGAACGCCTCGCGGCCAACGCCCCGCCGTCGGCGCCCACGACCAGCCGCGTGCCCCGCCAGCTCAAGGCTTTCCCGCTCGCGCCCGAGGTCACCATCCATCCCGACGAGCGCGGCAGCGCCTGTTACCTGTCGCTCATCGCCGGCGACCGGCCGGGCCTGTTGTCGCGGGTGGCGCGGGTGCTGGCCGAGCACGGCATCAACGTGCAGAGCGCCAAGATCAACACGCTCGGTGCCCGCGCCGAAGACACCTTTCTCATCGATGGCGAGGCGCTGAAAGACACGCAGAAGGTGGTGCGGCTGGAGGCCGAGCTGCTGCGGGAGCTGGCGGCGTAGGAATTCATTCCGCCACGACTCGCGCGGCTAGTCGTCTTGCAAGTCCTGGTCCGGAAAGAGGACGTCGACGAACCCGAAGCGGCTCATGTCGGCGATGCGCATCGGATACAGGATGCCCAGGAGGTGGTCGCATTCGTGCTGCACCACTCGCGCGTGGAAGCCCTCGACGCTGCGGTCGATCGGTGCGCCGTCGACATCGAAGCCGGTGTAGCGCAACCGCCGGAACCTCGGCACCACACCGCGCATGCCGGGCACCGACAGGCAGCCTTCCCAGCCCTCCTCCATCTCGTCGCCGAGCGGCGTCAGCACGGGGTTCACAAGCACCGTGAACGGTATCTCGTCGGCATCGGGGTAGCGCGACGAGGGGAAGCCGCCGAAGATGACCACCTGCTCGCTCACGCCGATCTGCGGGGCGGCGATGCCGGCCCCGTTCATCTTTTTCATGGTGTCGAGCAGATCGGTGACCAGTGCCCGCAGTGCCGGTGTTCCGAAACGCTCGACCGGGCGCGCCGGTTCGAGCAGTCGGGGGTCGCCCATGCGCAGGACCTCACGAATGGCCATCGTGCACCACCAGGCCTTCGAGAATGTGCCGGGCGCGCGCGATCGCCGACTCGAGGATGGTAGCGATGTCTTCCAAGCGGATTCCTTCGCGACTGTCGCCACGGCCGGCAGCATGGTTGACCACCACCGCGAGCGCGGCATAGGCGAGATCGAGTTCGCGTGCCAGTGCCGCTTCCGGCATGCCGGTCATGCCGACCATCGTGGCACCGTCGCGTTCGAGCCGGTCAACCTCGGCAGCCGACTCGAGGCGCGGCCCCTGCGTGGTGGCATAGACACCATCGGCGACCACCGTCTCGCCGGCTACACGTGCTGCATCGAGCAGGCTGCGACGCAGGGATTCAGTATACGGGTGAGTGAAATCGATGTGGGTGACCGGCCGTTCCGGGCCCTCGAAATAGGTGCTGCGCCGACCCCAGGTGTAGTCGAGGATCTGGTGCGGAATGACGATGACGCCGGGACCGAGACCGGCACCGATGCCGCCCACCGACGCCACCGACACGATGCGCTCCACGCCGGCGTCTTTCATGGCCCAGATAGTCGCGCGGTAGTTCACCTCGTGCGGGGCGATGGTGTGCCCGTAGCCATGACGGGCGAGAAAGATCACCTCACGGCCCTGCAACTCGCCGAAGGTGAGCGCGCCGGAAGGCTCGCCGTAGGGGGTGCGGACCACCTCGCGCCGGGTGACTGCCAGGTTGGCGAGCTGCGTAAGGCCGCTGCCGCCGATGATGCCAAGAGGTGTCGTCATGTTGCCGTGGGTTCCGCTGCCGCGTAGACCGCGGGGAGATTACGCCATGCGCCGCGGATGTCCATGCCGAAACCGAACACGAAACGGTCCGGCACGGTGACGCCGATGAAATCGGCGCGCACCGGTTTGGCTGCCGCAAGCTGCTTTTCACAAAACACGGCAATGTGGACTTCGGCCGCACCGGCTTCCAGCAACGAGTTGCGGATCGCGGCCAGGGTGAAGCCGGCATCGAGAATATCGTCGACCACCAGCACGACGCGGCCGCGCACGTCTTCCTTGGGCCGCACCTTCCAGATGATCTCGCCGCCGGTGGTGCCATCCCGATAGCGGGTTGCATGCACATAGTCGAGATCGAGCGGAAACCGCAGCAGCGTGAGCAAATGCCCGGTGAACACCACCGCCCCGCCCATGACCGCGATCACCAGCGGACAGCGGTCGCCGAGCACCTCGGTGATTTCGCCAGCCACCCGTGCAACGGCGGCGGTGACGTCGGCTGCCGGACAGATCACCTCCGCTGACTCGAGCAGCCGGCGCGACTCGGCGGGATCGAGCATTGCCACGGCCGCGTCAGCCCGCCTTCGCTGCCGCCATGGCGGCAGCGAAGGCGGAGAACTCCGCACCGATCTCGGCATGCCGCAGGCCGTAGACAAAATTCGCCATCAGGTAGCCGAGCTTGGAACCGCAGTCGTAGCGCGTGCCGCTGAACTCCCAGGCGAGCGCCGGTTCGTGGAACAGCAGTTGCGCGATGCCGTCGGTGAGCTGAATCTCGCCGCCTGTGCCCTTGCCGATGCGCTCCAGGAAATGAAAGATCACCGGCGACAGGATGTAGCGCCCGACCACCGCGAGATCAGAAGGCGCGTCGGCCGGTTCGGGTTTCTCGACGATCGCCGCGATGCGATGCAGGCGCTCTTCGAGCTTCTCGTTGCGGATAACGCCGTACTTGCTGGATTCCTCGCGTGGGATCTTCTGCACCGCCAGCACCGATGACTGCCGCTCTTCGTAGATGGCCACCATCTGCTTGAGCACCGACGGCTCGCCGTCGATCAGGTCGTCGGCGAGGATCACGGCGAACGGGTTGTCGCCGACCACGGGCTTGGCGCACAGCACCGCATGACCCAGGCCGAGCGCCTCGGGCTGCCGCACATAGATGCAGCTCACGTTCTTCGGCACGATGTTGCGCACGGCCTCGAGCAGCGCCGCGCGGCCCTTGGCCTCGAGTTCCATTTCGAGTTCGTAGGCTTTGTCGAAGTGGTCTTCGATCGCGCGCTTGTTCTTGCCGGTGATGAAGACCATCTGCGTCATGCCGGCGGCGACCGCCTCTTCGACCGCGTACTGGATCAGCGGCTTGTCGACGATCGGCAGCATCTCCTTCGGCATCGCCTTGGTGGCGGGCAAGAAGCGGGTGCCGAGACCGGCAACGGGAAATACCGCCGTGGTGACTTTTCTCATGGGTTCGGGGTCGGGGAGGGGTTGAAATCCGGTTCGGCGAGAGTTTCGCTGTTGCCTTGCAACAAGTCCAGCAGGCCAGACTCATCGAGGATGGCGATGCCGAGCTGCGCCGCTTTCTCGAGCTTGGAACCGGCATCCGCACCGGCCACGACATAGTCGGTTTTCGACGACACGCTGCTCGCGACCTTGCCGCCGAGCGCTTCGATGTGGGCGCGCGCCTGGTCGCGGGTCAGGGTCGGCAATGTGCCGGTGAGCACGAAGGTGCGGCCGGTCTGCGGCAGGACTTCGATCTTGCGGCCCTCGTGTTCGGCCCAGTTCACCCCGGCGTCACGCAACGCGCGGACGACTGCAACGTTGTGGGGTTCGGCGAAGAAACCCAGGATGCTCAGGGCGACGATCGGGCCGACGTCGGGCACCGCTTGCAGTTGGTCGAGGCCGACAGACATGAAGCGGTCGAGACTCCCGAAGTGGGCAGCGAGGTCACGTGCCGTCGCTTCTCCGACATTACGGATGCCGAGCGAAAAAATGAAACGCGCCAGCGTGGTTGCCTTGCTCGCCTCGATGGATGCCACCAGGTTGGCGGCGGATTTGTCCGCCATGCGGTCCAGTCCGGCCAGCGTCTCCGCGCCGAGGCTGAAGATGTCGGCCGGGGTATGCACCAGGTCGCGCCCGACCAGTTGCTCCACCACCTTGTCGCCCAGGCCTTCGATATCCAGCGCCCGGCGCGAGGCAAAGTGCAGCAGCGCCTCGCGCCGCTGAGCCGGACACACCAGGCCTCCGGTGCAGCGATGGATCACCCCGCCCTCCTCGCGCGCCACGGCGGAGCTGCATTCGGGGCAGGTCGCCGGCATCGAGAACACCGGCGGTTCGCCCACGCGGCGCGCCAGTACCACCGACACCACCTCGGGAATCACGTCGCCGGCGCGTCGCACCACCACCGTATCGCCGACGCGCACATCCTTGCGCCGCACCTCGTCTTCGTTGTGCAAGGTGGCGTTGGTGACGGTGACGCCGCCGACATTGACCGGCCGCAGGCGCGCCACCGGGGTTAGCGCGCCGGTGCGTCCGACCTGGATGTCGATGCCCACGACCTCGGTGAGTTCCTCCTCGGGGGGGTACTTGTGCGCCACGGCGAAGCGCGGCGCCCGCGCCACGAAACCGAGTACCTCCTGCGCCGGCAGCGCATCGACCTTGTAGACCACGCCATCGATGGCGAAATCGAGCGCGTCGCGGCGCCGCCCGATGTCGCGGTAGTAACCGAGCAGGCCTTCGAGCCCGTCGACCACGCGGCGCTCGGTGCTCACCGGAAAGCGTAGTTGCGCCAGCCAGTTCATCTGCGCGCTATGCGTGTCGCGCGGCAGGTCGCCGCCCTCGACCACGCCCACGGCATAGGCGAAGAACGCCAGCCGTCGCGCCGCCGTGATGCGGCTGTCGAGCTGGCGCAAGGCGCCGGCCGCCGCGTTGCGCGGATTGGCAAACAGCTTCTCGCCGCGCGCCAGTTGCTCTTCATTGAGGCGGGCGAAATTGCGCTTGAGCAGCAGCACCTCGCCCCGCACTTCGAGCAGCGTCGGCACTCCTGCGCCACGCAGGCGCAGCGGAATCGCGCCGATGGTGCGAAGGTTGGCCGTCACGTCCTCGCCGGTGGCGCCATCGCCGCGGGTCGCGCCGCGCTCGAACAACCCGTCGCGATAGGTCAGGCTCACCGCCAGGCCGTCGAATTTCGGCTCGGCCGAGTAGCGCACCTGGCCGGCGTTCAGGGCCTCGCGCACGCGGCGGTCGAAGGCCCCGACCGTGGCATCGTCGAAGGCATTGTTGAGTGACAGCATCGGCACCGCGTGGGTAACTTCGGCAAAACCGGATACGGGTGGCGCGCCGACCCGGTGCGTGGGTGAATCTTCGGCTATCGCCTCTGGGTATCGCGCCTCCAGCGATTGCAGTTCGGCGAAGCGCCGGTCGTACTCGGCGTCCGGCACTTCCGGTGCGTCGAGGCTGTAGTAGAGGTAGTTGTCGTGCTCGATGAGTTGGCGCAGCCGCGCGATGCGGTCGGCGATCTCTTGCGGAACCGGCATCAGGCGAACAACCGTAACGCGAGCGCCCCACCCGGTTCGATGCCCTGCGCCTGCATCGTGGCGTGGACGCCGGCGAGCGCGCGACGGGTGGCGTCGAGGCCGCTGTCGTTGAGCTTCTGGCGGTTGTCGTCGACCAGAGTGCCGTCGAGCGACCGGGCGAACTGACGTGCCACCTGGACCATGCGGTCGTAGGCGCCGATGCCGCCCTGGGCGCGAGGCACGTCGAGCACGAAGGTGATGCCGGTGGTGGTGAGCGTGCGCATGCCATCGGCGCTGAACGAGTCGCCCTCGAGGTTTTCGACGGTGAACTGGTCACCGCCGGCAACCTCGGCATGAAAGCGTCCTTCCGGGCGCAGCCGCATGCCCGCCGCCTCGGCCAGCGCGCGCACGGTCGTGCCCTGAAACACGTCGCCGGTGCGGGCCACCACGCTGATGCCAACGGCGATGTCGACCTCGCCGCACAGGTCGTCGAGCGCCTTGGCGCGAACCTCGAACAGATGCGGCGCCGGCAATTCGAGTTCGGCAGCGATGCGTATCGCGCACGCTTCCATGTTCGACCCGAACTGTTCGAGGTCGGCGCGGGTAACGCAGGCATCGCGATCGGCCAGTTGCACGGCGACCCGGATGCGCCGATAGCGCCCGGCACCGCCGCCCAGCACCGGCAGCCAGCACGCGGCATCGCCTTCGAAACCTTCGACCCGCGCCGGCCGTACCGAGGTTGCCGCGGCCCGTACCAGATCGTCGATGTCGGGCTGGGTGAAGGCCGACGCGGATTCGAACACCGCTTCGTAGTCGATGACCATGGCGCTGGTGTCGGCGCCATTGGGCCTGCGCACCCGGCCCGGCGGCGGCACGCCTTTGCGCGACAGCGCCACCACCCAGTCTTCTTCCTTTGCGGGCGCGACCGGGTGCGGCGGCAGATCGGCGCGAGCGGGCGGTGCCGGTGCCACGGATCCACTCGGGGCCGAAGCCTTCATCAGCGCGTCCTCGGTTGGCTTCTGCCGGTCGAACGCCGCCGCCGACCGGCGCCGGAAGCGCCACTCCTGCACCCAGTTGAACACCATCACCCCGGCAACGACCACGGCGCCGAGGACCAGCAGACTCAGTTGAAGATCGGTCATCGCGGCGGCTCCGGTAGCTGCGGCGTCAGGCCGCGATGTCCTCGCGCATCTTGAGTGCTTCGTCGATGTCGACGGCGACCACCCGCGACACCCCGGCTTCGGCCATGGTCACGCCGATGAGCTGGGTCGCCATCTCCATGGTGATCTTGTTGTGGCTGATGAAGATGAACTGGGTCTGGTCGGACATCTTGCGCACCAGCTCGCAGAAGCGGCCGGTGTTACTGTCGTCGAGCGGGGCATCGACCTCGTCGAGCAGGCAGAATGGCGCCGGATTCAGCCGGAACAGCGAGAATACCAGCGAGACCGCGGTCAAGGCCTTTTCGCCACCGGACAGCAACTGGATCGACGCGTTCTTCTTGCCAGGTGGGCGGGCGACGATGGTCACACCGCTGTCGAGGATTTCCTCGCCGGTCATCACCAGCCTGGCCTCACCACCGCCGAACAGCGCCGGGAACAGCTCGCCCAGATTGCGGTTCACGGCGTCGAAGGTCGACTGGAGCCGCTCGCGCGTCTCGCGGTCCATGCGGCGAATGGCGTCTTCGAGCGTGCCCATGGCCTCGTTCAGATCCGCCGACTGGGCATCGAGGAAACCCTTGCGATCGCTCGCCGTCGTGAGCTCGGACAGCGCGGCGAGGTTGACCGGTCCGAGCGCCATGATCTCCTCGTTGAGGCGGTTGATCTCGGCTTGCAGCGCATTCGGGCGCGGCAGCTTCTCGCCTTCGACCAGCAGTTCGGCCTCGTCGGCCCCGGCCTGCACCAGTTGCTGGGTGAAATTTTCTTCGGCGAGACGGGCTTCCTGTTCTTTCAGGCGCAGCTCGCCGATGCGCACCCGCATCGGCTCCAACTGCTGCTCCAGCGCTATTCGTTCCTGCTCGCGAGCCCGGAGGTCGTGCTCTTCGGTGCCGAGCGTTTCGCGGGCGGCGGCCAGCAGGCGTTCGCGGTCGGTACGCACATCGAAAGCGGCGGCCAGGCTGGTGACGAGAAACGACTCGTCGAGCCCGGCAATCTCCGCCTGCGCCGCGCCCAGGCTCGCTCGTGCCTGCTCGACGCGCTGGACGGCGTCGGTCAGCGCTGCTTCGAGCTCACGGATACGCGCCTGCTGACCACGTTCGGCAAACTGCGCTTCCTGCGCCGCGCGTTCGGCCTGCTGCACCGTCTGGCGCAACTGCGCGAGCGTGCGATCGGCGTCGCGATGCCGGGTGTCGGCAACCGTGACCGCCTGGCCCAGCCCGGCGATTTCCACGGTCAGCCCTGCGACGGCCGCCGTGGCTTCGGCCACGGCAGCAAGCTCGCGTTCGCGCTCGACGCCGATCTCGTTCAGTTCGGCATCGATCTGCGCGAGCCGTGCACGGGCCCGGTCGAGCTGTTGGGTGCCACGCACCTCTTGAATCTCGATTGCGTGGCGGCGCTGCGCGAGTTCGGCGGCGAGCCGGCGCAAGCGTTCGAGCTCGGCGCGCTGCTCGCGCACGGTGGTGTCGTGAGTTGCCGCGGCGTCGCGGGCAGCGTTGAGTTCGAGGGTGAGCGTGGGGATCTCCGCTTCCAGCCGTTCGATGTCGAGCTTGCGTTCGAGCAGCCCGTGAATCTCGGAGTCGGGCGCGTGGAAACTCACGCTGCTCGCGGTAAACACGTGGCCTTCGCGCGTGACCAGCACGGCGCCCGGCGCGAGTTGCGGTGCCAGCGAGAGCGCCCGGGTCGAGTCGGCCACGGCATAGACCTGATCCAGCCATTCGCGCAGCACCGCCAGCACCTCGGGTTGCGCCGTCGTGACATGGTCGATCAGGGGCACCGTTCCGCCGGGCGCCGGATCGGCACTTTTGGCGGCGGGCGTGCCCGAACGGTAGACCGACAGCTTGCCGGGCGGTGACGCACCGAACCAGTCGGAAAGCGACGCGGGATCGGCCACGGCAATGGCATTGAGCCGCTCGCGCAGGACCGCTTCGAGCGCATCTTCCCAACCGGCATC
Organism: Betaproteobacteria bacterium; assembly: GCA_025350245.1. Taxonomy (GTDB): domain Bacteria; phylum Pseudomonadota; class Gammaproteobacteria; order Burkholderiales. The sequence goes on from JANXYG010000095.1 coordinate 16,141, forward strand.
CACGCTCACCCGCTGCCAGAACCGCGGCAGTGAAGCGAGGCCGTGCTGCCCCAGCCACGATGCCATCTGCTCGCTCGCGCCGACCTGCTGTTGCAGGCTCACCAGCGCATGCCGGCGGGCTTCGAGGCCGGCATGCCGCTGGCGCAACCCTTCGACCTCCTGGGTCGCGGCACGCAGTTGCTGCTCGGACGACGGCACCACGGCCTCGATGGCGCCCTGCTCCTGCCGCGCTGCCGCCAGTTCGGTGTCGAGGCTGGCGAGATCGGCTCGCAGGCGTTCGAGTGCGGCCTCGTCCGGCAGGACGATGTGGCCACGTTCGCCGGTGAGCCGCTGCGCGCGGCCGTTGAGCTGCCCGACCAGCTTCTCTGCATGAACCAGGCGGGTGTTGGCCACTTCGAGCCGGCGACGGCCTTCGGCCAGCGCCTGCTGGGCGTGCTCGAAGGCGCTGCGGGCCTCGCGGTAGAAACGATCGGCCGCCGGCAGGCGGGCGGCGACCGCTTCCTGGTCGGTGTGCCGCGCTTCCGCCTCGATCACCGCGTGGTCGAGGGCGGCACGGGTTTGTGCGAGGGTGTCTTCGAGGGTCTTGCGGCGCTGGTCGGACTCGGCGATCTGGGCGGTGAAGCCGTTCAGTCGCTGCTCGGCACGCTGGCGATTGGTGCGCAGATGGCCAAGCTCCTGCTCGATGCGGGCGAACTCGGCATTGGCCTGGTAGAGCGCGCCCTGCACCTGGTGGACGCCGTCGGACGCCGCGAAGTGGCGTTCGCGCAGGGTTTCGAGCGCGCTTTCGGTCGCCCGGAGGGCGGCGGTGGCAGCATCGAGGTCGATCGTCTGCTGATCGAGTTCGCCGCCGATGCGGGCACGCTGCGCCTGGGCTTCCTGCTTGCGGATGAGCCAGAGCCGGCACTGGGCCAGACGCACGCGCGACTCCAGGTCGCGGAAGGTTTCGGCGGCGGCTGACTGCGCCTCGAGGTGGGCGATCTGCGTGCCCAGCTCGCGCCGGATGTCATCGACGCGGAGCAGGTTTTCGCGGGTGTCATCGAGGCGCGCTTCGGTTTCCTTGCGGCGCTCGCGGTACTTCGACACGCCGGCGGCTTCTTCGAGAAACACCCGCAGCTCCTCCGGCCGGGCATCGACGATGCGCGAGATCATGCCCTGCTCGATGATGGCGTAGGCGCGGGCCCCGAGCCCGGTGCCGAGAAAGAGATCGGCGACATCGCGCCGCCGCACCAGGCTGTTGTTGATGAAGTAGCTCGAGCCGGTGTCGCGTTCGAGCACCCGCTTGATCGAGATCTCGCCGTATTGCGACCAGGCGCCGGCCGCCTTGCCCAGCGAATTGTCGAAGATCAGCTCGACGCTTGCCCGGTGCCCCGGCTTGCGTTCGCCGCTGCCATTGAAGATGACGTCGTCCATGGTTTCGCCACGCAGATGCTTGGCGGACGACTCGCCGAGCACCCAGCGGATCGCGTCGATGACGTTGGATTTGCCACAGCCGTTCGGACCGACGACGCCGATGAGGCGACCCGGCAGCGGAATATGGGTGGGGTCGACGAACGACTTGAAGCCGGCGAGCTTGATGTGTGTGAGGCGCACGGGCTGGCCCGAAAAAGATGCGAACGATGCCGTGAAACGAAGGCCTTTCAAAACAAACGCCTGGGGTCGTTTCCGAGCCAGGCGAAGGCGGTTTCCAGCGAGCTTGAGTGTACCCGATTTACCCCGCTTCGCAGGCTTCGCCGCGGCTTCCGATTGCAGGCGCGATTGCACGCGCGACTGGCCGGACCGTCGCTCCCCCTCCTATAATCGGCGGCTTTCACAGGCGCTTGCCGCCGCCATGAATCCCGACCTCGCCCGCCTCCAGCCCTACCCGTTCCAGAAGCTCGCCAGGCTGATAGCTGACGTCGTGCCGAACCGCGACCTGGCGCCGATCAACCTGTCGATCGGCGAGCCCAAGCACGCGACCCCGCCGTTCATCCTCGACAGCCTCACTAGCCATCGCGGCGGCATCGCGTCGTATCCGGCCACGCTCGGCAGTCTGGCGCTGCGCGCCACCATCGCGGCCTGGCTCGGTCGCCGCTACGGCATGCCGGCCCTCGATCCGGCCACCCAGGTGCTGCCGGTCAACGGCAGCCGCGAGGCGTTGTTTGCTTTTGCCCAGACCGTGGTCGACCGCACCCGGCCCGACCCGGTGGTGGTGATGCCCAACCCGTTCTATCAGATCTACGAAGGCGCCGCGCTGCTGGCGGGCGCCCGGCCGGTGTTCGTCAACCAGTCGCCCGAGCGCGGCTTCGCCTGCGACTTCGGCGCTGTGCCCGAAGCAGTGCTGGCCACCACGCAACTGGTCTACGTCTGCTCACCGGGCAACCCGACCGGTCGCGTGATGACGCTGGACGACTGGCGGGAGCTGTTCGATCTCGCCGACCGCCATGGTTTCGTGATCGCCGCCGACGAGTGCTACTCCGAGATCTATTTCGATGAAGCCGCACCGCCGCTGGGGGCACTCGAAGCCGCGCACCGGCTGGGCCGGACCGGCTATCCGCGGCTCATCGTGTTCGGCAGCCTGTCGAAGCGGTCGAGCGTGCCGGGCATGCGCTCCGGCTACGTCGCCGGCGACAGTGCACTGATCGCCGCATTCCTGCTGTATCGCACCTATCACGGCAGCGCGATGAGTCCCGCGGTGCAGGCCGCCAGCGAAGCCGCCTGGAACGACGAGGCCCACGTGATCGAGAACCGGCGTCTGTATCGCGAAAAGTTCGAGCGCGTCGTCGCCACGCTGTCGCCGGCGATTCCGGTGACCATGCCCGACGCCGCCTTCTATCTCTGGTTACAGGTCGGTGGCGACGACCTCGCCTTCACCCGCGGCCTGCTCGAACGCGGTAATGTCGCGGTTGTCGCCGGCAGCTACCTCGGCCGCGAGGCCGGCGGACTCAACCCGGGCGCCGGCTTCGTGCGTATCGCGCTCGTGGCGCCGGTAGCCGAATGCACCGAGGCCGCCGTTCGCATCGCCCGATTCATTTCCCAACGTTCACACCACCACTGATGACCACTACCTCTATTTCGGATCTGCAAGCCACCATCGACGCCGCCTGGGAAGACCGCGCCGCACTCACCCCGGCGTCGGCCCCAGCCCCCATCCGCAAGGCCGTCGCCGACGTCGTTGCCGGTCTCGACAGCGGGGCGCTGCGCGTGGCCGAGAAGCAAGGCGCCGACTGGGTGACGCACCAATGGATCAAGAAGGCGGTGCTGTTGTCGTTCCGCCTCGAAGACAACGCGGTGATCCGTGATGGCTACACCAACTATTTCGACAAGGTGGACCCGAAGTTCGCCGACTATGGCGACGCCGACTTCCGCGCGGGCGGATTCCGCGTGGTGCCGCCGGCGGCGGTGCGACGCGGCAGCTTCATCGCCCGCAACGTCGTGCTGATGCCCTCCTACGTCAACATCGGCGCCTACGTCGACGAAGGCACCATGGTCGACACCTGGGCCACGGTGGGCTCCTGCGCCCAGATCGGCAAGAACGTGCACTTGTCCGGCGGCGTGGGCATCGGCGGCGTGCTCGAACCGATCCAGGCCAACCCCACCATCATCGAAGACAACTGCTTCATCGGCGCGCGCTCCGAAGTGGTCGAGGGTGTGGTGGTCGGCGTCGGCTCGGTCATCTCGATGGGTGTCTACCTGGGCCAGAGCACCCGCATCTACAACCGTGCCACCGGTGAGGTCACCTACGGGCGCATTCCGCCCGGGTCGGTGGTCGTGTCGGGCAACCTGCCGTCGGCCGACGGCAAGTACAGCCTGTATTGCGCCGTGATCGTGAAGCAGGTGGATGCCGGCACGCGGGCCAAGACCAGCATCAACGACCTGCTGCGCGGCGAGTGACAAACCCCCCCAGGCTTCCTGCGGTCGCCACCCCCCAATGGGGGGCCGGTTCGCTTGGGAGCGGCCCGGCGCTCACCGTCCCTATTCGAAAGGTGTAACCATGCAGATCAAGGAAAAGCTGACCTTCGAAAGCATCGAGGTCCGCTCGGTGTCGATCCCGATGAAGCGGCCGATCGTGGCCAAGGTGGGCACGTTTACCGAATGGCCCTTCATCCTGATCGACGTCAAGACCCGCGAAGGCATCATCGGCCGCAGCTATCTCGAGCCCTACCTCAAGGATGCCATTCGCTACGTGGGCCCGGCGCTCATCGACCTTGCCGCGAAGTTCAAGGGGCGGCAACTGGCGCCGCTCGACCTGTTCCGCGACTCGATCGGCGCGCTGCATCTGCTGGGGCGCCAGGGTGTCAGCATGATCGCGACCGCCGGCCTCGACATGGCAATCTGGGACGCCCTCGCCAAGGCCGCAGGGCTGCCGCTCGCGGAAATGCTGGGCGGTTCCGTCGGCAAGGTCCGCACCTACAACACCAACGGGCTGTGGCTGCTGCCCCTGGACAAGCTGGCGAAGGAAGCCGCGGAACTGGTCGCCGAAGGCAACTTCAGCGCGATCAAGATCCGCCTCGGGCGCACCGCCCTGAAAGATGACCTGAAGGCCCTCGAACTCGTGCGCGGGGCGATCGGCACGGACATCGAGCTGATGTGCGATTTCAATCAGGGTCAGACGCTGCAGGAAGCCTTGTCACGATGCCACGCCCTGGACGATCAGGGTCTGTACTGGTTCGAGGAACCCGTCGTGTACGACAACTATGCGCACAGCGCGCAACTGGCGCGCGAGCTCAGGACACCGGTGCAGATCGGCGAGAACATCTACGGACCGCGGTCGTTTCTCGACGCGGTGCGGGCCGGGGCCGCCGATCTATACATGCCGGACCTGATGCGTATTGGCGGGGTGACGGGCTGGATGCGCGCCGCTGCCATTGCCGGCGCGGCGGGGCACCCGTTATCGAGTCATCTGTACCCCGAGGTATCGGCCCATCTGTTGCGCGCCTCGGAATCTGCCGACTGGCTGGAATGGCGCGACTGGGGCAACCCGATCATCGCCGAGCCGTTCGAGGTGAAGGATGGCTACGCCACGGTGCCGGCGCGGCCCGGCAACGGTATCGAATGGAACGAAGACGCGGTGCGCCGGTATGCCTACTAACCGGTAGTGTCTGGCGACCCGCTGGCGCCGAGCATGACCTCGTGGTGCCCGGCACCCGCCGGGATCATGGGAAAGCAGTTCTCTTCCGGCGCCACGTGCACGTCGAGAAAGTACGGGCCCTCGCTGGCCAGACATTCGGCCAGGGCGCTCTCCAGGTCTTCCCGCCGGTCGACGCGACGGGCCTGCCAGCCGAAGCCGCGCGCCACCATCACGAAGTCGGGCAGCGCCTCGGTGTAGCTGTGGCTGTAGCGCCCGCCGTGGTTCATCTCCTGCCACTGCCGGACCATGCCCATGTAGCCGTTGTTGCAAAGGACGACCTTGACCGGGGTGCGGTGCTGGATCGCCGTCGCGAGCTCCTGGATGTTCATCAGGATCGACGCGTCGCCGCTCACGCACACCACGGTCTTGTCGGGATGGGCGATCTGGGCGCCGATCGCCGCCGGCAGTCCGTAGCCCATGGTGCCCGCGCCGCCGGAGGTGAGCCAGCGCATCGGCTGCTCGAAATCCAGGTGTTGGGCAGCCCACATCTGGTGTTGGCCGACGTCGGTCGAGACGATCGCGTCTCGACCCAACAACTGCTGCTGCAGGCAGCGCATCAGCGCCTGCGGCGCAATGCGATCGGGCGTGTCGTCGAAGGCGAGCGACCGGCGCGCCCGCCATTGCTCGATCTGCTGCCACCAGCCATCCAGGCCACCGGGTTGGGGCGTCCACCCCTCCATGCAGCCCAGCAACCCTTGCAGCACCTGGGCGCAGTCGCCCACCAATGGCACATCGGCACGCACGATTTTATGGATCGAGGCGGCATCGATGTCGATGTGAACGATCTTCGCGTTCGGGCTGAACTGGTCGAGACGGCCGGTGACGCGATCGTCGAAACGCGCACCCACGCACACCACCAGGTCGGCGTGATGCATGGCCAGGTTCGCCTCCAGCGTGCCGTGCATGCCGAGCATGCCCAGCCACTGCGGACTGGCAGCCGGAAACGCTCCGAGCCCCATCAGCGTCAGCGTGCAAGGCGCTCCGGTCAGCTCGACCACGCGGCGAAACGCTTCGCAGGCGCCCACCCCCGAGTTCACCAGCCCGCCGCCACCGTAGAAGATCGGCCGCTGCGCCTCGCGAATGACCTTCGCCGCCACCAGCAGGCGGCTGTGGGAAGGCGGTTTGACGAGCGCTCGACGGTGATCTGCCGCGGGTAGCGACCGCGATACCGGTGCGAGTTGCACATCTTTGGGAACGTCCACCAGCACCGGGCCGGGCCTGGCGCCGGATGCAACCGCATAAGCCTTGCGCAGCAGCGATTCGAGCAAGCTCGCATCGCGCACCTGCACGTTCCACTTGGTCACCGGGCGGGAAATGCCCAGCGCATCGCATTCCTGGAAGGCGTCGGTGCCGATCAGGCTGGTCGCCACCTGACCGCTGATGCACAGCACCGGAACGGAGTCGCTCAGGGCGTCGAGCAACCCGGTGGTGGTGTTGCTCATGCCTGGTCCGGAGGTGACGAACACCACACCGACCTTGCCGGTCGAGCGGGCGTAGCCCTGCGCGGCATGGACCGCGGCCTGTTCATGCCGCACCAGCACATGCCGCAACCGGGGTTCGGCGTACAAGGCGTCGTACAACGGCAGCACGGCCCCGCCCGGATAGCCGAAGACGGTGTCGACGCCGAGATCGAGCAGCGTTCGGATCAGCACCGCGGCGCCATTGCCGACAGGCTCGCCGAGGCGAGCTGCCGACAGGCAGGACAAGGGGATATCGACGAGCTGGTTCATTGGACAACTGTGCCAGCTTCAGCGCAAAAAAGGCATCCGTTTTTTTCGATGTTTCGGATTATTATCGGATTAATTTTCTACTCTTCTTTTATATGAAAGAAATATCCTCTGTCTCGGTGACTCTGGCGCCATGGGCGAACTCACCTCGGCATCCGGATTGGCGTCAGGTGCTTCCCGCCGGCGAGACTCCCGGGCCTGGTTCTCGACGCCCGCGCAACCGCTGGTCGAGACACCGAACAGAGAAGTCTTGTACCCTCGCTTCGCCGATGACCGGGAAGCCGCCGATGCGCCATCATGCGGGATCGGTTTTTCGCCCATCGTAGCGCCTTGCGCGTGACCGTCCCGAGGAGAACGCCAGCATGTTCCTGACACCGTTGTTCAAGCTCATGTCCGAGAAGCAGGCTTCCGACCTGTTCGTCTCGGTCGGCGCGCCGATCTCGATCAAGATTCTCGGCAACATCATGCCAGTGAACCAGCACATCATGAACGGCGAGACCGTGCGCAAGATCGCGTACGAGATGATGAGCCCGGCCGAGATCACCGAATACGAAGAAACCCACGAGATGAACTTCTCGTTTCCGGTGCCTGACGTGGGTCGTTTCCGGGTCAACGTGTTCCGGCAGCGCGGCAGCGTGGCACTGGTGATCCGCTATCTCAGGACCGGCACGGCCGGCATGGAGAAGCTGCGGCTGCCGCCGATACTGCGCGATCTGGTCATGGAAAAACGCGGGCTCATCCTGGTGGTGGGTTCCACCGGTTCGGGCAAGTCGACCACGCTGGCTGCCATGGTCGAGCATCGCAACAACACCCGCTCCGGTCATATCCTCACCATCGAGGACCCGATCGAGTTCGTCTACCACAACAACAAGTGCGTGATCAACCAGCGCGAGGTCGGGGAGGACACCCACTCGTACGAGAACGCGCTCGTCAACGCCATGCGCGAAGCGCCCGACCTGCTGTTGATCGGCGAGGTGCGCGACCGCCAGACGCTGCAGCACGCCATGCTCTACGCCCAGACCGGCCATCTGTGCATGACCACGCTGCACGCCAACAACAGCTATCACGCACTGGGCCGCATCATCAATTTCTTTCCGTTCGAGGCGCGCGACGGCCTGCTCAACGATCTCTCCACCACGCTCAAGTGCATCATCTCGCAGCGGCTGGTCAAGGCCATCGACGGCTCGCTGGTGGCGGCCGTGGAAGTCATGCTCAACAGCAAGCACGTGGCCGACCTCATCAAGAAGGGCGAGATCGACCAGATGAAAGACGCCATGGAACAGGCGCTGTCGCCGGGCTCCGAAACCTTCGAGCAGGCATTGTTCAAGCTTTACAGCCAGGGCCTGATCTCCAAGGATGAGGCGCTGCGCAACTCCGACTCCGCCACCAACCTGTCGTGGCTGCTCAACAACGCCGCCCAGAAGCCCGGCTCCAAACCCGGCGACATGGCGCGCCCGGTGGCCCGTGCCGACCTGACGAGCACGGGTGGATTCGGGGACTTGAAACTGAACGTGGATAGCCTTGACTGACCTGTCTTTGGTAACCGAGGCGGCGTCGACCGCGGCAACCATAGCGCTGACGCGGCAGTTGATCGCCTGCCGGTCGGTCACGCCCGAAGACGGCGGCTGCCAGAACCTCATCGCCGCCCGGCTCGAAAGGCTGGGCTTCCGCATCGAGCACCTGCGCTTCGGCAACGTGGACAACCTGTGGGCCCGGCTCGGGAGCGAGGCGCCGCTCCTGTGCTTCGCCGGGCACACCGACGTGGTGCCCACCGGTCCGCTCGACCAGTGGCATTCCGACCCGTTCGTGCCCACGGTTCGCGACGGCGTGCTCTATGGCCGCGGCGCCGCCGACATGAAAACCTCGCTGGCGGCGTTCGTCACCGCCATCGAGCGCTACCTCACCGCCAATCCGAAGCCGCGGGGATCGATCGCGCTGCTCATCACCTCCGACGAAGAAGGCGTTGCCGTCGACGGGACGACGAAGGTCGTCGAAACCCTGCGCGCACGCGGCGAGTCCCTCGACTACTGCATCGTCGGTGAACCCACGTCGGTGGACCGCCTCGGCGACATGATCAAGAACGGGCGGCGCGGTTCGCTCTCGGGTGACCTGCTGATCCGCGGCATCCAGGGCCACATCGCCTATCCGCATCTCGCGCGCAACCCGATCCATCAGGCCCTTCCCGCACTGACCGAACTCGCGCAATCGGTGTGGGACGACGGCAATGAGTACTTCCAGCCCACCAGCTTCCAGTTCTCCAACGTGCACGGCGGCACCGGCGCCAACAACGTCATTCCGGGCGATCTCAGGCTGCTGTTCAACGTGCGCTTCTCGCCCGAAAGCACGGCCGACGGCATCAAGGCCGGCGTACATGCGGTGCTCGACCGGCACCGGCTCGACTACACGTTGCAGTGGTCGCTCTCAGGCCAGCCGTTCATCACGCCACGGGGGCGCCTGGTGCAGGCGGTCAACGCCGCCATCGAAGCCGAGTGCGGCTACGTGCCGGCGCTATCCACCACGGGCGGCACGTCCGATGGCCGTTTCATCGCAACATTGTGCCGCGAGGTGATCGAGCTGGGGCCGGTCAACGAGTCGATCCACAAACTCGACGAGCACGTGTTGCTGGCCGACATCGAACCGCTCTCGCGCATCTACGAAGGCACGCTGCGCGGCCTGCTCGGGTGATCACCGCCCGAAGTTTCCGTCGGTCGCCGCGCTGATGGCCGAAGTGTCCGTCTCGCCCTTCGGCGGCGAAGCCGACGACCTGCGCACGGTGCGCGATCTGCTGCGCTTCGCCGTCAGCCGGTTCCGCGAAGCCGAGCTGTTCTTTGGTCACGGCTTCACCGACGCCCGGCACGAAGCCGGCTACCTGATCGGCTGGGCGCTGCACCTGCCGCATGCGACTTTCGACGATTGGCTCGATGCGCGCCTGACCGCGACCGAGCGCGACCGGGTTCTGACGTTGATCGAGCACCGGCTCACCACCCGCAAGCCGGCCGCCTACCTGACCGGCGAAGCCTGGCTCGGGGAGTTTCGATTCACCGTCGACGAGCGCGTGCTGGTGCCGCGGTCGTTCATTGCCGACCTGCTCGGCGACCAATTCGCCCCCTGGGTTCGCGAGCCCGATGACGTCGAAAGCGCTCTCGATCTTTGCACCGGCTCCGGGTGTTTGGCCGTGCTGCTGGCGAATGCCTTTTCCAATGCGCACGTCGATGCTGCCGACCTCTCGGACGACGCCCTCGCAGTGGCGCGCGGCAATGTCGATGACCACGGCCTGGGCGATCGCATCGAACTGCTGAAGTCCGACCTGTTCGACGCGCTGGCCGGTCGCCGCTACGACGTGATCGTGTCCAACCCGCCCTATGTCGATGCGCTGTCGATGGCGGCGCTACCCGCCGAGTATCGCCACGAGCCCGCGCTGGGCCTGGCCGCCGGCAACGACGGCCTCGACCTCGTGCACCGCCTGCTGCGCGATGCCCATCGGCACCTGACGCCGTCGGGCATCCTCGTGGTCGAGATCGGCCACAACCGCGATGCGCTCGAAGCCGCTTGTCCCGACATCGCATTCACGTGGCTGGATACCCCGGCAGGCGATGAGTACGTGTTCCTGCTGGAGCGGGAGCAGTTGGCGGGCTGAATCGGGTCAGTCCGCCTTCTGGACCATCGGCGACCTATCGACGTCTGTAGACCAGGAACTGCCTACCGAGGCTTCGGCCGGCGAGCCTTGGTCGCCGACGCCGGTCCCGCCGGTCGCTGGGTCTCGCCCCGGATACCTGCACCCGGCGTTTTCGCCGGGCGCGGCCCACGCCCTGCCGCCGGCCTTGCCTCGCTCCGCGCCCTGCCGCCCGCTCCCCGTGGTGCCTTGGCTGGTGCATTGGGCGACGCCTTCGGCGGCGTGATCTTTTCTGCCGGCGGCATGTCGGGCGTGGTGCCGGTGCCGGAGGCGAGCCACTCGAGCACCTTCTTGGTCTGCGCATCGGTCAGCTCGAGGTGCTGGCCGCGCTTCAGCCGCGGCGGCATGTTGATCATGCCGAAACGCGTGCGCATCAGGCGGCTCACCTGGATGCCGAAGTACTCGAACATCCGGCGCACCAGACGGTTGCGGCCTTCGCGCACCACCACGCGATACCAGCGATTACTGCCGGTGCCGCCCTGTTCATCGAACACCTCGAAGCGCGCAACGCCGTCTTCGAGCTTCACGCCATTGGTGAAGGCCGCAGCCTGTTCGCGCGTGACTTCACCCATTACCCGCACGGCATACTCGCGCTCGATCTCGAAGCGCGGATGGGTGAGGCGGTTCGACAGTTCGCCCGAGGTGGTGAAGATGAGCAGGCCGCAGGTGTTGAAGTCGAGCCGGCCGATCGCGAGCCATTTGCCGCTGCGGATTGCCGGCAGGTGATCGAACACGCTCGGCCGTCCGTCGGGGTCGCTGCGCGACACGATCTCGCCTTCGGGCTTGTGATAGATGATGACGCGCGGCAACTGCGATGAAAGCTTGAAGCGGATCTGGCGGCGGCCGACCTTGACCACGTCTTCGGGGCTAACGCGGGTGCCGATGGTGGCGGGCTCGCCGTTGACCAGCACCTTGCCGGTGCGGATCACCTCTTCCATTTCACGCCGCGAACCGAGACCTGCCTGCGCCAGCACCTTCTGCAGCTTCTGCGACTGGTCGGCGGGCGGTGCCGCGGCGCCGGTTGCCGCTCGCGCCTTGGGGAACGGGCGAGCCGGTGCGGCAGGTGTTTCTTCGCGCACGCGCAACGGCTGGCGAATCGGGCTGCGTGCCTTGGGTGACCGCACTGCCGGGCGGGCGGCGGCAGTGCGCCGGCCATGAGAATCGTCGCGTGCCATCAGGCGCCCGTAAGTGAAAACATCATTGATCAGACGACCACACGGCGTTCGATCACCGCTTGCGCGAGCGTGCCGCTGTCGACATATTCGAGTTCACCGCCCACCGGTACGCCGCGCGCGATGCGACTCACGCGCACGCCACGAGCGCGCAGCATCTCGCCCAGGTAGTGCGCCGTGGCCTCGCCTTCGACGGTGAAGTTGGTGGCCATGATGGTCTCGACGACCACGCCGTCGGCGGCCCGCGCCAGCAGGCGGTCGGCATGCAATTCACGCGGACCGATGCCATCGAGCGGCGACAGGCGGCCCAGCAGCACGAAGTAAAGCCCGCGATACGCCTGGCTCTGTTCCATCATCAGCAGATCCGCCGGGGTCTCGACCACGCACAGCAAGGTGGCATCGCGCCGTTGTGACGAGCACAGCTCGCACTGGGGTGTCTCACTGAAGTTGTTGCAGCGTTCGCAGTGCTCGATGCGCTCGAGTGCCTGGTTCAACGCGGCGCCCAGCCGGCCGGCACCGTCGCGGTCGTGCTGCAGCAGGTGATAGGCCATGCGCTGCGCGGACTTTGGCCCCACACCGGGAAGCGCCCGCAGCGCGTCGATCAGCCCTTGCAGCGACGATGGCGTCTTCACCGGGTCAGAACGGGAGCTTGAATCCCGCCGGCAACCCCATGCCACCGGTCAGCGGCCCCATCTTCTCCTGGCTCATCGCTTCGACGCGGCGCACGGCGTCGTTCATCGCGGCGGCCACCAGGTCTTCGAGCATGTCCTTGTCGTCGGCGAGCAGGCTCGGGTCGATGGTCACGCGCTTCACGTCGTGGCGGCAGGTCATCACCACCTTGACCAGGCCGGCACCGGCCTGGCCCTCGACCTCGATGGTGGCGAGCTGCTCTTGCATCTTCTTCATGTTGTCCTGCATCTGCTGGGCCTGTTTCATCAGGCCGGCAAGCTGATTCTTCATCATGGTGCGTCTCCGGGTCGGTCGAGGTTGGGAGGGTTGGCGAGGCCGCGGCTCAAGTCAGCGGCCGGATCGAGTTGGGCTCCACACGCGCGCCGAAGTTGTCGCGCAGCTCGCGCACGAACGGGTCGTTTTCCACCGCTTCGACAGCCTTGCTCTGGCGCGCCTCGCGGTCGCGGTTTTCCTTGGCACCCAGGGTCTGGTCGCCCTTGACGGTGCCAACGCTCAGTTCGAGCCGGATGTCACCGAAGTGTTCCACCAGCGCCGCACGCAGCTTGTCGCGATAGCTGGCTTCGGCAAAGCTGCGATGCGCTTCGGGCACCGCCAGGCGCATCACGCCGTTCTCGAACGAGACCAGCTCGCAATGTTCCACCGCCATGCGCGCCATGCCGCCCAGCTTGAGCCGGGCGACGGTCTCGGCCCAGTCGGCCGGGTCGAGACGGGTGGGCAGGTTGCGGGCACGCTCGGGTGGTGGTGCCGGCGGCTCTGCGGGCGGCCGTGCGACCGTCATGACCGGTTTCGAGCCCGGCGCGACCGGTGACGGCCCGGCAGGTGCAGGCTTCGCGACCGCCCGGGGTTGCGACGGCGGTGCGGCAGCACGGCGAGCGGCTGGCGCGGTTACGGTTGCGGTTGCCGGGCGTGGGGCCGCGCGCGCCGGCGCTGCCGCCCCGCTGGCGTCGTGGGCAACCGGCAGGAACGCGAGCATGCGTAGCAGCGTCATCATGAAGCCGGCAAACTCGTCTGGCGCGAGGGTGAGATCGGCGCGACCGCGCAGCACGATCTGGTAGAACAACTGCACGTCTTCGGCCGACAGCGCGGCGGCCAGCGCCAACAGGCGGTCGCGCTCGGGTTCGTCGTCGGCAATGGCGTCGGGCAGCGTTTGCGCCAATGCCACACGATGCAAGAGGCTGGCGAGATCCTGCAAGGCCGACTCGAACGACAGGCCTTGCGCCTGCAACGCTTCGGCCTGCGCCAGTAGCGCCTTGCCATCTTTTGCCGCCACCGATTCGAGCAGGGTCAGCAGGTAGCCGGCGTCGATCACACCGAGCATGGCGCGCACGCTGTCGTCGGTGACTTTGCCGATGCCGTGGGCGATGGCCTGGTCGAGCAGGCTCAGGCTGTCGCGCATGCTGCCCTGGGCGGCGCGGGCGATGAGGTTGAGCGCGGGCGGCTCGAAGTCCACGCCTTCCAGGCCCAGCACCTTTTCGAGCTGGGCACGGATCACCGGCGGCGGGATCTGCTTGAGCGAGAACTGCAGGCAGCGCGACAGCACCGTCATCGGGATGCGCTGCGGATCGGTGGTGGCGAGGATGAACTTCACATGCGCCGGCGGCTCTTCGAGCGTCTTGAGCATGGCGTTGAACGCGCTGCGCGAGAGCATGTGCACTTCGTCGATGATGTAGACCTTGAAGCGCCCGGCGGTAGGAACGTACATGGCGTTCTCGAGCAGCTCGCGCATGTTGTCGACCTGCGTGTTCGATGCCGCATCGAGCTCGATGAGATCGACGAAACGCCCGCTGTCGATCTCGCGGCAGGCGCCGCACACCCCGCACGGCGTGGCGGTGATGCCGGTTTCACAGTTGAGCGCCTTGGCGATGATGCGCGCCAGGGTGGTCTTGCCCACGCCACGCGTACCCGTGAGCAGCCACGCGTGATGCAAGCGGTTTTGCGTGAGCGCGTTGGAAAGCGCACGCACCACGTGCTCCTGCCCGACGACGTCTTCGAAAACGCGGGGGCGATATTTGCGCGCGAGGGCGAGGGTCATGGCAGTGTCCGCACGGACGAGCTAACTCCACCAACGAACAGCGAAGGGCGACAACCAGCAGGTGGGATCGGTTCTACGCTTCCAGGAACGACCGCCCCCCTGGGGGGGCGGCGAAGCGAAGCAAGCCTGGGGGGCCGCGACCCTTTAACGGAGGGGCAGCGCCCACAGGGTCCCCCGAGGACGCTGCGCCCCCTTGAGGGGGAAGGCGTAGCGCAGCGCAGCCTGGGGGTGGGCGACCCTTTAACGGAGGGGCAGCGCCCACAGGGTCCCCCGAGGACGCTGCGCCCCCTTGAGGGGGAAGGCGTAGCGCAGCGCAGCCTGGGGGTGGGCGTCACCTCACCCGCCTTCATTCGTCGCGCGCCTGCGCGCGCCGAATGAAGGAAAGGGTGGCGGGCCCGGCCCCCGGCACTTGCATTGAGTGGCTGTGGCTGCTTCCTTCCGGATCTGACCAGTTTCACCACGATGCAATGCGGGGAGGCCCGCCATTGGACGACTGGCGCGGTCGTCAGACGACCGCCACCGGAATCTTGCCGATCTTCGCCTGCCATTCGCGCGGACCGGTGATATGCACCGACGTGCCACCGGCATCGACCGCAACGGTGACCGGCATGTCTTGCACGTCGAACTCGTAGATGGCTTCCATACCCAGATCCTCGAAGGCCAGCACGCGTGCCGCCTTGATTGCCTTCGAAACCAGGTAGGCCGCACCGCCCACCGCCATGAGATACACCGCCTTGTTGTCGCGGATGGCATCGATGGCGGCAGGGCCACGTTCGGCCTTGCCGATCATACCGATGAGCCCGGTCTTTTCGAGCATGGTACGCGTGAACTTGTCCATGCGCGTGGCCGTGGTGGGCCCGGCGGGGCCGACTGCCTCATCGCGCACCGGATCGACCGGGCCGACGTAGTAGATGACGCGGTTGGTGAAGTCGACCGGCAGCTTCTCGCCGCGGGCGAGCATGTCGGTCATGCGCTTGTGCGCAGCGTCGCGGCCGGTGAGCAGCTTGCCGGTGAGCAGCAGCACCTCGCCCGGCTTGAAGGTGGCGACCTCGGCGGGCGTGAGCGTGTCGAGCCGGACGCGTCTGGCCTTGGCGGTGTCGTAGGTGAGCTTCGGCCAGTCGTCGAGCGACGGCGGTTCGAACCGCGCCGGCCCCGAACCGTCGAGCTCGAAATGCACGTGCCGCGTGGCCGCGCAATTCGGGATCATTGCCAGCGGCAGGCTGGCGGCGTGAGTGGGGTAATCCTTGATCTTGATGTCGAGCACCGTGGTGAGACCGCCCAGGCCCTGGGCGCCGATGCCGAGCGCGTTGACCTTGTCGTAGAGCTCGATGCGAAGTTCTTCGAGGCGCGAGGCCGGGCCGCGCAGGATGAGCTCCTGCATGTCGATGGGTTCCATCAGCGACTGCTTGGCCAGGAGCATCGCCTTCTCGGCGGTGCCGCCGATGCCGATGCCCAGGATGCCAGGCGGGCACCAGCCGGCGCCCATGGTGGGCACGGTCTTCATGACCCAGTCGACGATGGAGTCGGACGGGTTGAGCATGACGAACTTGGCCTTGTTTTCGGAGCCGCCGCCCTTGGCCGCGACTTCGATGCTGACGTTGTTGCCCGGTACCAGCCGCACACTGATCACGGCCGGGGTGTTGTCGCGGGTGTTGGTGCGCTTGCCGGCGGGGTCGGCCAGGATGGAGGCACGCAGCTTGTTGTCAGGGTGCAGATAGGCGCGGCGCACGCCTTCGTTGACCATGTCTTCGACGCTCAGCGAAGACTCCCAGCGGACGTTCATGCCGACATCGAGGAAGACATTGACGATCCCGGTGTCTTGGCAGATGGGCCGATGACCTTCGGCGCACAGGCGTGAGTTGATGAGGATCTGGGCAATCGCGTCTTTGGCGGCGGGCGATTGCTCAAGCTCGTAGGCGCGCGACAGATTGCGGATGTAATCGACCGGGTGGTAGTACGAGATGTACTGCAGCGCGTCGGCGATGCTGGCGATGAAATCGTCTTGGCGAATCGTGGCCATCGGGTGTGGATTGCGGCGGGCGCGGAAGCTCTGCGAGAAGGCCCGGAGTATACGCGATGACCCTGGCGGCCGAGCAGCCGTGAGCGGGGTGATGCGGCGCTCAAAGTGCGCTGACGCACCGTCCGAACCGTCGGCGACGGCTACAATCCGCATCACAACGCAGAGCGAGCCACCTTTCGCGCCGACACCAGGAGGAGAGACAGAATGTCCACGATCGAATCGGTCATGCACGAGACCCGCGTTTTCCCGCCGGCACCCGAAATGGTGGCGCAAGCCAACGTAGGCGGCATGGACGAATACAACCGCCTGTGCGCCGCCGCCGCCGCCGACTACACCGGGTTCTGGGGTGGGCTCGCCCGCGACCATCTGGTGTGGAAGACACCTTTCAACGAGGTGCTAGACGAGTCCAATGCGCCGTTCTTCCGGTGGTTTCACGACGGCACGCTGAACGTCTCGTACAACTGCCTCGACCGGCACCTGGCCACCCAGCCCGACAAGCTTGCCATCATCTTCGAGGCCGACGACGGCGCCATCACCAACGTCACCTACCGCGACCTGTATACCCGCGTTTGCCAGCTTGCCAACGGCCTGCGCAGCGTCGGCATCGTCGAGGGCGACCGCGTGCTGATCTACATGCCGATGTCGATCGAAGCGGTGGTGGCGATGCAGGCGTGTGCCCGCATCGGCGCCACCCACTCGGTGGTGTTCGGCGGCTTCTCCGCGAAAAGCCTGCACGAACGCATCATCGATGCCGGTGCAGTGGCCGTGATCTGCGCCGACGGCCAGATGCGCGGCGGCAAGGCGATTTCGCTGAAGCCCGCCGTGGACGAAGCGCTCGCCATTGGCGGCTGCGATTCCGTGAAAACCGTGGTGGTCTACCGGCGCACCGGCGGCGACGTGAAGCTGCACGCCGGCCGGGACGTGTGGTGGCACGATCTGGTGCGCGACCGCGCCACCGAGTGCGAGCCCGCCTGGGTGGGCGCCGAGCATCCGCTGTTCATCCTCTACACCTCGGGCTCCACCGGCAAGCCCAAGGGTGTGCAGCACTCGAGCGCAGGCTACCTGCTGCAAGCCGTGCTCACCATGAAGTGGACCTTCGACATCAAGCCCGCCGATATTTTCTGGTGCACGGCCGATGTCGGCTGGGTGACGGGCCACACCTACATCACCTACGGCCCCCTGGCGGCGGGCGCAACCCAGATCGTGTTCGAGGGCGTGCCCACCTACCCCGACGCCGGCCGCTTCTGGCGCATGATCCAGGACCACAAGGTCACCATCTTCTACACCGCGCCCACCGCGATCCGCTCGCTGATCAAGGCCGGCGGCGACCTGCCGAAGCAATACGATCTCACCAGCCTGCGGCTGCTCGGCTCGGTGGGCGAACCGATCAACCCGGAAGCGTGGATGTGGTACCACAACACCGTGGGCGGCGGCCGCTGCCCCATCGTGGACACGTGGTGGCAAACCGAGACCGGCAGCCACATGATCACGCCCCTGCCCGGCGTGACCCCGCTCAAGCCCGGCTCGTGCACCATGCCGTTGCCCGGCATCATCGCGGCCATCGTCGACGAAACCGGCCACGACATGGAACGCGGCAAGGGCGGCATCCTGGTGATCAAGCGCCCGTGGCCCTCGATGATCCGCAACATCTGGGGCGATCCGGAACGCTATCGCAAGAGCTATTTTCCCGACGACTTCCAGGGCCGCTACTACCTCGCCGGCGACGGCGCCAACTGCGACGCCGACGGTTACTTCTGGATCATGGGCCGCATCGACGACGTGCTCAACGTCTCCGGCCACCGGCTGGGCACCATGGAAATCGAATCGGCACTGGTGGCCAACCCGCTGGTGGCCGAGGCTGCCGTGGTCGGCAAGCCGCACGACATCAAGGGTGAATCCGTGGTCGCCTTCGTGGTGCTGAAAGGCGCCCGGCCCGAGGGCGACGCCGCCATCGAGATTGCCAACACCCTGCGCAACTGGGTGGCCAAGGAGATCGGCCCGATCGCCAAACCAGACGAAATCCGCTTCGGCGACAACCTGCCCAAGACCCGCAGCGGCAAGATCATGCGGCGCCTGCTGCGCTCGCTCGCCAAGAACGAGGAGGTCACGCAGGACGTCTCCACGCTCGAGAATCCGGCCATCCTGGAGCAGCTCAAGCAGCCGGTGAAATAGCCGGCGTCAGCAGGCAATCGAACGGGGCGAGCCCGGGGCGTTTGCCCCGGGCTTCCCTTTCCGGCAGCCCTCGGCTACGCTTGTGGGCTTCCCGGAGAGGTGGATGAGCGGTTTAAGTCGCACGCCTGGAAAGCGTGTTCAGGCTAATTACCTGACGCGGGTTCGAATCCCGCCCTCTCCGCCAAAAATACCGATGTGGAGATGATCCATTCAGGAACTCCCCATCAACGACACCGCCTGAGCGAGAACCCAGCGCGGCCGGATAAAGGTCAGGCTGCCGAGGCGGCAACACCTCCTGGGTGACCCATCCCGATGAGGGTAAACGCGTCAGACATCCGCAATCAACCGGCGTACGGACCTGCAGAGGCCGCACGCTACTTGCGCTTGCCCGCCGCGACCCTCAGAACCTGGCTGGTCGGGCGCGCCTACCCCAAGGGCGACGCGCAAGCGACGTTCCATCCCTTGATCAAGCCGGCGAGCACCCTGCCTCTTCAGGTGTCCTTTTACAACCTGATCGAGGCTCATGTTCTGCGGGCGCTGCGAACTGAGCACGGGGTGGCACTGGCCGAGTTGCGAAAGGCCATCGCCTACGCCGAGAAGAAGCTCCAGTTGCATCGCCTGCTACTGAGCCCCGAGCTTCGAACTCACGCCGGCCAGGTGTTCCTCGATCGCTATGTGGAACTCATCAACCTCAGCGCCTCCGGCCAGTTGGCGATGCGCAAGATGTTCGAGGACCACCTCCGGCGCGTCGAGTGGGACGAGTGGCAATTCCCGGTGAGGCTTTACCCCTATGTCGACTCGACGCAGCGAGCGGACGAGCGGCCCATCGCCATCGACCCGCATGTGGCTTTCGGGCGGCCCATCGTGCGCCGCGCCGGTGTTTCCACCGCCGCCATAGCAGATCGCATTGACGCCGGTGAGACCGTCGAGGCTCTCGCCGACGATTACGATTTGTCGCGCGACGAGATCGAGCAGGCGGTGCTTTACTCCCGGGCGGCGTGAATCGGGTCTACTTCACCGACCGCGATCTCGGAAAGCAGTTTCCGCGCATCCTTGCCGAGGCCGGGATAGTCGTCGAGCGGCACGGCGACCTGTTCCAGCCCGAGGGCAGCGACGAAGAATGGCTGGAGCACTGCGGCACGAACGGGCTGATTGCCGTATCCCACAACAGCCGCATTCGGTATGTCCCGAACGAGTTGGACGCAGTGAAGCGCTTCAAGGTGCCGCTGCTCATCTTGGTAGGGCAAGTGACCACGGCAGAGCTTGCCCACAACTTCGTGCGAACGCTGCCGCGAATCGAGTCATTCCTCGATGGTCGCTCGCCGCCCTTCATTGGGAAGGTATACCGAGCAACGCCCGCCGGGCTGGCGAAGCCGGCCGCAACGGCAGGCCGCGTGGAGCTTTGGTTTCCAAAGGTCTAGGCCTGCGAAGGTGCCGATGCCGGCCCAAACCGAAGATGCCACACTTGCGCGTTGCGTCCTCATGGACCTCATCCAAGCGTTCGCGCAGCCGGCCAGTTTCGCGCCGAATCCCGACCACGGCCTCGATCGTCGCCGGCTGCCGGTCTAGCCGCGTTCCAAATGCCGTACTCCCCCCTCTCCGCCATGATGCCTGCCACGAACGACCACCACGGGTTCGACCTTCGCCCCATCCACGAAGCGTCGATTGCGGATCTCAACCGCCCCTTGTTCGAGGACGAGTATCTGCCGAGCGCCTTCTCGTCCGATGTGCTCACCACCGACAAACGCAGCTATGTAGAGTGGCTCGCGGCATGCCGCATGATCGTTTCTTTGAATGAGCCAGTTCCGACGATGCTCGGGGTGCTGACCCTCGGGCGACGACCCACCTTTTTCTTGCCGTGCGCCTACGTCCAATTTCTGCGCATTCAGGGCAAGAGTCTGGCCGACCCGGTGGTCGACGAAGCCGTCATCGATGGGCCGTTGTCCGCGGTAGTACGAAGGCTCGACGAGAAGCTCGCGGCGCACAACCGCGTAGCGGTGGACTTCACGTCGGGGCCCACCGAGAAACGCCGGTACCTCTATCCGCCGACCGCACTCCAGCAGATCACGCGCAACGCGATCATGCACCGCGCCTACGAAGGCACCAATGCGCCAGTACGTGCCTACTGGTACGACGACCGGATCGAGATTTCCAACCCCGGTGGCCCTTACGGCTACGTCACTGCCGAGAACTTCGGTCAGCCCGGCTATGCGGACTATCGTAACCCGCACATTGCCGAGGCCATGCGCGTGCTCGGACTCGTGCAGCGCTTCGGTGCGGGCATCGCCACGGCGCAAGCCGCTCTGCGCGAAAACGGCAACCCCGCACTACAATTCAGGGTCGAGCCGACGATGATTGTTGTGATGTTGTTGCCAGCCGTGCAGTGACCACTGCGGGGCAAGAGAAGCTGGGGTCTTGGCTGACTGGTGCGAAATCGCACGATACCAACTCGGTCGCCGACATCGATGTACCGGGAGCGACGCTCAGACCGTGGATCAACCGCGCGCCTTGACCACCGTCCGGCCCTTGCCGCCGATGCGCTTCCGACGAAGCGCGCCGACGGTGGCCGCAACGCCCCCGCCGGGGGTCACCGAGGCCTGACTCCAGTCGACACGGTCCACTGACGCGGTCGGTTCGGCGGCGGCGCGAGCAGCGGCGGTCTGTTCGGGGCTGAATCCGGGCAAAGTACTTTTTGGTTCCTGATTCGCGACATTGCTCAGCGTCCCTCACCCTCGGTCCCTCTCCCGGGGGGAGAGGGATGTCTCCGGCTCACCCGAGGGATGTCTCCGGCTCCCTTCTCCCTCCGGGAGGGCTGGGGATGAGGGAAACCTGAGCGTCGATTTCCCGGTTACGTATATTGGCATTGCCCGCTCTGCGCGACAATGACGACTCTGCATTTGCAACGGCAAGCCGCAGTGGCGCCACAACGGAGCAACCAAACGAATGGCCCTCAAGAAATCCGAGCTCTACGGCTCGCTCTGGTCGTCGTGCGATGAACTTCGCGGTGGCATGGACGCCAGCCAGTACAAGGACTACGTGCTGGTGCTGTTGTTCGTGAAGTACGTCAGCGACAAATACGCCGGCCAGCCCTTCGCCCCCATCACCATTCCGCTCGGCGCCGGCTTCGCCGACATGGTCGCCCTCAAGGGCAAGAGCGACATCGGCGACCAGATCAACAAGAGGATTCTCGCGCCGCTGGCCAACGCCAACAAGCTGTCCGACATGCCGGACTTCAACGACGCCACCAAGCTCGGCAGTGGCAAGGAGATGGTGGACCGGCTCACCAACCTCATCGCCATTTTCGAGAACCCCGCGCTCGATTTCTCGAAGAATCGGGCCGATGGCGACGACATCCTCGGCGACGCCTACGAGTACCTGATGCGGCACTTTGCCACCGAGAGTGGCAAGAGCAAGGGGCAGTTCTACACGCCTGCCGAGGTCAGCCGGATCATGGCAAAGATCCTGGGCATCGCCGCCGCCAGGACGAGCAATGACACCACCGTGTACGACCCCACCTGCGGCTCCGGCTCGCTGCTGCTCAAGGTAGGCGACGCGGCCACCGCAAAGGTCACGCTCTACGGTCAGGAAAAGGACTCCGCCACCAGCGGCCTGGCGCGCATGAACATGATCTTGCACGACAACCCCACGGCACTCGTCAGGCAGGGCAACACGCTGGCCAACCCGCTCTTCACCGATGCCGCCGGCCAGCTCAAGACCTTCGACTATGTCGTTGCCAATCCGCCCTTCAGCGACAAACGCTGGAGCACCGGCCTCGATCCGGCCAACGACCCCTTCGAGCGCTTCCGGCACTTCGGCACGCCGCCGGCCAAGCAGGGCGACTACGGCTACCTGCTGCACATCCTGCGCTCGCTCAAGAGCACCGGCAAAGGCGCATGCATTCTCCCGCACGGCGTGCTGTTCCGCGGCAATGCCGAGGGGGTGATCCGCAAGAACCTCATCCAGCGCGGCTACATCAAGGGGATCATCGGTCTGCCCGCGAATCTCTTCTACGGTACCGGCATCCCGGCCTGCATCATCGTGCTCGACAAGGAACAAGCCCAGGCCCGCAAAGGCATCTTCATGATCGATGCTTCCAAGGGCTTCCGCAAAGACGGCCCGAAGAATCGGCTGCGCGAGCAAGACATCCACCGCATCGTCGATACCTTCACCCGTCAGGTGGACATCCCCGGCTATGCCCGCATCGTGCCGGTGGCCGAGATCGGCGACGCGAAGAACGACTACAACCTCAACCTGCCGCGATACATCGACAGCACCGAGCCGGAGGACTTGCAGGACATCACCGCCCACCTGCGGGGTGGCATTCCCGACCGGGATCTCGATGCGCTCAGTCGTTACTGGGATGTTTTCCCCGGCGTCCGCGCTGCCTTGTTCGAGCAGGCCGACCGCCCTGGCTACAGCCAGCTCCGCGTAGCGGCCACCGACATCAAGTCCACCATCTTCGGTCACCCGGAGTTCACGGCCTTCAACGCCACCGCCACGCAGTTTTTCGCCGAGTGGAAGGCGGCCAATATCCCGCACCTCCGAGACTTTGCGCGGGACGGCCACCCGAAGGTGCTGATCGATACCATCGCCGAGGCCCTGCTCGCCGCCTTCGAACACGCCCCGCTGCTCGATGCCTACGATGTCTATCAGCACCTCATGGACTACTGGGCCGAGTCGATGCAGGACGACTGTTACCTCATCGCCGCCGATGGCTGGCGAGAAGCCGCCCAGCCCCGGCTCATCATCGAGGACAAGGCCAACAAGTCGAAGACGAAGGCCGACTTCATCTTGGGCAAGAAGAAGTACGCCGCCGAGCTGATCCCACCCTCGCTGGTCATCGCCCGCTACTACTCTGAGGAACAAGCGACGATCGAGGTCATGGAGGCCCAACTCGCTGCGTTCGCGCAACAGATCGAGGAAATGACCGAAGAACACGGCGGTGAAGGCGGCCTGCTCGAAGACTCGAAGAACGACAAGGACAAGCTCACCAAGGCGTCGGTCACTGCTCGGTTGAAGGAGATCGGCAAGATCGACCCAGAGACCGCCGATGAACGGCAAGTGCTGCAAAGCTATCTGGCGCTGGCCGAGCAGGAGGCCGACACCGGCACGATGCTCAAGACCGCGCAGGATGCCCTTGTGGCCAAGGTCGCCGCCAAGTACGGCCAGCTCACCGAGGACGAGATCAAGACGCTTGTGGTGTACGACAAGTGGCTGGCCGCGGTCGCCGCCGCCGTGCAGGGCGAGTTGGATCGCGTGTCGCAGACACTGACCGGCCGCATCCGGCAGCTTGCAGAACGGTACGCCACACCGCTGCCGC
>JANXYG010000115.1 GCA_025350245.1 Betaproteobacteria bacterium
GCGCCCACAGGGCTCCCCGAGGACGCTGCGCCCCCTCGGGGGGAAGGCGCAGCGCAGCGCAGCCTGGGGGGGGCGTCATTGTTCGATGACCATGTCGCGGACCCAACTGGTGTTGCGCTCGCGTTCGAGGATGATGCTGCGCACACGCATCAGCGTGACCGCGATGCTGTAGGCCCAGAACGCCAGCGACATGATGAGCATCGCCTGCAGCATGCTGCTCGCCATGGTCGACGCCTTGGTGATGTTGACCGTTGCCCCCTGATGCAGGGTGTTCCACCATTTGACCGAGAAGTAGATGATCGGCACGTTGACGGCACCGACGATGGCGATGATCGCGGCGGCCTTGTCGGCGCGGCGTGGATCGTCGATCGAGGCGTGCAGCGCCATGAAGCCGATGTAGAGAAACAGCAGGATCAGCTCCGAGGTCAGGCGGGCGTCCCACACCCACCAGGTGCCCCAGGCCGGATAGCCCCAGAGCGATCCGGTCCAGAGCGCGATGAAGGTCATGAGCGCGCCGGTGGGAGCGAGCGCCGTGGCCATCATCGACGACAGACGCGTGTTGAGCACCAGCCCGAGCGCCGCCCACCCCGCCATCGCGAGATAGATGACCATCGACATCCACGCCGCGGGCACGTGGATGAAGATGATGCGATACGACTCGCCCTGCGCGGCGTCAGTGGGAGCGACGAAGAACCCCATCCACAGGCCCCATAGCGTGAGCAAGGCGGCAATGACCCAGAACCACGGAATCAGGCGGCCGGCAATCGGGTAGAACTTCTGTGGTGAAGCGAACTTGAACAGGCTCATCGAGCAAACACTCCCACTCCAGGACTCGCGTTCGGTGCGCGCCGGGCCGCCCCCAAGCGCACTGGCCCCCCATTGGGGGGTATCGAACGCAGTGAGATTGGGGGGGTCATCTTATTCCAGCGCGATGCGCAACGCTGCCGCGGTCGCCCACGGCGACACCGCCAGCGCGACCAGGCAGCAGGCTGCAAGCAATGACAGGTGGGCCGAGGCGCCGGTTCCCGCCGCCACGGCATCGATGGCGCCAGAACCGAAAATCAGCACCGGAATGTACAGCGGCAGCACCAGCAACGCGATGAGCACGCCGCCGCCACGCAGGCCGAGCGTCAGGGCCGCGCCGATCGCGCCGATCAGCGACAGGCAGGGCGTGCCGATCAGCAGCGCCAGGAACAGCACGCCGAGCGCCTCGCCGCCGAGACCGAACTGCAACCCGAGCACCGGCGCCATCAACGCGAGCGGCAATCCGGACAGCAGCCAGTGCGCGGCCACCTTGCCCAGCACCAGCACGGTGAGCGGTTGCGGCACCAGCAGCAGTTGTTCGAGCGTGCCATCGGCGTGGTCCGCGGCGAACACGCGCGGCAGCGACAGCATGGCGGCGAGCAGCGCCGCCACCCAGAGCACACCGGGCGCGATCGCCTTGAGCATGCCGGATTCCGGACCGACGCCCAGTGGAAACAGCGTCACCACCACGACGAAGAAGAACATCGTGGTGAACCAGTCGGCGCGCCGCCGCCAGGCCTGCACGACATCGCGCGAGAAGACCGCCAGGAACGCATCGCGCATCGTCAGTTGGCAAGGCGAAGATGCTGGATCCGGCGCGCGGCAACGGCGACCTCCTGATGGCTGGTGAGCACGGCGGCACCGCCCTGGTCGAGATGGGCGCCGATGCGTGCCGCAAGCCGCTCGATCGAATCGGCATCGAGTGCGGCGAACGGCTCATCGAGTATCCAGAGCGCTCGCGCCCCATCGAGCCACAGGCGCGCGAGCGCAGCACGACGACGCTGCCCCTGGGACAGATGGCGTACGGCAAGGTGTGCCCGATGCGCGAGACCCACCGCCGACACTGCGGCGCCGATCGTCGCGGCCGTCGCCGGGATGCCGCCGAGTCGCGCGGCATAGCGCAGGTTCTCCGTGACGGTGAGGTCGTCCTTGAGGCCGTTGGCATGACCGAGAAACAGGAGTTCGCGCGCGAAGTCTTCGCCTAGCGTGCGGGCCGGTGCGCCGCGCCAGGAGACCTCACCCGCTTCGGCCGGCGCGAGGCCGGCGAGAATGCGCAGCAGGCTGGTCTTGCCACTGCCGTTCTCGCCCTCGACCCACAAGAGTTCGCCGACCCCGAGATCGAAAGACAGGTCATTGAACAACGGGTGCTCCCCGCGGACGCAGGCGAGAGCGACGACTCGAAGCATGGGGACGATGACGGGCTGCGGCACCGGACAACGGCGCGACGCTGCGAATGGATAACCGGCGCGAGTATACCGCCGGCTCCGGGGAGCCCCAGCTTTGCGGCCGGACGCAGCGAAACCAGATTTGGGACCATAAGCAGTTTCTAGAGTCGACGCAAAAAAACCCAGCCAACGTGTTGAACCAGCAAGAAACAAGGCAAATATTCAAAGCCTTGTACCGGGCAATAGCAAGAAAAACCGCATGACTTCGGCGCCGGACGTGGGCTAGACTGACTTCGGGGTGTCGGATTTTGCTCGGCAACCCCTGCGGCAAGGCACGAATCTTTCTTTGTGGCCTGCATACAACGAGGGCCTTCCTACCCCGGCCCAGCCCTCGGTCAGCAATCAGAAGGGGCGGTTTCCCCGTCGTGGCCATCGTGGCTCCAGGCGCGGGAACGACCGCCAAGTTCATGGGTGTCAAGCGACCCGACGTCGCGGCCCCGATAGCGAAGTGCGATCACGGATGCTTCAACACGAGCACGCAGGATGTCTGCGCGCCGTTCGACCACCGGATGACGAATGCGATTCGACCATGAAATCTTGAGCAGGCCCCCCGTTTGCCGGCGCAATCCAGGCGGCGGGTCCGCTTGCGCTGCGCGCCAGGACCGCCCTGGGGGCGTCCCGGAACGCGGTGCGTTCTGGTCGAACCCGGTGGGTTCTTTCACACCCGTTCTGGTCGAACCCGGTGGGTTCTTTCACACCCTATCCGCCAAAACAAATGCCCCGCGAGGGGGCATTGTTTTTGGCGGAGAAGGTGGGATTCGAACCCACGTGCCAGGTTACCCTGACCATCTGATTTCGAGTCAGCGCCGTTATGACCGCTTCGGTACCTCTCCGGAGGCGGCGAATGCTAGCACCGGTGCCGCCATTAGTACACGCCATGCTTCGCGAGGTGCATCGTGCGGCTGATCTCCGGCCTCGCGATGCTGCTGGCGGTGTCCGCTTCCGACCCGGTGCAGCATGTCGCCATCCAGCATCCGGTGCCGCCATTTTCCGAGGCTGCCGAGCTGGTGGTGCTCACCCGCAACAGCCCCACGATTCGGTACCAGGATGCCGATGGCAACTTCGCCGGCATCGAACACGATCTGGTCGAGATGTTCGCAAACGACCTCGGCATGCCGGTTCGTTTCGTGGAGGTCGATGCCTATACATCGGTGCTGCCGCGCCTGCGCCGTCATCACGCGCACATGGCTGCGGCAGGGCTCAGCATCACCCCGGAGCGCTCGCGCCACTTCGTGTTCGGTCCCTCCTACATGGAAGTTCGCCAGATGCTCGTGCGCAACGAAAATCTGGCTGTGCCGGGTCGGTTTTCGTCGCTGGAGGCAAAGCGCATCCAGGTGGTCTCGGATTCCGCCGGCGCCGAACAATTGCGGCGACTTTCGCGCCATCTGCACCAACTCGAATGGCAGGAGATCCCCACGGTCAATCCGGAAGACCTGCTCATCCGCGTCTCCGAAGGCAAGGCCGATTACGCGGTCGCCGCCTCGAACGTGGTCGACGTCGCGCGCAATTTCTACCCGAACCTCGCCAAGGGACTGCCCTTCGGCGACACCGAACAACTTGCGTGGGCATTCCCGAGCGACGCCGATCCGAAGCTGGTCCGGAAGGCGCGTGAATTCTTCACCCGCATTCGCGCCGACGGCACGCTCAAGCAGGTGGTCGATCGCTACTTCGGACACGTCAAACGTCTCGACCACAGCGATCTCGACAATCTGTACGACTCGATGCGCGAGCGCCTTCCCTCGTACCGGGGTTTGTTCCAGGAAGCGCAGGACGTCTCCGGTATCGACTGGCGCCTCATTGCCGCACTCGCTTTCCAGGAGTCGAAATGGGACCCGCTGGCAACCTCACCGACCGGCGTGCGCGGCATGATGATGCTCACCGGCACCACCGCCGACCGCCTCAAGGTCACCGACCGGCTCGATCCCCGCCAGAGCATCGTTGCCGGTGCACGATATCTTCGCGATATCCGTGACGGTCTGTCGGCACGCATCGCGGAACCCGATCGCACCTGGATGGCGCTGGCCGCCTACAACCAGGGGCTGGGCCACCTCGAAGACGCCCGCGTGCTGGCTCAGCGCACCAACCTCAATCCGGACGTGTGGATCGCGGTGAGGAGCACCCTGCCGATGCTGTCGCGTACCGAGGTCTACGAAACCCTCAGGCACGGTTTCGCTCGCGGCGGCGAAGCCGTTGCGCTCACCGAAAACGTGCGCACGTTCTACGACATCCTCGCGCGTTTCGAAGACGCCCACCGCTCAGAAGACACACCGGCACCGGGCCTGCGCAAGATGCTCACCACCTACAACGACGATCGCCTGACCCTGCCACGGTGAACTTTTTCTATGGGGTCAGGCCTGCCCCTTCTAGTTTTGTACCGTCAGGATGGTGAAGCCCTCGCCGATCAGGCTGCGACCGATGGCGCCACCGAAGCCGGCGCCGCGCAGCAATGACTCCTGCTCTTCGCACGTCGGGATCACGTTGCCCCAGGTGAGTTCCTCGATTGCCGTTTGCAGCGGAAAGCGGAATTCGGCTTCGCGCGTCTGCGCGAGCGTCGACGGATAGGTTTCGTCCACGATCACCAGCCAGCCGCCCGGCTTCAGCGCGGCCGCGCACTCGGCCACCACCGCGGCGCGCAACTGGGGCGAGATTTCGTGCAGCACCTCGATCATCACCGCGGCATCGACGGATTTCGCGGGCACGGTGGCCCCGACTGTTCCCTCGCGCAGGTCGATCCGGTTGGTCAGCCCGGCATCGCGGAGCCGCTCGCGCCCCACCGCCAGACCGTCCGGATCGATATCCACGCCGATCGCGCGTGCGGCCGGAAAGCCCTTTGCCACCTGCACCAGGAAGTTGGCGGTGCCGCAGCCGACTTCCAGCACCGAACCGCCCGCCGCCAACCGCTCCTGCAAACCCGCCAGTCCGGGAAGAATCTTCTTCGCGGTCGCGATCTGCAAACCCCACGTGGACTCGGCGATGACTTTGGCGAACGCTTCGCCACGACCCTGGAAGGGCTTGACCTCACCATCGCGAAAGCCGGCGACGCTGCGCCGAAAATCTTCGGTGGCGAAGTCGGTGCCGAGCTGAACGTAGCCGCCGAGGTATCGAGGATGTGACGGGTTGGCAAGGATCACGTCGAGGAACGGCGCGAGGCGAAAGCGTTCGGCGTCATCGGCATCGACCAGCGATTCACCATGCGCGGTCCAGAGCCAGATTTTCAACCATGGCGCGCGCAGGTCCAGGCGTTCGGCCAGCGCCTCGGCAGTCAGGTCTGGCGCTTCCGCGAGCGCCCGAAACACGCCGAGCTTGATGCCGACGTCGATGAGATGGATGGTGTTGAAACCGCGGCGCAGCGCGAAGATGCGCGCCACCTGGGCATCGGCGGTCAGCGGCGGGACATCGGCGGACATGGCGTCTCCATCGGCGAATTCACCAAGCTGGCACGGTAGCAGATGCCGCCGGCGACCGGCATCTTCAGCGGACTCAGGCCGCTGGTGGCCGGTCGAGCGCGTGGCGAACGGGAGGCGTCGGGGAAAGGTCGGTTCAAGCCAGCAGCGCCCGCTGCACCAACAGCCCGAGCCCGACCACCAGCACCACGACCGACGCGCCGCGAACGGCCCGGGCTTCCCATGGCGTGCGCCGCAACCACAGCAGCAGCGGCAGGATGATCGCCACCGCGACGGCCTGGCCGGCTTCCACGCCGAGGTTGAATCCCAGCAGCGACCACACCAGGCCGTCGTGCGGCAGGCCGAGCTCGCGCAGCACGCTGGAGAAACCAAAGCCGTGCATCAGTCCGAACAGGAAGCTGACCGCCCAGCGATGCGACACCGGACGCTTCAGCAGCAGATTCTCGGCGGCGACATAGGCAATCGACAGCGCGATGGTGGCCTCGACCAGCCGGTCGGGCAGCAGCACGATGTTGAGCGCCGCCAGGGCCAGCGTGATGCTGTGCGCGATCGTGAAGGCTGTGACGATCGCCAGCAACGATTTCAGCCGGCCGCCGCGCAGGACCAGCGCGAGCAGGAACAGCAGGTGATCGTAGCCGGTGAGAATGTGCTCGATGCCGAGCGGGAAGAAGCTGGTGAAGCTGCCGCTCGCGAGATCCTTTTGGACCGTCACCGATGTCTCGCGGGCGTCGGCGCCGAACATGAACGGATGGCTGGCGCCATCGATCGCGATGTTCGACATCGTGTGGTAGTCGGCGCTGAAGGCATCCACGAGATCATCCCGAATCACCAGGGCGCGCAACGGCGGCACGCAGCGGTATTCGATGGTGATGACGACTTCGTTGCGCCCGCCGCTGGCCGGCGCTGCGGTGGCTGCGGCGACCGGACAGGCAACACCCCCGTCCGACATGCCGACCTTGCCGCGCACGGCATCGAGCAGGGGTTGAGCCGCGCTCTCGGGCGGCGGAACCGGTACTTCCCCGGTCGCTGCCGTTAGCAGGACATTGGTCGGCAGCGTCAGGGTATATCGCACCGTCGGTCCATCGACCGCGACGGTAGCGAACCCGAGCTTGGAGCCGGCGTGCGCCCAGGCAGACGATGGGATGACCGCCGCGGCGACCAACCACAACACCACCGCGAGCGACGAGCCGGGTCGGCGCAACTTCGGCAAGACTTACTTTCCGGGAGGGGCAGGTTCGCGCAGTGCCCGAAGGGCGCGCAAGGCGCTTTCGCTGCCCGAGATCGTGCCCTGGGTGCGTTCGGGCGGCCGCAACGGAATGCCCGCCGTGACCGGCGGTGCGCTCACGGTTTCGACCAGCTTCAGCAGGTTCTGCACGTGGAACGCTGGCATCGTGAACACGCGATTGCCGCCGAGTTGCAGTGCGTAGCGGCTCACGGTGTCGGCTGCGATATCGCCGACGGCGTACTGCGCGAGCGGCTGCGTGTCGCCGCGCTGGTAGATCAGGATCAGCGTCTGGGGGCTGGTGACGCCGTACTCGGTGCTCTTCGGGTCAAACGGGAAGTCGCGCTCCATCTTCGCCCGGCCAAAGCCGGCGAGCACCTTGTCGATGCGCTCGGCCATCGCGGGATCCGTGGATTGGTGTTGAGTGCCTTGCGACGGCGCGTGCGCCGCGTGATAGAACCACACACCCGCCGGATCGCGCTCGAAGCGATGGACCGTGCCCGCCGTGGCGACCTCGATCGCGCCGATCTGCCCGATCGGCAATGGCACCAGCAGGCGCGAGCGGTCGCCGCCCTTCTCGGCCACAACCTGCTCGGCCCGGTCGACCTTGGCGTCGCCGCCCTTGATCGCCACGATCACGCCGATCAGCGCGAACAGCACCAACCAGACTGCAATCAGGTGCCTGCGCCCTCTGGTCATGCTCATCGCTGCCGCCACCACACCACCATGCCCACCAGGGCAAGCAATGCGGGAATCAGGATCACCGACAGGAAGAACGTGCCCTTCATCTGGCTGTTGGTGAGATTGACGCGCGGCGTGTCGAATGTGCGCGGCTCGATGCCGATGAGGTTTTCCTGCGCCGCGAGAAAGTTGATGGTGTTCAGGAAGAGGTTGCCGTTGCCCATGATGTGGAAGAACGAGTTGGTGGCGAAGTCCGAGTCGCCGACCACGACGATGCGCGACTTGGACTTGGGCTTCGCGCCCGCCGCCGCGCTCGTCGAGGTGTCCTTCGCGGCAGAGTCGGGCGCCGGTTTCGCACCGGTTGCCGCGTCGGCGATGTCGTAGCTGTCGAAATGCCGGGTGATCACCGCCATGATGGTGAGCGGCCCGGGGATGTCCTTGCCCTCGTCGTATTCCGCACGATCCGGCGTGGTCTCGCCATAGGCACGTTTCGAAGAATTTACCAGCGGCATCGCGGACGTGTTGGGAACGCGCTCCGCCGTGGGAGTGAGCGACCGGGCCCCCGGAAAGAACGACAGCGGCAGATCGCGCGTGATCTGGTGACGGTTGTAGTCAGTGACCGCGGGCGACGATGGATCGGCCCAGAAATGGCTCGCATCGTCGATGACGAGGTCGTTATCCAGGATCACGCCGAGTTCGCGGATGACCGGCTCGAGGCCGGTAACGACGAAAGGATCGAGCATGAAGAGCGCATTTCCACCCGTATTGATGAAGGCTCTCACTGCCTGCACCTCGCCGGGCAGCAGCGGCGTCCGCGGGCCGGCCACCACCATCACCGCGCACTTGTCCAGGCTGGTGCCCGACTGCATCAGCGACACCTTCTCGACCGTGTAGCTCATGGTTTCGAGCGCGTCCCGCGCCTTTGCCATGCCGTGCACCTCGTGCACCATCAGCTTGGACCCGAGCCCGTGCGAATGGCCGGCGTCGCTTTCGGTGTGGTCGTGCGACTCCATGCTGAAGGGATCGGGCTCGCCGTGCCCGTCGAGAAAGCAGATGCGCTGGGTGGCGGCACGCGACACCCGCAGGATGCCGTTGGCGATGTCGGTCTCGTTCGGACCGTTCACCAGCACCTTCCGACCTTCGCTGCGCAGGACGGCGGTACCGGCGAACTGCACGCCCATCAGCCGCGCCTGCGCCGGACTGATCGTGGGATCGAAGACCTCCACGGTGATCTTGGGCGTGCGGGCCGCCATCAGGCGATAGAGATCGACCGTCTCGCGCATCATCGGATCGGCGAAGAAGGTGACCTGCACCGGCCGGTCGAGCTGATCGAGCATCGTCAGCGTCGACTTCGACAGCGAATATTTGCCGCCTTCGGTCATGTCGGCGCGCCACGGAAAGCGCACCGACAGCCACGCGAGACACAACAGGATGCCGATGACCCCGATGGTGAATAGCGTGATCTCGCCGCGGCGCCGCTGCACGAACGAGACCAGTTCGGCGCGCAGCCCGAAGCCGCCGGCGAGCGCCGCAAGGGCACCGGCACCGGCCACGACCCGCGGCCAGTTCGCGATCGCCAGCACGGCATCGAGCGCGATGCCGGTGGCGAACAATGCAAGACCGACAAACAGCAACACCCCCGCACGAAATGACTTGTCCATGTCAGCGTTTCCAGCGCAGGTAAGACGTGTTCAGCGTGAGCGCGATGGCCACCACGATCAGATAGAACGCTATGCCTTCGCTGCGCACCAGCCCGAGTACGAAATCGGCGAAATGCAGGGCGAACGAGAGGTAGATCACCAGACTGCGCATGCTATCGGTGGCCTGCAACCCCGACAGATGGCCGACGAACCAGAAGCCGAGTAGTACCGACACCGTGATCAGCGCCGCGACGATCTGGTTCTGCGTGAGCGCCGAGAAGAACTGCCCGATCGCGAGGCACGCCATGCCGAGCAGCACAAAGCCGAGATAGCCGGCGGCGATGGTGCTGGTCTCGGGGTTGCCGTAGAGATAGAGCGGGATCAGGTCGATCATCGTGCCCACGGTCATCAGCAGCAGGATGGTGACCGCGCCCAGATACTTGCCGATCACGATCTCCCAGGCCGCGAGTGGCAGGGTCATCAGCAACTCGATGGTGCGGGTGCCGTATTCGGCGGAGAACAGGCGCATCGAGACGATGGGCAGCAAGGTCACGAGCAGGATACTCATGTTGCGGAACGTCTCCGTCATGGTCGCCGTGCCGGTGAGGAATACGTTGTACGTGAAGAAATAACCGGCACCCACGAGATAGACCGCCACCACGAAATAGGCGATCGGCGAGCGAAAGTAGGTCAGGATTTCCTTGCGATACACCGCGAGCACGCCGTTCATGCCGTGCCGTCCTGGACGTAGCGCAGGAACACGTTCTCGAGCGTGGGTTGCTCGCGCTGGAGGCGATGCAGCGACCAGCGCGCAGTGACCGCCCGGGCGATCTCGCATTCGATGGCGGCCCGGGCGTCGGTCTGGCAGTCGATCGACAGCAGCCCGTTGCCGTCGGCCGGCGCCTGCATCGACACTTCGTTCACGCCGTCGATTGCCATCAATGCCGCGCGCAGCGCTTCAGCGGGACCGGTGACCAGCAGCGTGACACGGTTGGATTGCGCCGAGGCCTGCTGCAGGCCGGCCGGCGAATCGATTGCCAGCAGGCGCCCGTGGTTGATGATGGCCACGCGATGGCACATGAGCGTGACCTCGGGAAGGATGTGGGTGCTAATCAGTACCGCATGCTCGCGGCCGAAGGCGCGGATGACTTCACGGGTTTCCTGGATCTGACCGGGGTCGAGGCCGGCCGTGGGCTCGTCGAGCAGCAGCACGTCGGGATCGCCCAACAGTGCCTGTGCCAGGCCGAGACGCTGGCGATAGCCCTTGGACAACTTGTAGATCTCGCGGCGCATCACGGTCTCGAGGCGGCACGCGTTACCGACACGGTCGAGTTCACGCGCGATGGCAGCCCGCGGCACACCCTTGACGCGGGCAACGAACCGCAGATAGCTGGAGACATCGAGCACGTCGTAGAGCGGTGGCTGCTCGGGCAGATAGCCCAGGCGCCGCGCGGCAGCCTGGTTGTCGGTGGCCATGTCGTAGCCGGCGACGCGCACCACTCCGGACGTGGCGGTGGTGAAACCCGCGATCATCCGCATGGTGGTGGTCTTGCCGGCCCCGTTGGGACCGAGGAACCCGACGATCTCTCCCTTGGCTACCGAGAAGGAGATGTCGTGGATGATGGTTTTCGAGCCGTAGCGCTTGGAAACGGATTCGAGGGCGATTGCTTCAGACACGAGGAGGGCGACGAGGACACACGGACAGGAGGACGCGGAGCATGAGGGCGCGGAGCATACGCGGGGGGCGCCAGAAACGGAAACCCCCCTCGCGGGGGGGCCTTCCGTCACTGGCAGAGACTGCCGGGTATGCTGCTTACTTGTACCAACGGCTGCCCTTGGCCTTGAACTGTTCGCCGTCGTGCGCCATGAACAGCTCGGTGCCTTCGAGGTCACGCATCATCTTGAGGCGGTTCACGGAGTCGGTGTAGTCCTTGACGCTGTAGTTCAGACCGGCCGGGTATCCATCGAGGTTTTCCTGCATCCAGATGGCATCCTGCGCAATGATGATGACCTGACCGCTGGCCAGCTTCACCTTCATCGACTGGTGACCGATGGTGTGGCCAGGAGTGCTGTAGATCATCACCGAGCCGTCGCCGAACAGGTCGTAGTCGCCATTGAGCTCGAGGTAGTTGAACTCGCGGGCGTTGTCGATATCAGCCATCACGAAGCTGCCGGGGGAGGTACGGCCCTGGAACTTTTCCGGCCACCAGGCTTGATACAGTTCTTTCTTCTGGATCACGTGAATCGCCTTCGGGAACATCTCGATGTTGCCGATGTGATCGAGGTGGGAGTGCGACGAGACCAGGACCTTGACCTTGTCGGCCGAGTAGCCCAGCTTCTGCAGTTGCATGTCGATCACGTCTTCACGCTTCTGGCTCGGCTTCAGGAAGTCACAGTTGCCCGGGGCCCAGTAAGCTTTGCAATTTTCGCCGATGGCAACGTTGTTGCCGGTGTCGAACACCACGAGACCCTTGGGGTGATCGATGATCCACATGCTGACCGGGATCGTGATCTGGCGTGACTTCTCGACTGGCAGCGCGGGAATCAGGCCACGGATATCGAACGGGCCGAACATGCCGCTGGTGGTCCAGTAAACTTTTTGTGCGAATGCGCCGGTGGATCCTGCAACGCACAATGCGCCGACCAGCGCCGCTACCAACTTAGCTTTTTTCATCGATCTCTCCTCAGGAACTTGTGATTTTCGCGGCTGCTGCCGAACCCCCGTCCGCCCAGCGCCGTGACTGGTCTTCAGTCGCGGCAGACAGTAATGATTCGGCATAGGACGTGTCAAGGTGAAACGACAAAAAAAACCTCGGCCTTTCAGTCGGTTGCGTACTTTTTTATAAAACGTCTTACAAATGCGAAACGAGCGGCGGTGACCGACCCGACGTCCGTTGCCACACGATCAACCGGTTGTTGGCGGGCAACGCCAGATCCGCCGACGACGCGAAGCCCAGTTGGCGGGCAAGCCGGTCGACAGCCTCGATGTCGCGAATGCCGCTGGCCGGCTCGCGCGCGCGCAGCATCGCGTCGAAGGCGGCATTGCTGTCGGACGTGAACCGGCCGCGATAGTTGAATGGCCCATACACGGCGAGCATGCCGTCGGCCGGCAACAGCGAGGCCACTGTTTCGAACAGGCGTTCGACCACCGGCCACGAGACGATGTGCAACGTGTTGGCCGTGAACACCGCGTCGGCGCCGGTGTCGGGCCATGCCGGCTGGTTAATGTCGAGCGCGACCGGGTCGCACAGATTGGGGAGCGCCGCTGCGTCGGTCCAGCTGCGGATACCCGGCAGGTGCGCGTCGATGTCGCTCGGCTGCCAGATAAGGTGCGGCAGATGCCGCGCGAAGTACGCAGCATGCTGCCCGGTGCCGCTGCCGATCTCCAGCACCAGATGCCGATCGGCAAACACAACCCGCAACCCGGCGAGGATCGGGTCACGGTTGCGCTCGCAGGCCTCCGAGAAAGGCCGGCCCTGCTCCACCCGCACGGTGCCCACAGGGTTTCCCGAGGACACCGGCCCCCTCGAGGGGGAAGGCGTAGCGCAGCGGAGGCCGGGGGTGGGCGTCACCTCTCAGTCTTTCGCGAGGAGATGCATCAGCGAGCTGGTGTCCCAGCGGCTGCCCCCCCGGGCCTGGACCTGCGCATAGAACTGATCGATGAGCGCCGTGGCCGGCAGCCGCGCGCCGTTGTTGTGCGCCTCGTCGAGCACGATGCCGAGATCCTTGCGCATCCAGTCGACCGCGAAACCGAAGCCGTCGAACCTGACCTCGTTCATCGTCTTCCAGCGATTCTCCATCTGCCACGATGAAGCAGCGCCCTTGGAGATGACCGACATCACCTTCTCGACGTCGAGCCCGGCCTTCTTCGCGAAATTGATGCCTTCCGACAAGCCCTGCAGCAGACCGGCGATGCAGATCTGGTTGACCATCTTGCACAACTGACCCGCGCCCGGCCCGCCGATCTGCACGCAGCTCTTGGCGTAGATGTCGAGCACCGGCTTGACCCGGTTGAAGTCGGCGTCGTCGCCGCCGCACATGATGCCGAGCTGGCCGTTGACCGCCCCGGCCTGGCCACCCGACACCGGCGCGTCGACGAAGCCGATGCCCAGCGCCTTGCACTTGGCGTGCAGCTCGCGCGCCAGATCGGCCGACGCGGTGGTGTGATCCACCAGGACCGAGCCTGCCGTCATGCCCGCGAGAGCGCCGTTGTCGCCATACACGACCGAACGCACGTCGTCGTCGTTGCCCAGGCACATCATCACCAACTCGGCGCCGGCGGCAGCCTCCTTCGCCGTAGCCGCCGCGCGCCCGCCGACCTCGGCCACCCACGCTGCGCTCTTGGCCGCCGTGCGGTTCCACACCGCGACCTCGTGACCACCCTTGTTCTTCAGGTGCCCGGCCATGGGATACCCCATGACGCCCAGACCCAGGAATGCCGTTTTAGCCATGTTGTCGCTCTCCTCAGACGTTGACAGTGCGGTGTATCCAGCCGCGCATTGTCGCATCGGCGCCACGGCCCCCGGCCGCCGAACAACGGTTATGCATTCGCGCGCCACCCCGGCGCGGGTTTCCGCCCACCCCGGGATCGCCATGCGGCTAGCGTGACTTGCCGCGCCGTGGCGCCGGGGCGACAAACGCCGCCCGCTCCTTTGCCGTGCGCTCGAACTTCCGGGCGATGTTGCCGCACACCAGGTCGCACAATTCGTAGATCGACGGGTCCATGATGCGGTAGTACACGCTGTTGCCACGGGTGTCGCGGGACACGAATCCGCGCTGGCTCATCAGCGCGAGGTGGCGCGAGATGTTCGCCGAACTGTAGCCGCACAACTGCGCGAGTTCGCCCACGTTGCGCTCCTGCTGCCGCAGCAGATTGAGGATCTGCAATCGCGTGGGTTCCGACAGCACCTGGAAATACGACGCCACCTGCTCCAGCGCCTCGCTGGTTAGTCCTTCCATGCTCGGTCTCTCCGGAAATTGATCTGGCGCAATCATGCCTCACGGCTCCTGTCTCATGCTGTTTTGCGCAAATTTGTACTTGCCTATTTGCGTAATTGCTCAAATAATAAATTGGATCAGGATGCGGTTCCAGTCCCGGATCCCCGGAACGGATACGCAACCCCGACATCGACACCATGCCCACGATCCACTCATTCATCGCCGCTGTGGTCGTTTCGCTCGCCGCTTCCGGCCATGCATGCGCCGCCGTCGGCCTGGACGCAGCGCCCGGACAGATCGCCCCTGCAGCGCCGTCTGCGGGCTTCGACGGTGTCGTCGAGGCGGTACGCCAATCGGTCATCGCAGCGCAGGTTGCCGGCGCCATCGTCCTGCTCGATGCCAGGGTCGGGGATTCGGTCAAGGCCGGTCAGGTGCTGGTGCGCATCGATGCCCGGGCCGCCGACCAGAATGCCGCCGCCGGTGACGCCCAGGTCGCCGCGGCACGCGCCGCGCTCGAAGCCGCGACCCGCCAGTACGAACGCCAGAAGCAGCTGTTCGCACAGCACTACATCAGCCAGGCCGCACTGGACAACGCCGAATCCGAGTTCAAGGCAACGCGCGCCCAGGTCGCCGCCCAACTCTCCCAGGCTGGCGCTGCGCGCACGCAGAGTGGTTTCTATATTGTCCGTTCGCCTTACAACGCGGTGATTGCAGACGTGCCGGTGATGCTGGGCGACATGGCCATGCCCGGCCGGCCTCTGCTCACGCTCTACGACCCGGCGGCGCTGCGAATCACCGCCGCGGTACCCCAGACTGTCGCCGCGCAGATCGTTGCGAGCAAGACGCCGCGTGCCGAACTGCCCGGCCTGCCGCCTGACCGGCGCTGGGTGACGCCGACCCGGGTGCAGGTGCTCCCCACCGTCGACCCGGCCACCCACACCGTGCAAATGCGCGTCGACCTGCCCGTCGGACTCGACGGTGTCGGTCCGGGCATGTTCGCGCGCCTGTGGCTGCCGCTGCCTGCCGGCACCACCCATCCCGATGCCGTGAGCCTGATGGTTCCGGTGCAGGCGATCGTCCGGCGCGCCGAACTGACCGCCCTCTATGTCCTCGACCCGAACGGACGACCGGTCCTGCGCCAGGTACGCCTGGGGCGGGTCGACGGCGGAAAAGTCGAAGTCCTGTCCGGACTGATGCCCGGTGAACGCGTCGTCACCGACGCGCAAGCAGCGGCGCGCGTGCGCTGAGCCCCGCGATGCCAGACCTCCACCGCCGGTCATCGCCGGGCATTTCGGGCCGGATCGCCGCGTTCTTCCAGAGCGCGCAGATCACGCCGCTGCTCGCGCTGGTCGCGCTGCTGCTGGGCATCTTCTCGGTGTTCGTCACCCCGCGGGAAGAGGAGCCCCAGATCAACGTGACCATGGCCGACGTGCTGATTCCGTTCCCGGGCGCGAGCGTCGTCGACATCGAGCAGATGGTGGCCGGGCCGGCCGAGCAGGTGCTGGCCCAGATCTCGGGCATCGAGCACGTGATGTCGGTATCCCGCCCCGGGATGGCGATCGTCACCGTACAGTTCAAGGTCGGCGTGCCGCGGACCGAGGCGCTGGTGCGTCTGCACGACACGGTCGACGCGAACGCCGACTGGCTGCCCAGGGGCCTGGGTGTCCTCGATCCGATCATCAAGCCCAAGGGCATCGACGATGTGCCCATCGTCACCCTCACCCTCTACAGCCGCGCTGCCGCGACCGGCCCCTACGACCTGGAGCGCGTGGCGCACAGCATCGAGGCCGACATCAAGCGCGTCCCCGGCACCCGGGAGGTGACGACAATCGGCGGTCCGGGCCGCGCGGTGATGGTCGAGATCGACCCCACCCGCATGGCCGGTCTGGGCGTGACCGTTTCCGATCTGCGCCTCGCCCTGCAGTCCGCCAATCTCGGCATGCCAGTGGGCGACCTGATCACGGGCAACCACGCTATCGCCATCGAAGCCGGACCGTTCCTGCAACAGGCGAACGATGTCGCGGCGCTGGTCGTCGGCGTGGAAGGCGGCAAGCCCGTGTTCCTGCGCGATGTCGCGACGGTGCGCGATGGTCCCCCGCCGTCGACCCGGTATGTCTGGCATGGCGTCCCCGCGAGGGACGGCGCCGTTGCCGCCGAGTATCCGGCCGTCACCATCGCAATCACCAAGAAGCCCGGCGAAAACGCCATCGACGTCGCCAATGCGGTGCTGAAACGCGTCGATGCGTTGCGCAACACCCTGATTCCCGCCGACGTGCAGGTCGCGCAGACGCGCAACTACGGCGCCACCGCCAACGACAAGGCGAAGAAACTGATCCAGAAGCTGCTTTTCGCCACCGCGTCGGTCGTGGGCCTGGTGTTCCTGACGCTCGGCCGCCGCGAGGCCGCGATCGTCGGGACCGCAGTAGTTCTCACATTGGCGGCGACCCTGTTCGCGTCCTGGGCCTGGGGCTTCACCCTCAATCGCGTCTCGCTCTTCGCCCTGATCTTCTCGATCGGCATCCTGGTCGACGACGCGATCGTCGTGGTCGAGAACATCCACCGCCACCATCAACTGTATCCGGGACGCACCCTGGCGCAGATCATTCCCAGCGCGGTCGACGAAGTCGGCGGACCCACGATCCTGGCGACACTCACGGTGATCGCAGCGCTGCTGCCGATGGCGTTCGTATCAGGGCTGATGGGGCCTTACATGAGCCCGATCCCGATCAACGCGAGCATGGGCATGCTGCTGTCGCTCGCCATCGCCTTCGTCGTGACGCCATGGCTCGCGCGCCTGTGGTTGAAGGCAACCCCCACCCACACCGCCACCCCTCACGGCAACGGCTTCACCGCGAAACTCGCCCCGCTGTTCGAACGCGTGTTCAGCCCCCTGCTCGACGACCAGCGCGGCAAGCGCAATCGCCGTCTGCTGGGTGCGGGCATCGCCGTTCTCATCGCGATCTCGATGGCGTTGCCGGCGACCGGGCTGGTCCTCCTCAAGATGCTCCCCTTCGACAACAAGTCGGAGTTCCAGGTGGTAGTCGACATGCCGGCCGGCACGCCGGTCGAGCAGACCGCCGCGGTGCTGCACGAGCTCGGCGGCTATCTCGCCACGGTTGCAGAAGTCACCGACTACCAGGCGTATGCGGGCACCGCGGCTCCGATCAACTTCAACGGTCTGGTGCGGCAGTACTACCTGCGCGCTGGCGGCGAGGTGGGCGACATCCAGGTGAACCTCGTCGACAAGCACGAGCGCCAGGCGCAAAGCCATGCGATCGCCACCCGCGTGCGGCCCGCGTTGCAGAAGATCGGCCAGCGGTTCGGCGCCAACGTCAAGGTGGTGGAAGTGCCGCCCGGCCCGCCGGTGCTGTCGCCGATCGTGGCGGAGATCTACGGACCGGAGGCGGCAGGCCGGCAGCAGGTCGCCAAAGCCGTGCGCGCGGTCTTCGAGAGGACGACCGGTCTGGTGGACGTGGACGACAGCAGCATCGCCGTCGCGCCGAAGACCATGCTGCTGATCGACCGCCAGAAAGCGGCGATGCTCGGCGTGCCCCAGCAAGCCATCGTGACCACGCTGCGTGCGGGTCTGGCTGGTGAGGCCACGGCCTACCTGCACGACCAGAGCAAGTATCTCGCCGCCGCAACGATCCGGTTGCCGGCGGAGCGGCACGGCGACCTCGATGCATTGCTGCAACTCACCGTGCGCACCGCGGCCGGCAACCTGGTGCCGATCCGTGAACTGGTGACCGTGACCGATGCGGTGCGCGAGCAGCCGGTCTATCACAAGGACCTGCTGCCGGTGAACTATGTCGTCGCCGACATGGCGGGCAAGGTCGACAGCCCGCTGTACGGGATGTTCTCCATGCGCGGCGAGATCGCGAAGATCGCGACGCCCGGCGGCGGCACGCTCGTCGAATACTTCATTCACCAGCCCGAAGACGCCTATCGCGACTACGCGCTGAAGTGGGACGGCGAGTCGCAGATCACGTACGAGACATTCCGCGACATGGGCACCGCCTACGCGGTGGGCCTGGTGCTGATCTACCTGCTGGTGGTGGCGCAGTTCGGCTCGTACCTCACGCCGCTGATCATCATGGCGCCGATCCCGCTCACCATCATCGGCGTCATGCCGGGGCACGCCCTGCTGGGCGCGCAATACACCGCCACCAGCATGATCGGGATGATCGCGCTGGCCGGCATCATCGTGCGCAATTCGATCCTGCTGGTGGATTTCATCAACCTGCAGGTGCGCGACGGCATCGCCTTCAAGGACGCGATCGTGCGCTCCGCCATCACCCGCGCCCAGCCGATCGTCCTCACCGGCGCGGCCGCCATGCTCGGCGCCTTCTTCATCCTCGACGACCCGATCTTCAACGGCCTGGCGATCTCGCTGATCTTCGGCATCTTCGTGTCGACCGTGCTCACCCTCGTGGTCATCCCGATCCTCTACTTCGTCGCCTATCGCAACCGCCTGGACGCGATCACCGGTCCCGCGGCCATCGACCCACCACCTTCAACGCTGTCCACCCAAGGAGTCTCACCATGAAATCATGGCAAATCGTCCGCCTCGTCGCAGGCACCTTCATCCTCGTGTCACTCGCGCTGGGCATTCCCGGCAGCCCGGTATTCGTCAGCATGTGGTGGCTGGCCTTCACCGCCTTCGTGGGCGTGAACCTGCTGCAAAGCGGTCTGACGAAGTGGTGCCTGATGGAAGTCATCGTGCGCAAGCTGGGCGCCCCCGTAGGAAGCTGAGCGGCCGCCCTCACAACGCGCGCCATGACGGTGCGCGTTGCGTGGCGGGGTTACTCGATGGCCGCCCGGGCGCTACCATTGCGCGCCATGAGCGACCAACTAACGTACGACAGCATCGTGATCGGCGCCGGCACCGCCGGCTGCCTGCTGGCCAACCGCCTGAGCGCCGACCCCAAGCGCCGCGTGCTCCTGCTCGAAGCCGGCGGCGACGACAACTACCTCTGGGTGCATATTCCGGTGGGCTACCTCTACTGCATCGGCAACCCGCGCACCGACTGGATGTACTTCACCGAGAACGACCCGGGGCTGAACGGCCGCAAGCTGCGCTACCCGCGCGGCAAGGTTCTGGGCGGCTGCTCGTCGATCAACGGCATGATCTACATGCGCGGCCAGGCGCGCGACTACTCGCGCTGGGTCGACGCCGGCAACCCCGGTTGGGGCTGGGACGATTGCCTGCCCTACTACACCCGCCACGAAAGCCACTGGACGCTCGACGGCGGCACCGCCACCGACCCGCTGCATGGCGGCGGCGGCGAGTGGCGGGTGGAAAAGCAACGGCTGTCGTGGGAGATTCTCAGCGCCTTCGCCGACGCCGCAGTGCAGGCAGGCATCCCGCGCACCGACGACTTCAACCGCGGCACCAACGAGGGCGTGGGTTACTTCGAGGTGAACCAGAAGCGTGGCGTGCGCTGGAACGCCACCAAGGCCTTTCTGCGCCCGGTGATGTCGCGCCCGAACCTGACCGTGAAGATCAACGCGCCAACCACGCGGCTGCTCGTCGAGACCGTCGATGGCGTCAAGCGCTGCACCGGTGTCGAGTTCGTCGAAAGCGGCACCGTGCGCCAGGCCCGCGCCACGCGCGAAGTGGTGATGGCCGCCGGCTCGATCGGCACGCCGCAGATCCTCCAGCTTTCCGGCATCGGGCCGGGGACCTTGCTGCAATCGCACGGCATAGCGGTGAAACACGAGCTGCCCGGCGTTGGCGACAATCTGCAGGACCATTTGCAGATCCGCACCGTGTTCAAAGTGACCAACACCCGCACGCTCAACGTGATTGCCAA
Source organism: Betaproteobacteria bacterium (assembly GCA_025350245.1). Lineage (GTDB taxonomy): Bacteria > Pseudomonadota > Gammaproteobacteria > Burkholderiales. Next base: position 19,948 of record JANXYG010000115.1, read on the forward strand.
CTCGCTGCTGGGCAAGGCCATGATCGGCCTCGAATACCTCGTCAACCGCTCCGGCCCGATGAGCATGTCGCCTTCGCAGCTCGGCTTGTTCACGCGCAGCAATCCCACCCGGCAGCACCCGAATCTCGAGTACCACGTGCAGCCGCTATCGCTCGATGCCTTCGGCGAGCCGCTACATGCCTTCAACGCCTTCACCGCCAGCGTGTGCAACCTGAATCCGACCTCGCGTGGCCATGTCCGCATCCGATCCCCACGATTCGACGACGCGCCGGCGATCCAGGCCAACTATCTGTCGACCGAGGAAGACCGCAAGGTTGCCGCCGAGAGCGTGCGCGTGACGCGCAACATCGTCGGCCAACAAGCGCTCGCCCGCTTCACGCCCGAAGAGTTCAAGCCCGGCACGCAATACCAGACCGACGACGAACTCGCGCATCTCGCCGGCGACATCGCCAGCACCATCTTTCATCCCATCGGCACCTGCAAGATGGGGCCGGCGACCGATCCGATGGCGGTTGTGGACCCGCACCTGCGCGTGCACGGCATGGCCGGCCTGCGCATCGCCGACGCCTCGGTGATGCCGACCATCACCTCGGGCAACACCAACTCGCCGACGCTGATGATCGCCGAGCGCGCGGCAGAATGGATTCTTACGGAGGCATAGAAAACCATGAACCTCGTTTGCCCCCACTGCGCCACCACCAACCGCGTGCCGGAAGAGCGCCTGCAGGATCAACCGGTCTGCGGCCGCTGCGGCGAGAAGCTCATGCCCGCGCACCCGGTGGCGCTCACCGACGAGACCTTTCCGCGCTATATCGCCAACACCGGGCAGCCGGTGCTGGTGGATTTCTGGGCCGACTGGTGCGCCCCGTGCCGGATGATGGCGCCGCACTTTGCCAACGCCGCCACACAACTACCGGGCGTGCGCTTCGCCAAGGTCGATTCCGACGCCAGCCCGAACACCAGCGCCGCCAACGACATCGCCAGCATTCCGACACTCATCCTCTATCGCGACGGCAAGGAAGTGGCGCGGCAATCGGGAGCGATGCCGGCGGGGGAACTGGTGAAGTGGGTGCAGGGCAAGCTCGCCCGCAGCGCGTGATTCTCTGTGGCAGGCCTGGTGCCCGCCGGATGCAAGCTCGAGGACCGGACGGATCCACGGCATCTGCCAATGCCTTGCCCAAATCGAATGGGGCCTTCGTTTTCACAGGCTATCTGCGGACGGTGATATCGTATCGTGATGGACAAACTGCCCGTCGCGGAAATCCTGGAGTTGCCGGTCGCTGAGCGACTTCGGCTGCTCGAACTCATCTGGGACAGCATCACGGAAGTGCCCGAAGCTCTGCCCTTGTCACCAGAAGTCAAGCCGGATCTCGAAGCGCGCCTGGCTGAATTCGAGGCCAACCCGGAATCAGGAGTGCCCTGGGAGGATGTCCGTAAGCGGATTCGCCAGGGTACGTGGCGAACCGTATAACCCTTTCCCCGCGCGCTGTGCGGGAGATCGGCGAGGCGCATGAGTGGTATCAGGCGCAGGCGCCAGGTCTGGGGGAAGAGTTTCTCGTAGCGCTCGACTTGCAGTTTTCCGTCATCTGCGCCACACCGCAGGTGTACGCCGAGGCCATGCCAAGAGTGCGTCGCGCACTGCTGCGGCGATTCCCGTATGCAGCTTTCTACAGTCATCGTGGGGATGTCGTGTCGGTGTTGCGATACTACACACGTCACGAGCCCCTCGACGTTGGCCTCGGGGTTGAGAGGGCAACCGATGTATGCGACAAGCCTCAGAACGAAATCGCATACCCCGCGTACACCACGGCTTGCAGCCGGGTTTCGGCGATCGGGCTGTTCGACGATTCGCTGCCGAGCCGGATAACGTTGGCGCCGAACAGGATCGACCCGCGCTCGGTGAGACGGTAAGCGCCGTTGACGCCGAGTTGGAGATTGGTGGTGGCGCCCGCGGTGTAGGCCGGCCGCACCAGCGTGGCCTCATTGGTGCGCGCGCCGAAGTAGTAGTCGTTGAGCCGCCCGCTCAGCCAGTTGACTCCGGCGAACCCGTTGACGAACAGCTTGCGGCCGGTGACCAGCGGCCGGATGAACTGCAACTGGGCGCTCTGCCCGCTGCTGGCGCCGCTCAAGTCCTGGTAGAAGTTGGCATACACCACACCGACCGGCGTGCGCCACTGGATGTTGGGCCCTCCCTCCACGCTGAACTCGCGGTCGGCCATTCCTTGCACCCGTCCGCCCTCGGACCCCTTGTAGCCGAAGCGCGGCTCGACGGCGAGACCGACGCGCACCGACTTGTCGTCGGCACTCCAGAGTCAGACGCCTGCCTGCAACACATTGATATAGACGCGACCCTTGTAGTCTGCGCGCAGGATGGGCAGCACCATGGCGCGGTAGCTGTCGGCGCCCGAGAATTCCGGCAGCAATCCCACGCCCACGCCCACCAGATTGAAGCTGCGCGTCACCGGGATGGCCGTGAGGTCTTGCCGCGAGGCGCTGTCTTGCGCCAGCACGGGTGCCGCGAACGCGGCCAGCATGCCGCACACAGGGATGAAGCGAGTCGTTCGAATCATGGCGGTATCTCCGGGACGGTGTCTGCTGCGGATCTCGGGTGAAGGCACCCCTTCGCTCGAAAAATTCTATTCCGGAAGCGATCGCCGTATCATTCGGCATCGTTCTGGTCGCCACATTTCATGTGGAGATTCATCCCGCAAACCGGAGATCGTCATGAGATCGACCCTGCTTCTCGCCGCACTGGGATTGGTGGTACCCGCAGCACACGCGTCGCTGTACGACTTCTCGTATACCCGGCTGTTCGACAACGCGACCATCGCCGGTCAACTGGAGGGCACCCTGCTGGCGGACCAGAACACCGTGGTGGTGAGCGCGATCATCGGAACTCCCTCTCTGGGAGGCGTTTCGGGGTCTGCCCTGCCATTTCTCTACTCGACCGACTTCACGAATTTTGGCACGGCCGGCCTGGCCCCGACGTTGAGCCTGAACGGCGGCTTCATGGACTTCATTGCGTGTAGCGTGCTCAATTGTGGCGGCCCGGGCGACAGCTTTACCTTCAACGCCGGCAACGTCTCCGCAGCGACCTTCGGTTCCAATGGCGCCCCGTTCTATGGGTCCGATGGCTTCTATGGCGCATTTGCGGAGCCGTTCGGTGCCGCCCGCTGGACCATGACCGCGAGCCCGGTGCCGGAGCCGGCAACGCTGTCGATCCTCCTCGTCGGCTGCGTTCTGTTGGGGTGCGCTCGGCTGGGCACGATGAGGCGCTGAGTTTCCGCAAGGCCTGCGCAAGGAGGGGCCGCCCCGGATCGGGTGAAGTTCCGTGACACCCGCCTTCTCGCTCTATCTGCCCGGCGTGCGCTTCGCCAAGGTGGATTCCGACGCGAGCCCGAACACCAGCTCGGCCAGCGACATCGCCAGCATTCCGACACTCATCCTCTATCGCGACGGCAAGGAAGTGGCGCGGCAGTCGGGGGCGATGCCGGCGGGAGAACTGGTGAAGTGGGTGCAGGGCAAGCTCGCCCGCAACGGGTAATGTGGTGTCGGTGTTGGCGATGCCACGTAGCCGCCGCTCGATGCCACCGGCCGCGTTAGAATGGCACTCGATATTTAGGAATTCCTATAACACCTACCACAACCTAACACATGCGCCTCCCGTTGCTGACCGGCTGGCATTTTGCCCGGCCGGAGCTTGCCGAACATCACTTGCGGGCATTCGACCTCGGTCTGATCTCGGCGACGGCCCTGCACGCAAGGCGCCGGATGGGAAAGACGGAGTTTCTGACCAAGGATCTCACGCCTGCTGCGGAAAAGAAGGGGTATGCGGTCGGCTACTGCAACCTGTGGCAGGAAGACCAGGATCCGGTCGATGCCATCGCGGAGGCGATCCACGCCTGCTCAGCACCGCGGCGGGCTCTCGCAAAGGTGCGCGCCACGCTCGAAACGCCCGTCTCCACACTAAAGGTTTCGGGAAAGGTGACCGGGATGGCCGAAGGCGGCGCGGAGCTGGGGTTCAAGGACGCAGAAAAGGTGCGCTCCGCCAAACTGCGCGCTGCGTTCTCTGCGTTTGACAAGAGCAAGAACACCGGGCTCCTGTTGATCGACGAGGCCCAGGTGCTGGCCGACAAGAGACACACGGCACTGGAGAAGGCACTGCGGGCGCTGCTGGACACCCGCAAGGATCGCCTGAAGGTGATGTTCACAGGATCATCCGAGGACAGGTTGAGGACGATGTTCGGCGCCGAAGACAAAGCCTTCTACAACTGGGCTCGGGTCGAAGCCCTGCCGCTGCTCGGCGACGAGTTCGTCCGGGAGCTGACTCGACGCGCCAACACGCTGACGACGCTGAAACTTGAGCTGGAGGACACCCTCAGGGCGTTTGATGCCCTCAAGAGGGTGCCCGAGCTCTTCAGGAGGTTCCTGTCCCAGTACCTCGGTAACGCGTTCGAGGGCGTGGATCGCGCAATCGAGACCTGCAAACAAAGCGTCTATGCGCAAGAGGGCTTCGCCAAGCGCTGGGACCGGATGCTGCCGGCGGACCGGCTCGTCCTTCAATTGGTCGCCGCCGGCGCGGGCGATCTGCACGGGTCGCTAACATTGACAAGGATGGGTCAGGCGCTGAAGCTGGGACGCTCCGCCGACCGTTCGGTGCCGCAGAATGCCCTGAAGCGACTTCGCGAACGCCAAGTCCTCATCCAGTCGGACAAGGGCGTCTATCGGTTCGAAGATGAGACGTTCAAGGACTGGGTGCAATCAGAACATCCCGGAAAGTAGCACAAGAAATGCCCGCATGACCCCGGCCGGAGAGCTGGGCCGGCTATCTTTCCGCCGCCGTGTTCCTCAACGAGTTCCAGGTGTTCGGCTTCGACGGTATTTCGCCCGGCACCAACAATCCGTTCTGGTCGCTCAGCTTCGAGGGCACCTATTACCTGATCGCCGGGCTGGCGCTGTTCTCGCGCCGGATCTTCTGGATCCCGGCGACGCTGCTGCTCCTGGCCCTGGCAGGCCGGACCATCATCGCTCTGCTCCCGGTGTGGGCGATGGGCTATGCGCTGTATCACGCGCGCCTTCGCCTGGCGCTGGCGGCGCGGGGCGTCTTCCTCGGTTCGGCAGTACTCGTGCTGGCCCTGCCGACCATCGCGAGACATCTGCCGGGCGACAACTTCGGTGCGCAATTCCCCTGGGGCCGCGGGCCATACAACCGGAACCTGGTCCAGGACTACGTCACCGCCGCGGCACTATCGTTGAATCTGATCGCCGCGCGGCAGGTCCTGACCGACTCGATCGGAATCCATGCGCGGATCAAGGCGATCATCGAATGGGCGGGTTCGCTGACCTTTCCGCTGTATTGCATCCACTACCCGGCCATCTGCCTGCTGGTCGCGATGAGTCCCTGGCCGAACACGTCGGGCATTCATCTGGCGTTCGTCGGGCTGACGATTGCGGCGCTCATCGTGGTGGTGACGCCGGTGTGTGAGGGGTTGAAGCGCACAATCCGGGGCGGCCTGGCACGGGGAGTCAATGGATGGACTGGTTCGAGCAACTGACAGGATTCAGGGAGCCGGCCGGTGCCGCAGGCCGGGAAGCGATCCATCGGCATCTTGAGGTCGATGGGGAGCACCTGAAGTCGCGTCTCACCGGCCAACAGTTCGGCATTGGCCAGCTCGAACTGGTGTCGCTGAATGAACTGCGGGAACGCGCGCTTTCAGGGCCGACGCTCGGCGGTGAACGGTCCTTTCGCGTGATCCGGGGCGACGCCCGCGCGCTTCATGCGCAACCCGACAACGCCGGCGCGGTGTTCCAGGTCGCCTCCCAGTTCAACCTTCTCGAAATGACCGCGCCTGACGTCACGCCTGACCACGGGGTGACGGGCTACGCCGGCGACCACACCCAGGGACCGGCCTGCGCGATCGCCGCCGGCGCAGCAACGATCTACCGCAACTATTTCGCTCCAGTGGACGGCAAACTGGGCCAGACGGCAGGTCGGCAACTCGACGGTTTTGCGGAGCTGGGCGCGTCGATAGCGCAGGCATTGAGCAGGACGGCAGCGGAGCTGTGGACGATGCGCAATGGCTACGCGATGTTCTCGGCCGACGGCATCGCGCTCATGTCCGGACAGGTCCAGGCGCTCGACGACTCCGGGCGCGATGCGTTGCGGCAGCACCTGAGGATCGGCATGCACTGGGACGTCGAGGTGACAGGCACGACCTCCCCAGGACCGCTCGTTTCGCAAGCGTTCTGCTCCGCGCTGCCGGTGAGTTACCACCACTTTGCCGGCACAAACAGCGCGAACTGGGCGCCCCTGGCCACCCTGGTGCTCGAAGCAGCGTACGAGGCCACGCTGTGGGCCGCGGTCGTGAACGCGCAGCGGGGCGCAGCGTGCAAGGTGCTGCTGACCTCGCTCGGTGGTGGGGCATTCGGCAACGACGAGCGCTGGATCCGCGACGCGATGGCGCGCGCCATCGAGGCAGTCGAGGGGCATGGCCTGGAGATCGTGCTCGTCAGCTTCGATGAGCCCTCGCCAGAATTGACGCGATGGGTCGCGGCCCAGGTCTGATCATCGAGGCGAGCGCGAGCTGGCTTAGGGCGCAACGATTCCAAATGGAGGGCAGCGTGAACGATGTCGTTCGGGGTGCTCGTGGGAGGCGCTTTCAGGCGTAAGGCTGAAAGTGGTTGTTGTCGCGGCTGAGCTGGTTGTCGGGAAGTTCGCGTCGCCCAGTCGAACCTGGATTCTTCATGATGCAGAAATCCTTTTTTGGCGACACGCCCGCAGCTCATGTCGCTGCCGACGACGCGTCAACAGGACATGGCTACGTTTCGTTGAAATGGCGACAGGTCCGAGGCCTCGCGTCAGCCTGAACGACATGAGAGGTCTCTCATGTCGTCACAATCTCTTTTTTTGATGGACCCTTCGTCGCTTCAATGAGGCCGCGGCATCACGCCGCGGAAAACGACCATGCCAGTTCGTAACCGCACCGTCGTGTTCTGGCTTCAATGAGGCCGCGGCATCACGCCGCGGAAAACGAAGCAGTTCGTCACCGGCGCGATCGATGCCCTGTTGCTTCAATGAGGCCGCGGCATCACGCCGCGGAAAACGCTTGCGCGGCGGTAGCGGCCTGCGCAACCGCCTGAGCTTCAATGAGGCCGCGGCATCACGCCGCGGAAAACCTGACCATCGGCTACGGGCATCGCATCGGCGCCGATGCTTCAATGAGGCCGCGGCATCACGCCGCGGAAAACCGCTTCGACGATCCAATCGCCTTCTGCCGACAGCATGCTTCAATGAGGCCGCGGCATCACGCCGCGGAAAACCAGAATCAATTCGACGCGATCGTATCGCTCGCCTAGCTTCAATGAGGCCGCGGCATCACGCCGCGGAAAACCAATGTGTCGCCGGGGCAGAACGTGCAGATTGCCCGGCTTCAA
>JANXYG010000036.1 GCA_025350245.1 Betaproteobacteria bacterium
CGCCTCGACGGTCCGGTGCGCGGCAACGGTTCGATCGTGCAGGAACTCGAAGGCTTGTTCGCGGGCGCTGGCTGGAATGTGGTCAAGGTCATGTGGGGCTCGGATTGGGATCCGTTATTCGCGCGCGACCGCGACAACGTCGTCCTCAAGCGCCTGCATGAAACGGTCGACGGCGAATTCCAGAAATACGCCGCGACCGATGGCCGCTTCAACCGCGAGGCGTTCTTCAACAAGTACCCTGAGCTGCAGGCGCTGGTGGCGCACATGTCGGACGCCGACATCGACCGCCTGCGTCGCGGCGGCCACGATCCGGTCAAGATCCACGCGGCCTATCACGCCGCGGTGAATCATCGCGGCCAGCCGGTGGTGATTCTCGCCCAGACCAAGAAGGGCTACGGCATGGGCTCGTGGGGCCAGGGCAAGATGACCACGCACCAGCAGAAGAAGCTCGACGACGAGGCGCTGCTCGCGTTTCGCGACCGCTTCTCGCTCCCGCTCACCGACGAGCAGGTCACGCACCTCGAATTCCACAAGCCGGCCGACGACTCCGCCGATATGAAGTATCTGCACGCGCGACGCGAGGCGCTCGGCGGCTACCTGCCCAAGCGCATCGGCAAGGCGCCGAAGCTCGCCGTGCCCAGCCGGACCGCGATCTCGCGCTTCCTGGAAGGCACCAACGGCCGCGAGCAGAGCACCACGATGGTGTTCGTGCAGATGCTGTCGCAGTGGCTCAAGGACCCGACGCTGGGCAAGCACATCGTGCCGATCGTGGCCGACGAGGCACGCACCTTCGGCATGCAATCGCTGTTCCGGCAGGTGGCGATCTACTCGCCGGTGGGCCAGCTCTATGACCCCGAGGATCGCGACGAGCTGCTCTACTACAAGGAAGCGAAGGACGGCCAGATCCTCGAAGAAGGCATCACCGAAGCCGGCGCGGTCTCGTCGTGGCTCGCGGCCGCGGTGAGCTACAGCGTGCACGGCGTGCCGATGCTGCCGTTCTACATCTTCGATTCCTGCTTCGGCTTCCAGCGCATCGGCGACCTCATCTGGGCGTGCGGCGACTCGCGCGCCCGCGGCTTCCTGATGGGTGCCACGGCCGGCCGCACCACGCTGTCGGGCGAAGGCCTGCAGCACGAAGACGGCTCCAGCCACCTGCTCTACTCCACCGTGCCCAATTGCGTCGCCTACGACCCCTGCTTCGGCTACGAGGTCGCGCTCATCGTGCAGGACGGCGCCCGCCGCATGCTCGAAGAGCAGGAAGACGTTTTCTATTACGTCACGGTGATGAACGAGAACTACGCGCACCCACCCATGCCGGCCGGCGTGGAAGAGGGCGTGATCCGCGGCATGTATCGCCTGCGGCCATCGGCGCTGAAGGCCACCGGCAAGACCGCCGCGCCCCGCGCGCAACTACTGGGCTCCGGCACGATCCTGCGCGAAGTCCTCGCCGCCGCCGACCTGCTCGAGCAGGACTGGGGCATCGCGACCGACGTCTGGAGCGTGACCAGCTTCACCGAGTTGCGACGCAACGGTCTCGGGGTCGAGCGCCACAATCGCTTCCGGTCCACCGAGCGGCAGCAGACCACGTGGGTCGAGCAATGCCTGGGCGACACGCAGGGCCCGGTGATCGCCGCCAGCGACTACATGCGCGTGGTCGCCGATTCGATCCGCACCTGGGTGCCGCGCCGCTACGTCACGCTCGGCACCGACGGCTTCGGCCGCAGCGACACGCGCGCGGCACTCCGCAGCTTCTTCGAGGTCGACCGGCATCATGTGGTGATCGCGACCCTCGATGCACTGGTGCGGGACGGCACCGTCGACGCCTCCTCCGTGGCGGCCGCCATCGCCAAGTACGGCATCGAACCTGCACAGGAGAATCCGTGGGATCACTGAGGCCCACCACGACAACGACGTGAAAAAGGCCGGGGATCACCCGGCCTTTTCATTGGCGTGTCGCCAAGTGTCAGCGACGGCGGCGCAGCGTCAGACCGAGTCCCGCCAGACCGGCGGCCAACATCGCCCAGGTGGATGGCTCGGGCACCGGTTCGCCGTAGATGAAGTCGTCCATCGCGACGCCATCCGTTCCAGGACCCTCGCTCCCATTGCCGAGCAAGGCCGCGTTGCCCGTGGTGATCACCACCCTGGCAACGACGGCATTATCGAACAGCGCACCGGCGAAGCTCATGTCGCCGCTCGTCGCGTTCACGGGGACCAGGACGGAATGCAGCAGGTCGCCATTGACCGCGAAATAATCCATCTTGGTCAGTCCGGGTTGCTCGACGTCGAGGAACACCGCACCGAAACCACGAGTGGTGCCGGCAACACCGGGCTGTCCGGGAATGAAAAAGTCGACCGTGGTGATGACGCTGCCGACCGGCGAGAAGATCCGCTGTTCGCTGAACGGGATGAAATCGTTGCCGAAGCCGAAGCGGGACGCGGTGGTTCCGGGGCTGTCGTCCGCACTCACCAGGAAACCGGTGCCGGGCGTGGTGAACGCCGCGCCGCGGGCGCGTCCTCCCGGTGTTGCCTGATTGAAAAAATTGCCCGAAAAGGGATTCGGATCGGACTGAATGTCCGGCACGCCATCCCAGTTGATCTCTCGCCTTCCAGCGGCGAAATGCGACCCGTTGTTGGGGTTCAGAGCACCCAGGGCACCGCGGTAGGTGATGACGGTATCGGTGATGTCGGTCTTGGTGCCGGTATCGAGAAAATCGAGGATGGCAGCCTGGCTGGCGGCGGGCAAGGCAAGGGCACCGAGCACGGCGACCTGTACGGCAACCTGAGAACACTTCATCGGGGGCCTCCCATTGAACTGGTTCTTTCGCGACGCCACCGCTCAGAGGCGCCATTGCCATCCGGATCGGCTGGCGCGATCACGGTCGCGCAATTGAAACACCGTACGGCGCCCTGCGCAATGAAATCGTTTATTCAAGCAGATTTTGTCGTGGACTCGGGAGCGATCAGAAACCGGTAGGCGCCCAGGCTCGCGCTGCCGCAGCGCCGCATCGGATAGGAGCGCCGACGCGGCGGGGGTCGCGAGAAGGCGTGTTGTGCAGGGTTCGCCCGCTATCGGCGCGAAACCATGTTCGGTAAAACCGCCCCCTGAAAGGGGTGGCGAAGCGCCGCGTAGCCTGGGGGTGAGAGTTTCGGGGTTCGCGTCGTCCGCTGCTTCGCGCCGCCATCGGGCTCACGTATCCTGCGCCCTCGCCTTCATCATCCCCGCCTCCTTCGTCGTGCCCGCTCCCTCCCCTGCCCGCCTGCCGGTCGATGCCCGTGCCGCCACCATCATGGTGGTGCTGTGCTTCTGCTGGGGCTTCACCCATGTGGTCGCCAAGCTGGCCGCGCCTGGCATCTCGCTGGTGATGCAGGGCGGGCTGCGATCGCTGATCGCGGCGATGCTGCTGTTCGGCTGGACCCGGCTGCGATCGATCAGCCTGTTCCAGCGCGACGCGACGCTCGGCCCGGGGTTGCTGGCCGGCGCCCTGTTCGCGGGCGAGTTCGTGTTCATCTTCGCCGGGCTCGCCTTCACCGGGGCATCGCGCATGGTCGTCTTCGTGTACCTGTCGCCGATTCTCACGGCGCTCGGACTGCATTGGCTGGTGCCGAGCGAGCGCCTGAACCGGCGCCAGTGGTGTGGCGTCTGGATCGCATTCGGCGGCATCGTGGTCGCCTTCGCCGACGGCTTCGGGTCGGCCGGTGTCTCGCTGCTCGGCGACGCGTTCGGCGTCATCGCCGGGGTGCTGTGGGCCGCGACCACCATCGTGATCCGCAGCACCCGGCTATCGGCCGCGAGCGGCAGCAAGACGCTGTTCTATCAGCTCGTCGTCTCGGGGCTGACATTGCCGCTGGTCTCGATGTTGATCGGCGAACCGGGCGTGGTCGCCCTCACGCCGGGCGTGATTGCCAGCCTTGCCTACCAGAGCATCGTGGTGACGTTCGTCACCTATCTCGTGTGGTTCTCGCTGCTCACGCGATACCTGGCGGCGCGCCTGTCGGTCTTCGCCTTCCTGACGCCCTTGTTCGGTGTCGCCGCCGGGGTGCTGATCCTGCATGAACCGCTGACCGTCACCTTCGTCTGCGCCGTCGCGCTGGTGGCGGCCGGCATCGCCTTTGTCAACCAGTCGGAGCCAACATGACCGCCGCCATCGAAACTATCGATTACGCCGGGTTGCGCGCCACCCGCCTGGTCTCGTCCGACGGCGCCACCGCTGTGATCACCGACTACGGCGCCCATGTGCTGTCGTGGATTCCCGCGGGTGGCAGCGAGCGCCTTTACCTGAGCGAACTCGCCAGTCATGCCGGCGGCAAAGCGATCCGTGGCGGCATCCCGGTGATCTTTCCGCAGTTCAGCACCCGCGGACCGCTGCCGCGCCACGGCCTGGTCCGCACCGTGCCCTGGCAACTGTCGGTACAGCGCACGGGCGAGGATTTCGCGCTTGCGACCTGGTCGCTCGCGGCTGCCGACGCGACCCTCGCCGTGTGGCCACACCGCTTCACCGCCGACCTCACGGTGAGCGTCGGCGGCACCCGCCTCGATGTCGAACTGAGCATCGAGAACACCGGCGACACGCCGCTCGATTTCACGGCGGCGCTGCACACGTATCTGCGCGTCGACGACATCAGGCAGGCGCGGCTGCTGGGCCTCGCGAGTGTCGACTATCTCGACCAGCTCGCCCATGGCGTCAAGCGCACGCAACGCGGCGAACCGCTGACGATCGTCGGCGAGACCGACCGCATCTATCTCGACGCGCCGCCCGAACTCGCCGTCAGCGAACCGGGCCACCGCTTTCACATCCAGACCACCGGCTTCTCCAACACGGTGGTGTGGAACCCTTGGGAACAAGCAAGCGCCGCCATCGCCGATATGCCGCCGCTCGGCTATCGGCAGATGCTGTGCGTCGAACCGGCCGTGATCGACGAACCGGTAGTGCTGGCGCCGGGCGAGTCGTGGAGCGGTTTGCAGACCCTTACGTCCCAACCGGGCAAACCGGTTCCTGAATAGCGGCATTGCTCAGCTTCCCTCACCCTCGGTCCCTCTCCCGGGGGGAGAGGGATGTCTCCTGCTCCCCGCTCCCTCCGCGCTCCCTGCTCCCTCCGGGCTCCTGCTCCCTCCGGGCTCCTGCTCCCTCCGGGCTCCTGCTCCCTCCGGGCTCCCGCTCCCTCCGGAAAGGGCTGGGGATGAGGGAAACCTGGGCGTTGATACGGGGTTGCGTTGTTGTGGGCCAGTCTTGTGGTAGGTGCAGGCATCTGGCGGCGTAGTGGCTGAACTTCATCGCTAATCAGGAACCGGTTTAGCGTGGGCCGATGATCGGTGCCGTGGGCGATTCCAGTACCGACGACGGTGGTTCAACCGGCACGTTGCCGGGGCGGAAGAAGCGCGGTCCCTGGTTGCGAAGGCGCTCCCACATCACATCCGGGTCGGCCACGAAGATGCTGCTGCGCTCGAACTGGTACACGTGGATGCCCTGGCCGAGCGGCGGCTTCAGGATCGGTGACGACGGCACCTGGTTGGCTCGCGGTTCGATGAACAGGCGGTGCTCGAACTCGCGCGCATCCATGTAGCCGATCACACCGTCTTCGAACGCGACCCGGTAGATCGGATCGCTCGGCGGCCACGGACCGCCGATCTCGATGCCGACGATACGGAACCGCCGCTTGTCGCTGATCGCCAGGCGCTTTCGCAGTTTCACATCGAGATGAAATTCGACACTGGTCTCCGACAGCGCCGGGCGGGTCCAATAGTGGTGGCCGACACGGTGTTCCACGTCGTCGACGGCGAGCACGGATACGGCAACCATCCAGAGAATCACCGCCTGTATGAGTGCACCGATCTTCACGGGGCGGCGCCGAACCGGGCGCGAATCGCCACCGTGCGTTGCAGGGCATCGGCGGCTTCGAGAACCTTGCGCCGCAGATCCGGTGCGAGCGCGGGATCGGCGGCAAAGGCTTCGACCACCGCCAGAGCCGCGGACGAATCCTGCCCGCCGATGAACGCCTCGAGCCAGCGATCGACGAAGAAGATGCGGTGCGTGCTACGCAGCGCCGTCACCGCCGCCAACGCGGCCGGCAGATGCGCGCCGGTTGCCGCCTGCTGCTCCACCACATTGAAGGGGCCGAGCGCTTCCTCGATCCAGGCTTCGGGCGGCGGCCTGGTCGCACCGGGCAACCAGGACTCGAACAGTGCGTCCTTGGCATCGGGAAGCGAGGCGGCAGTGGCGTAGCTGAGGCGGCGCCCGTCGTCGCTACCGTCAGCGATGGCCTGCGCTTCCAACCGCGCAGCCGCACCCGGCCGGCCGCCGACGATCAGGCTCTGGATCATGCGGAAGCGGTCGCGCGACGTCAGTCGTACGTCGGGGATGACACGCGCGCCGTCGAGCCATGCTTCGATCACCCCGAACGCCGCTGGCGTGGTGGCGAGCCCGAGAAAAGCGCGCTGCAGCAGGATGCGGGTCCCGGCATCGGACGCGGTGTCGATCGCGGTCAGAACGGCCGCTTCGATGGGCGCGGCAACCTCGGCACGGCGGGTCGGTGCGACATACCAGCGCAATGCTGTCTGGAGGCGTCCGAGTTGTGCCTGGAGAACCCGCGCGTCGCGTTCCCGCGGCAGCGCCGCCAGTGCGTTGGCGATGAAAGCTGCCGGCGGCCAGGCAGCGTCGCGCACGGTTTCCCAGGCGGCCTGCCAAAGCTGGCTGCGCAGCAACACATCGTCGGTGCTGGCCAGGACACGGGCGATCGCCTCGCGCCCCGCCGCATCGAGCACCAACCGGCCGTAGCCGAAATCACCGCCGTTTGCGAACACGAACCACGGCGCCGGTGCACCGTGCAGGGCCGCGACCTCGACCACGGGTTGGTCACTCATCACGTCGACACGGCGCAGCTCGCCGGCCGGCATCCATAGCAGGAGGCGCAATCGCTGCGGCCACACGCGCCCGGCGCGCGCGGGATCATCCTGCCGCACCAGCAGCCGCTCGATGCGAGCGTCGCGCACTTCCACCTCGGTCGACATGGTGGGCAATCCCGCGGTGGTGACCCACGCCGCCGCCCACGTCTCCAGGCTGTGTCCGGCGGCAACTTCGAACGCCCGGACCAGATCGCCCCACTCGGCGACCCCGAACGCGTGCTCGCGCACGAAGGCGCGCACCGCGCGGGTCATCACCTCGTCGCCGAGCAGGAACTCGGCCTGGCGCAACACCGCGGGCGCCTTGTTGTAGACGATGTTGCCGTAGGCCGACTTGGCCTGGTCGAGATTGTCCAGCGCCTGCCGTACCGGCACCGTCCCGCGCGTGGCGTCGGTGCGGACTGCCTCGCTCTTGCGAACATTGAATGCCGTCCAGGCCTCGCTTCCCGGCAGGATCGCTTCGGCGGCCTTGGCGGCCATGTAGTTGGCGAAGCCCTCCTTCAGCCACAGATCGTCGAACCACCGCATCGTCACGAGATCGCCGAACCATTGGTGCGAGGTCTCGTGAAAAACAAGCAGGGCACGCCGCAGCAGATCGGTATCGGTCGGCTGCGACGGAAACACGATCGCGTCCTCGCGCAGGAAGGTCGCACCGGCGTGCTCCATGCCGCCATAGGCCAGCTCCGGAATCAGCACCAGGTCGTACTTCGAAAACGGAAACGCGTGCGCGAAGCGATCCTCGAACCAGGTCACCGCTGCGCGATTCAGACGCAGTACCTCGGTCGCATCCGCCGCGGCGCGGTCGCGTTGCGAATGCCGCACGAACAGCCGGGATTTCCCGGCGGTATCGGTGATGACATCGAACGGACCGGCGGCGAACGCGAACAGATAGGTGCTGATCGGCACGGTCTCCTCGAAGCGATGCACGAGCCGGCTGGAGAAGCGCGCAGGGGTGGTGCCGCCCGGCGCATTGCTCACTGCCGTCCACGCGCGCTGCGTTTCCAGATCGAGCCGGAAGCGGGCTTTCAGGTCAGGTTGGTCGAAGCACGGAAACACCGTGCTCGCGTCGGCCGGCACGAACAGCGAGTACACGTAGTCAGCATCATCGGCACGGTCGCGAAAGCGCGTGATCGCGGTGCCACTAGCCGCTATCGGCGCGATCAGATCGAAGGCGATCACGACCCGGCCGGGCGGCAGCGCACCCGCGGGAATGACGATGTGATCGGTGCGAAACACGGCGCCGTCGAAACGCTTGCCCGCGACGCGAACCCCGAGCACGCGCGGAGCGACGCCGCCGACAACCGCGACCGGACGCCAATCGAGCACCACGTCGGCGAGCGGCTGCCGCCGCAGCAGGGACACCTCGACACTACCGCGCAGGCGATCGGCCTCGATCGAGAGCGACAGCCGGTAACGGACATCTTCGTAGTGGCGGCTGCGCCATTGCGCCAGGGTGTGCGAAACGCCGGGACCGAGGTCGGGCGGCGCGGGGTGCAAGGCGGCGTGCGAGGAAGTGGCCGAGGTCACGAGCAGGGCCAGTGCGGCGATCAACGACGCGAACGCGCGCTTCGAGTTAGCGGTGACTGTGCCGCCACTGCGGGCGATGCGTGTCACCGTGCCGGCTCACGACACTAGGCAGGCGGCGCAGCGTCGCCGTCGAGCAGGCGCCGCGCACGCACGCTGTCGGCTGCGGACAGATCCGGCGACGCCGCCGCAACCGCAACCCGGCGCCGACGCAGATACAGCACCAGGGCGGCACTGCCGGCCAGCAGCGCCGCGAAGGGGCCGAGCCACAGCATCCACGTGGTCGCCTTGACCGGCGGGTTGTAGAGCACGAAGTCGCCGTAGCGCTGCGTCAGGTAGGCCTTGATCTGCTCATCGGACTGGCCGGCGCGCATCATCTCGCGCACCTGGTTTTTGAGGTCGATGGCGAGATCGGCGTGCGAGTCGGCCAGCGACTGGTTCTGGCACACCAGGCAGCGCAGCTCCGCGGACAACACCATCAGGCGATGCTCGAGTGCCGGATCGGCAACCGCGGGGCTCGCGGCGTCGGCGGCCCACACCGATAGTGCAAGCCACAACGCGACCGCGCCTGCCGTCGCGCGCTCCGCTCTCATCCCTGCAACTTGCGCACGAGCGGAATGATGGTCTGCTTCAGCACCTCGGCCGTAACCGGTCCGATCTGCTTGTAGCGAATGATGCCTTCCTTGTCGATCACATAGGTTTCGGGCACGCCGTAGACGCCATAGTCGATGCCGACCTTGCCATCCGCGTCCATCACCGACACGGTGTATGGATCGCCGAACTGCTCGAGCCAACGCAGGGCGGCGTCGCGCTTGTCCTTGTAGTTGAGGCCGTAGATCGGCACCACGCCGGCCTTCGACAGCTCGACCATCAACGGGTGTTCCTGCCGGCACGACACGCACCACGACGCCCACACATTGAGCAGCCACACCTGGCCTTTCAGGTCCGCCACCGACAACTGCCTGGCGGGTTCATGCAATTGCACCAGCGTGAACGGTGGCGCTGCCTTGTCGATCAACGGCGAGGGCACTTCGCGCGGATCGCGCGTCAGGCCGACGGCGAGAAACACCACCAGCACGATGAAGATGCCGAGCGGGACGAGGAATCTCTTCATGGCAGCGAACGGCCCGGCCTGGCGCCGCTCGTCATCGCCGCCGATCGAAGGAGGTCACGACTCATCCGGTGGCCACCACGCCAGGCGCTGCCTGTGCCGCCTCGCGCCGGGCCAGCCGGTAGCGTCGGTCGGTGGCGGCCAGCAGACCCCCGAGCGCCATGATGAAACCACCGCCCCAGATCCAGTCGATGAACGGCTTGTGATAGATGCGCACGATCCAGCTGCCGTCTTCGACCGGTTCGCCGAGCGACACGTAGAGGTCGCGCGTGAGCCCGATGTCGATGGCGGCTTCGGTCATCGGCATCTGGGTCGCGGTGTAGAAACGCTTCTCGGGATGCATCGTGCCGCGCTTGATGCCGCCGGAGAGCACGCTGATCTCGCCGACCGTGGCCTGGTAATTGGGCCCCTGCCGCTGCTGGAAGCCTTCGAGGCGGAAGCCGTAGCCGCCGGCATCGACCGTGTCGCCCGGCCGCATCTTCACGTCTTTCTCGGTTTCGTAACCCCTCACCATCGTGACGCCGATGATGAACACCGCGACCCCGGCGTGGGCGACGATCATGCCCCAGTAGCCGCGCGGTTGCGCCTTCAGCGCGCGGCCCAGGGTCGCACCGGCGGTGCGCAGTTGCCGCACCCGCTCCAGCACGTTGACAAAGCCGGCCGCCAGGATCCAGAACGCCATGGCGAGACCGAGGAAGATCATCGGCGACCAGCGACCGAGCACGAACGGGAGGATCGCGGCCACCACCACCGACACGGCAAACGCCCACCGCAGCCGGGTCGCGAGATCGGGGATCATCGCCTGCTTCCAGCGCGCGATCGGACCGATGCCCATGAGGAACAGGGCGGGTGCCATCAGCGGCACGAACACCGAATCGAAATACGGCGGCCCGACCGAAATCTTGCCCAGGCCCAGGGCGTCGAGAAACAACGGATAGAGCGTGCCGAGCAGCACCGAAAACGCCGCCACCAGCAGCAGCACATTGTTGGCGAGCAATGCCGATTCGCGCGAGACCAGCTCGAAGCGTCCGCCCAGCCCGACCTTGGGTGCGCGCCACGCGAACAGCAGCAGCGAGGCACCGATCACAATCACCAGAAACGCGAGAATGAAGATGCCGCGGCGCGGATCGGTGGCGAACGCATGCACGGAGGTGAGCACGCCGGAGCGCACCAGGAACGTGCCGAGCAGGCTCAGGCTGAAGGCGATGATGGCGAGCAGCACCGTCCAGATCTTGAAGCCACCGCGTTTCTCGGTGACCGCCAGCGAATGCATGAGCGCCGTGCCCACCAGCCATGGCATGAACGACGCATTCTCGACCGGATCCCAGAACCACCAGCCGCCCCAGCCGAGCTCGTAGTAGGCCCAGCCGCTGCCCAGACAGATGCCGATGGTGAGAAACATCCACGCCGCGGTGGTCCACGGCCGCGACCAGCGCGCCCAGGTGGCATCGAGCCGGCCGCCGAGCAGCGCGGCGATGGCGAACGCGAAGGCCACGGAGAACCCGACATAGCCCATGTAGAGCATGGGCGGATGGATCACCATCCCGGGGTCTTGCAGCAGCGGGTTCAGATCGCGGCCGTCTTCGGCCATCGGCAGCATCCGCTCGAACGGATTGGAGGTGAGCAGCAGGAACAGCAGGAAGCCCACGCTCACCAGCGCCATCACGCTCAGCACCCGCGCCGCCATCGCATCGGGAAGATGCCGGCTGAACAGCGACACCGCCGTCATCCAGCCGGTGAGCATCAGCACCCACAGCAGCAGCGAGCCTTCGTGACTGCCCCAGGTGGCGGCGAACCGGTAGGCCACCGGCAGACCGGAGTTCGAATTGGTGGCCACGTTGACCACCGAGAAATCGTTGTGCACGAACGACCAGGCCAGGCACCCGAACGCAATCGCGACGAACACGAACTGACCTTGTGCCGCCGGGCGAGCCAGCGCCATGAGCCGGCGGTTGCCGGACGCCGCGCCCCAGAGCGGCAAAGTACCCTGGGCAACCGCGATGCAAAGGGCGACGATCAGGGCGAAGTGTCCGAGTTCGGGAATCATTGCGTCTTTTTCTCCTGTGCCGGGTCCATCACGAGCGTGCGTTTCGATTCGCGCTCGGCCTTGTGGGCGCGCTCGACGGCGTCTTTCGCCTCCGGCGGCATGTAGTTCTCGTCGTGCTTCGCCAGCACCTCGCGTGCGTGGAACACGCCATCGGCCGCGAGCGATCCCTGCGCGACCACGCCTTTGCCTTCCTTGAACAGGTCGGGAAGGATGCCGGTATACGACACCGGCACCGCCTTCGCGGTATCGGTGACGACGAAGCGCACGGTCACGCCGTCGGGCTGCCGGCGCAGACTGCCCTGTTCCACCAGGCCGCCGATGCGAAAGCTGCGATTCGTCGGCGCTTCATGGGCCGCGATCTGCGAGGGTGTGTAGAAAAACACCAGGTTGCTGTTGAACGCATTGAGAATCAGCGTGGTCGCGAGACCGATCACCGCGAGCCCCGCCACCACCAGCACCAGCCGCTTGTGCCGTGCCTTCATGACATCTTCTCGAACCCGACCTCGGTGACGCGACGAGTGCGCTCGCTCAGCAGGCGCCGATGACGCCGGGCCAGCAACACGATCTCGCCGATCATCAGCACCAGCCCGACGCCGTACGCACCCCAGACGTAGCCCCAGTAACCACCCATGAGGAAAAACTGCTGCGCGGATTGCCATTCCATAGCGTCTACGCTCCAGTGTCGGCCAGGCTGACCCAACGGCGCAGGCCACCGCGAAAGAAGGCGAGGCGAGGCAAGCCCGAGGAGGAACGAAGGGACGCTCGCGAACGAAGGGGCAGCGCCCACAGGGCTCCCCGAGGACGCTGCGCCCCCTCGGGGGGAAGGCGCAGCGCAGCGCAGCCTGGGGGGGAACGAAGGGACGCTCGCCAACGAAGGGGCAGCGCCCACAGGGTTCCCCGAGGACGCTGCGCCCCCTCGGGGGGAAGGCGCAGCGCAGCGCAGCCTGGGGGGGAACGAAGGGACGCTCGCGAACGAAGGGGCAGCGCCCACAGGGCTCCCCGAGGACGCTGCGCCCCCTCGGGGGGAAG
>JANXYG010000049.1 GCA_025350245.1 Betaproteobacteria bacterium
AAGTACTTCAGCGAAGACCTCGCGAAGAATGGCGGCACCATCCTGGGCAGGTTCGGCGTCACCGCCGACCAGCAGGATTTCACCGCTGAACTCACCAAAGCCAAGGAACTCAATCCCGAAGTCATCTTCTTCGGTGGCATCACCCCTCTGGGGGTGCGCATCCGCACCCAGATGGAGAAGCTCGGCCTCAAGGCCCAGTTCCAGGGCACCTCGGGTATCAAGTCGGATGCCTACATCGAGGGCCTGGGCAAGGATCTCGCGGAAGGGTCGCTGTCGTTCATCGAAGGCGCGCCGCTGGAGAAGCTGCCCGGCGGCACGGTGTTCTCCGCCAGATACCGGCAACAGCACTACCCCGAGCCGCCGGAAGCGTATGGGCCATTTGCCTTCGCCGCCGCCAATCTCATCATGGACGCCATCGAGAAGGTGGGGCCGAACCGCAAGAAGGTGATCGCCGAGTTGCGCGAAACCAAAGATGCCGACTCGGTCATCGGCAAGGTGACCTTCGACGATCACGGCCAGAACATCGTGCCGCTGATCACGAAGTATGTCGTGCAGGACGGCAAGTGGGTACCGTGGGAAGACAGCGAGTACGCCACGGGAAAACGCAAGCTGAAGGGGCGTTGATCGCGGTGAGTGTCAGCGGGCGGCAGAACGCAGGCGAGTCCGCTCCGGTCCGTCTCCTCGCGGTCAGCGAGTCGGCGTTTCTGCTCTTCGCGCCTGTCTCGGTCTAGCACCACATGGATATCGGTCTTGCCGGGCAGTACGTGCTCAACGGGCTCATGCTCGGCATCATCTACGCGATGGTTGCGGTCGGGTTCACGCTGTTCTTCGGTGTGCTCGACATCATCAAGTTCTCGCACGGCGATGTGCTGACGGTCGGGGCGTTCACTGCGCTGGCGGCCTATGCAGGCGTTACCGCGCTCGGGCTGCAGTCGCCCTGGCTGATCCTCGGCGTGATCGCGCTGGCGGCGATCGCGGGCACCGCGGTCCTCGGTGCGCTGATCGCCCGCTTTCTCATCATGCCCATGCGCGGCGCGCCGCCGATCAACGTGTTGCTGCTCACCTTGATGCTCGGCACCGCGCTGCGCGAATCGGTTCGATTGTTCTATCCGAATGGGTCCAATCCGAAGATGTTTCCGCGCCTGCTGCCCGGCGGTGCCGCGAACTTCGGCCGCTTCACGTTGCGCTACGACAGCGTGCTGATCTTCGTTGCCGGCGTGGCGGTGATCGTCGGCGTGAGTCTGTTGATCAATCGCAGCAAGCTCGGCCTGGCCATCCGTGCCGTGGCGCAGGATGCCGAGACGGCCCGGGTGATGGGCATCGACCTCGAGGCGGTGGTCCTGTTCACGTTTGCACTCGGTTCGGCGCTCGCCGCGCTGGCGGGCGTCATGAACGGGATGTACTACAGCGAGATCAATTTCAACATGGGGCTGCTGCTGGGGTTGATCGGGTTCTCGGCCGCGATCATCGGCGGCCTGGGCAACATCTATGGGGCGATCCTGGGCGGGTTCCTGTTCGCCGCGCTGCAGACGATCGGCGCGGTGCTGCTCCCGGTGTCGAGTGCCTACAAGGATGTGTTCGCGTTCGCGGCTGTCATCGTGCTGATGGCGTGGCGCCCCACCGGGCTGATCGCGGAGAAGTCGAGTGAGCGGGTCTAGCAGGGTGAGATCCACCCCCAGGCTGCGCGGCGCTGCGCCTTCCCCCTCGCGGGGGCCAGTGCCCTCGGGAAACCCTGCTGGCACCGTGGGCGCGCTGCGCTGGGGTGTCGGCTCGGTCGCCACGGTCGCGGTCTACGCGGCGCTATTCCTGTATGCCGAGGCGCAATCGGTGGTGATCGGCCTGCTGGTCGGCGCGGTCGTGGCGATGGTCATGGCGTCCCGCTTCGATGTGCTCGCGCGGGTGGGCGAATCGTTCGCACGACACGAGCGTGCGCTCGATCGGCTGACCTTCGCGGCGTGCATCGCCGTGGCCGCGCTGTTCCACGATCAGCACTTTGTCCTGCTCATGCTGGCGACGGTGCTGCTCTATTTCGTGGCGTGCATCGGGTTGAACCTGCAGTTCGGCCATACCGGGGTGGTGAATTTTGCCGGGGCGGCGTTCTTCGGTGTCGGCGCCTACGCCGCGGCAGTGCTGTCGCAGCACACGCCCGTCCCGCATCTGGCGATCATCGTGATCGCCGGTGCGGTTGCGGCCGTGATCGGATCGGTGCTGATCATCCCGGTGCTGCGCACCCGCGGACATTACGCCGCGATGGTGACGATTGCCTTCGGGGTGCTGTTCAAGACCTTCCTCGAAGTCAACGACACGCTCGGCGGGCCCCAGGGTCTGAAGCTGCCGGGCATGTCGGTCTTCGGCATCCCCTTCAACGCCAACATCGCGCTGTCCGACGATGCCGAGATTTCGTTCTACATGCACTATGTGGTGCTTGCCTTGCTGCTGGCGGCCGGCGCCTACAGTCTGTCGCGCCGCATCGAGCGTTCCTGGATCGGCCTGAACCTCGACGCGGTGCGTCTCGACGAGACCGCCTGCGCGACCTTCGGCATCGATGTCGCACGCTGGAAGATCGTGGCCTACACCATCGGCAATGCCCTGTGCGGTATCGCGGGCGCGGTCTACGCGATGATGACCGGCTTCATCGCGCCGAACAATTTCACCTTCGGCGATTCGCTGATCATGGTGTCGATCATCCTGCTCGGCGGGGTCGGCAACCCGCGCGGTGTGATGATCGCGGCGGCCGTCGTGCTGCTGCTGCCGGAGAAGCTCCAGATGATCCAGGAGTACCGCTTTTTGCTCTATGCGGTGCTGGTGATGGCGGTACTGCTGTTCCGCCCGGAGGGTCTGCTGCCACGGCGGCTGCGCGCCTACTTTCCTGGCGGAACGTCATGACCGCGCCGCTGCTGGTGTGTCGCGGTCTCACCATGCGCTTCGGCGGGCTCACGGCGCTCGATGCGCTCGATCTCGATGTGTTGCCCGGCGAGATCCTCGGCCTGATCGGTCCGAACGGCTCCGGCAAGACCACCTTTTTCAACGTGGTCACCGGTGTCTACGCGGCAACGGCCGGCTCGGCGGTGTTCGCGGGTGCCGATCTCACCCGGCTGACAGCCCAGGCGATCTACCGCGCCGGCATCACGCGCACCTTCCAGCGCTCGCGTCTGGCGCTGCCGCTGTCGATCTTCGACAACCTGATGATCGGCAACCACCGGCGGCTCGATCACGGGCTCGCATTCAACCTCTTTCGGCGTGTGGCGCTGAAGGCGCAATACGAGAGCGCGGTGGACGAGGCGCGCACGCTGCTCGCAACCTTCTCCGTGCCGTTGGCTACGCGACTGTTCGAACCGGCATCGGCGGTCACGATGATCGATCGGCGGCGGATCGAGATCTGCCGCGCGCTCATCAGCCGGCCGAAACTGCTTTTGCTCGACGAACCGTCCGCCGGCATGACGCACGAGGAAACGCGCGAGCTGATGGACGACATCCTGCTGGTGCGCGGGCGCATGCCCGGCCTGGGCATCATCCTGATCGAGCATGAGATGAACGTCATCGAGCGCGTCACCGACCGGTGCGCCGTGTTCAACTACGGCAAGCGGATCGCGGCGGGCACCTACGCCGAGGTGGCCGCGGATCGTGACGTGCAGCAGGCGTACCTGGGGCAGGAATGAGCGGGCGGCTCGCGGTCGAAAACGTGTTCGCCGGCTACGACCGCACCGATGTGCTGACCGACGTGTCGCTCGTGGCCGAGCCGGGCCGTATCACCTGCATCCTCGGGTCGAACGGCTCGGGCAAGAGCACGCTGATCCGGGCGATCCTGGGCCTCACGCCGCCGCGCACGGGTCGCATCGTGTTCAACGGCCACGATCTCGCCGGCCGCGATACCCACCAGATCATCCGCGCCGGCATCGCTTGCATTCCCGAGGGTCGCAAGGTGTTTTCCAGGCTGACCGTTGCGGAGAACCTGCGCTTGGGCGCCTACCAGGCGGGCAACGAGGTCGCCCGCGAACGCATGGCACGCGTGTACGGGATCTTTCCGCGGCTGGCGGAACGGGCAGGCCAGTTCACCGGCACGATGTCGGGCGGCGAGCAGGCCATGGTGTCCATCGGCCGCGGCCTGATGGCGGCGCCGAAGCTGCTGCTCATCGACGAGCCCTCACTCGGGCTTTCGCCGCTGTTCGTGAAGGAAAATTTCAGCGTCATCCGGCGCATCCAGGAGCTTGGCATCACCGTGCTGCTGGTCGAGCAGAACGTGAGACAGACGCTCGCCATCGCGCACTACGGCTATGTGTTGATGCAGGGCCGGGTGGTGGCGTCGGGTACCGCCGCCGAATTGGTGGAGAACGAGGAAGTGAGGCAAGCCTACTTCGGTGATGGGGTCAGGCCTGCATAAATGCATAACCGTTCTTGTGATCATGCATTTATGCAGGCCTGACCCCAATCGTGCAATCGATGGCGTCAGCGCATCGAAACCGTAGTTGAAGTCGACCGTGGTCCATTCGCCGCTGCCAGCGCCTGACGGGCGACGCGTCTCGGTACTGGGCAGGACGATCTCCCATTGACCGACCTCCGGTGGGTCCGGATCGTTGGTGATGAACGGTGGACCGGCGATCGCCGACCCGCCATACAGGAGCCCCGGAGACATGGTGATCCGGGAGCGGCGGCAGCGGCGGCCTCGGGGTCGGTCTGTCATCGATGTTGTAATAAGCTCTACGAAGATGTAGCTTAGGTTACATGATAGATTCCTCGGTTTGGCATGTCCTCGTTGCCAGCCTGCCCACCACCAGTCGTGCGGCCCGCATGCGGCTGTGGCGGCGGGCGCGGGCGCTTGGTTGTGGCGTGCTGCGCGATGGGGTGTATCTGTTGCCCGGCAGCGAGGCGGCGCGGATCGATTTCCAGGGGATGGCAGACGCCGTGTCCGGCGCCGGTGGTGTGGCTCACGTGCTCGATCTCACCGCGCGTCACGCGAACCAGGAGGCGGATTTCCAGCGCATGTTCGACCGCACCGGCGAGTACCTCACGCTGATGGCCGACATCGTCAGACTGCGTGACGAACTGCCCCACCTCGTCGAGGCGGAACTGCGCAAACGCGGCAAGGCGTTGCGCGCGCGCATCGATGCCGTGCGTGCCGTCGACTTCTTCGGTGCCGAACCGGCCGCGGCGACCGAGGCGGCCATGCAGCAACTGGAACGCGCGGCGGTCGAGGCGTTGGCGCCGGACGAACCTCACGATCAGATTCGTGCGATCGCCCGCGTCGATCCCGCGCAGTATCGCGGGCGGCGCTGGGCAACGCGCAAGCGGCCGTGGATAGACCGGCTTGCGAGTGCCTGGCTGATCGGTCGCTACGTGGATTCGAAGGCCCGGTTCGTCTGGCTCGATGCCCCTTCGGATTGCCCACCGGACGCTGTGGGCTTCGACTTCGACGGTGCGCTGTTTTCCCATGCGAATGAGCGCGTCACCTTCGAAGTGCTGGCTGCCAGTTTCGGGCTCGATGCCGATCCTGCCATCGGCCGTATCGGTGCGTTGGTGCATTTTCTCGACGTCGGCGGCATTCCGGTGGCGGAAGCAGCCGGGGTGGCCCGGATCGCCGCCGGCTTTCGCGAATCGTTGCAGGACGACGATGAGCTTCTTGCCCGGATGTCACTCGTGTTCGACGGGTTGCTCGCGGCGTACCGAGTGGAGATGCCGGGCACCGGCGACAAGGCCAGTGCCCGGCGCATGACCTGACGACACTTCACGCCGGCAGACGCAATCGTGGACGCATCGGTCTGCAGTCCCATCGCAGCAGCAGTCTCAACCCGGAGGACCCCATGAACAAGAACCCGATTTCCCGAACTTCGATTACGGCACTGGCATCCCTTGCCTTGCTGTCGTGCCTGACGATGTCGCCCGCTGGCGCCGCGCACGATGATGATGCGGCGCTGCTGAAAGCGCTGCCCGCCAGCAAGTTGTCGCTGGTCGACGGCATCGAGCAGGTATCGAAGAACGGCGAGGCTGCCATCTCGGCCAAGTTCGAGATGGACGACGGCGGCAAGCTCTCGCTATCGGTGTACACCGCCCAGAAGGGACTCGCGGTCGATGCCGAAAACAATGTGCTGAAGGAGTACGGCGGTTCGCCGGAAACGGCGCTATGGGCGCCAGGCGCCGAAGTCTTCAAGGACATTCCGCACGTGGCCAGGGCTTCCTCGCAACTGGCGCTCATGTCGCTGTCCCGTCGATCGCTGGCGCAACTGGTGACCACGGCACAGAAGGGCGCCAAGGGCACGGTCCTGTCGGCGACGCCCGGCCTGGTCCGCGGCCGTGCGGTATTGGCCGTGTCGGTGGTTCACGCAGGCCATGTCACGACCAGCCATGTCGATCTGGTGTCCGGTCGTGCGGTGAAGTAATCCGCTCGGGGCGGTACGCCACCCGCGCGCCGCCCTGGCCAGGGAACTGCCATGAAATGGATCACGCGTGAACGTCCGAAGATCGACCGCATCGCCTGCCCGTGGTTGGTATTGCGGTACATCGACCCCGATGCCGAGTTTCTGTTCGTGCCTGCTGGCGATATCGCTCGGCTTGTCGCGCACCCACGCCGATGACCACGCGCTGCTTGCGGCCGGATTGACCCTGTACGACGCGTTGTACGCCTGGTGCCGCGACCCGGACGCGGAGACGCACGGCTGGCCACCGGCAACCCTCGATGAAATCGCCGGACCGGGGGCTTCGACATGAAGACGATCACCACAGCCATTGCCGATGGCGCGCGTGCGCGATTCGCGCGAGCCGCACTGCTGGGGGCCGCCTTCGGTTTCGCCGGCAGTGCGCACGCCGATATCGTTGTCGCCGACACGTTGCTGCGGATCGAGACCCTGACCGGCGTCAAGGGCACCTATCTCGACGCCGAGCAGGTGTTCAAGATCACGCGTCCGCGCACGGACCTACCGGTGCAGGTCGACCGCCGGGTGATGCAGCCATTTGTCGGCTTGTCGACCTGGGTGGCGTTCAGGCATGGCGGCCGCGCGGACATGATGCTCATGGGCGACATGGTGGTGTTCGAGGACGAGATCAACCCGGTGATGAGCGAGCTGCTCGACGGCGGCGTCAGCGTCACCGCCGTGCACAACCATTTCCTGTTCGACCGGCCGAAGGTCTATTTCATGCACATCGGCGGCGAGGGCTCGCTCGACGCTCTCGCGGATACGGTCAGACACGCGCTGGACCGGATTGCGCGTATCCGCGCGGAACGGCCGCAGCCGGCCGAGGATTTCGGTGGGGTACCGCTCGCGCCGGGCAATGCCATCGATGGCGGTCCGATATCCGCTCGCCTCGGTGCTTCCGGGCAGGCAAAGGACGGCATGTACAAGGTCGTCATCGGGCGCGAGGTGTCCATGGACTGCGGGTGCGCTGTCGGCAAGGAGATGGGCGTCAACACCTGGGCGGGATTCGCCGGCACGGATGGCGACGCCATCGTCGACGGTGATTTCGCCGTGCTCGAACCGGAACTCCAGCCGGTGCTGAAGTCACTGCGGGCCGGCAACATCAACATCGTCGCCATCCACCATCACATGGTGGGCGAGACCCCACGGACCCTGTTTCTGCACTATTGGGGGCGCGGCACGACGGACGCGCTCGCCACAACCCTGCGGGCGGCACTCGATGCGCAGGCGCGGCAATCGGGAGCGGCGCGATGAAACCCTCGATCTGGTGGTGCGTTGCCGCCTGCGCGTGGCCGGCGAGCGGCCTGGCCGCCGTGATCGGCTTCGACGCCGATCCGGTCGGTGCTGCGCCGCCGGGTTGGACGGTCGGCATGACCGGCCGCGGGCAGGCGCAATGGGCCGTGGCGGCGGACCCGTCCGCGCCGACGGCACCCAACGTGTTGCGCCAGTCCGGCAGGGCCGATTTTCCCTGGATCGTGACCGGCGACGGCAGTCTTGCGGATGGCTATGTAGAGGTGAAGTTCAAGCCGCTCGCCAGCAAGGACGATCAGGCCGGTGGCGTGCGCGTGCTGTCCTCGAACGGCGAGGTGCGCCGCGCGGTTGCGGCCGGCGACTGCGCACTGGGCTTGGTCGACACCGACGACGCTACCGAAGCCGTGCACGATGGCAAGCCGGTAGCAGTGGTTTTTCCCGATGCCGATGGCACCGGCGTGGTGATCGTGCCGAACGCGGTGATGCTGGTGAAGAACGCGCCCCACCCCGACGCCGCGAAGCGTTTCATTGATTTTCTGCTCAGCGCGGATACGGAATCGGCGCTTGCGCGAAGCGGGGCAGCACAGATGCCGTTGCGGCCGGGCGTGGTGACGCCACCGGAGGTCCGGGCGCTTGGTTCGGTGCGGGCGATGAAGCTCGACTATGCCGGGCTCGCAACGTTGCTCGACGGGCTGTCGCGCGGCTTTCTCGAGGAGTGGGTGGACGGCGCGCGCCGATGAGGTCGCCGCAGCTCATCGAGCGGCCGGGCCGGTGGGTGCTGATGGCCGTTGCGCCGCTCGCATTGGCCTTCGGCCCGGCGGCATTCATGATCCGGAAGGTTCATCGGCTTCGGTACCTCCTTCGACCTCGGGAGTGGCGTCGCGAAGGCGCTGCAATCGAGCCTGCTGGTCGCGGGCGGGGTTGCCCTCGTGTCGTTCGCCGTTGGCTTGCCCGTCGGGGTGCTCGCTGTCTTCTATCGGTTCCCGGCGCGGGCGTCGCTGCTTGTTCGGATTACGCTCGATGGCGTCGGTCCCGTCGTCGCGCGTGCAGGCCGCGGCGGTACATGGCGTCGGGCTGGGAGCCTTCGCCACGCGCATCCTGATTCCTGCGCTCGCGCCGGGTCTCTGGCTGAGCTTTGTGACCGTCGCGCTGCTTGCAAGCGGGGAGGTCGGTATCGTGCTGCTGCTGCGTCCGCCGGGTGGATCGTGTTCGATCGCCCTGGTCGGAGCCCGATGCGGTATCGGTGCCGCCGCACCAGCGCGGTATCGGTATGGTGTTTCAGGATCTTGCGCTGTGGCTCGGGCTCACGGCGCTCGACAACGCCGCACTGGGTCTGGGCGCACGCATGAGCCGTCGGGAGGCACGAGAACAGGGCCGTAACGCGTTGTCGATCTGCGGCGTGATGGCGCTGGCTGAGTGCTGGCCGGGGAAACTCTCCGGCGGGCAGCAACCGCGCGTTGCGCTGGCCCGTGCGGTTGCTGGCGAACCACAGTGGCTGCTGCTGGACGAGCCCTTCGGCGGGCTGGATCTGCTGTCGCGCGAAGCCCTGATCAAGGACGTTGCGCGTCTCGTGGCTGAACTCGGCACGACGCTGGTGCTGGTCACGCACGATCCGCGCGAAGCCGTCGTACTCTGCGATCGTGCGATCGTTCTTGATGCCGGTCGGGTGATCGAGGCTGGTCCGCTATCCGGGTTGCTGCAGCAGCCGGCGTCGGCGTTGATGATGGCATTTCGCGATTCGCTCGGGGATCGGTGACCCCGGTCGCCAGGGCGATCTCGTCGCATCGCGACCAGTGAAGAGAGCGCTCAGATCGGCCTGCCGCACCGATCGAACAACTCGCAGCGTCAGTCCGTCAGCTTCTTCGCGCACTTCGCGTCGGGCACCAGGATCCAATCCCAGTCGACGACGCATCGAAACTAGGGTTCTTCCCGCAGCTTGGCCAGCGGTTTCTCCAACGCCTGCGCGCCGTCGATGAACGCATCGACCGACACGCCGGGGGCGAGTCGCGTGAATGGGGGTTCGAGGATATGCATGGCGTCGAGGCGGGAGACATCCTCGCGCGCTTCGAGATAGCCGGCGACATAAGTGCCGGAGACGCCGAGCGCCACGACAATGATGGCGGCGGTGGCCAGCAGCGCGGTGGGTTGACGACTGACGAGGCGGAGCTGGCCGAAGAGGAGGGTGCCACCGATGGTGCCGAGCACCAGTGGCAGTATCGTGACGACGATCGGCGCGGACAGCGAGAACGCGAGCAGGTTGGAGAAGGGCTCGATGACCAGTGTCGCGACCAGGCCGGTCAGCGTAAGTGCCGCATGCGCGAAGAACATGGCCCGACCAGCGGTGAGCCGGCCGATGGCCGCCCAGGCGCCAGCCCATGCGGCCGGCACGACCAGGGCGATCGGCAGCCCTACGAAAAGCCGGGCCGGCACGAACTCTTCGACCGTGCCGGCGTAGGTGTGCAGCGCGAGCAACGCCAGATAGGCGCACAGCAGCAGCACGGTGGCGGGCACGGAGCCCCAACGCGCGGCGACCGGGTCGGGCTGTTCGGAGACCACCGCAAAATCACGGGTGCGCACGCGCATCAGCGTGTGGCCGATGCGCAGCCGCAGCGCGTCGCCCGCGCCGCTGTCCGGCAGGATGTGCAGGCCGTTGCGGGTGCCGAGGTCGACGGCACCGAGCGAGCCGTCGTCGCGGCGCTCGATGCGCAGGTGATGCGGCGCGACGAACGGATCGTCGACGATCACATCGTTGTCGTAGGCGCGACCGACCGTGGCCGGCAGCGCGGTGAGCGGCACGCGATGGGCAACATCGCCGGTGCGACCCAGCAGCTCGACGAAGATCACTTGGTCCATCGCACCGCTTCCAGGTAGCGCTTGCCGAACGCGAGGCCGCGCTCGAGGCTGACGCCGTCGACAGCGAGCCAGCTCAGCAGGCCTTCGTGGGTGCTGTCGAGGGTGGCGAGCTTCAGTCGCACGTCGTACAGCCCCCTGAGCCGCTTGTACGCGCGAGCACAGAACACCGCGCGCATGGTGCCGCCGTCGTGAGTGACGAAGCGCTCGTGGCAGCGGAACGGCGTC
This sequence comes from Betaproteobacteria bacterium, assembly GCA_025350245.1. Classification (GTDB taxonomy): domain Bacteria; phylum Pseudomonadota; class Gammaproteobacteria; order Burkholderiales. The sequence goes on from JANXYG010000049.1 coordinate 10,737, forward strand.
ACGTCCTCGCGCGTGGTGTCGCCCTCGGGCGTGTCGCGCGCGAAGCTGCGCTGGTAAAGCGAGGAGAAGCGCAGCCAGCCCAGGGTTTTGCTCTTGAGCAACTCGTGCCGGAAACGCACGCCGCCGGTGTCGAAGTTGCCGTCGATGTAGATCGATCCTTGCGCGTCGCAGGTCTTGAAGGCCTGCTCGTAGGGCTTGGTGCGGTCGGGCCCGGACTCGCCCCAGCAGCGCATGAAGGTGCCCAGGCTGTCGGGTACGCTGTAGCGTCCGAACGGTGCCACCGGCATCGGCTGCGCGGCGATGCGCGTGAACAGGTCGTTCTGGCGATCCAGCAACTGACGCTCCACCATGGAACGCAGCGTGCGCGGATCGGGTGCGGCGCGCGGCGCACGCGCGAGCAGTTCCTGCACGAACCGGACGGGCACCAGAAAGCTCAGCAACTGCCCGTCGCGAAGGTTGGCCACATTGACGCCAAATACCCGGCCGTCGAGCGTGACCGCAGGCCCGCCGCTCATGCCGGCGTTGATGGCGCCGGTGAAATTGAATTGTTCGGTGAGCGTGAACTCGGTCATGCCGTTGAAGGTGCCCTCGACGATGGTGAGGCCGAGGTCGTGGGGATTGCCCATCGAGAATCCGCGATCGCCCTTGCGCAGTGCAGTGCTGGCAAGCTGGAGCGCGGGGAGTTTGTCGCCCGCCATGCGCACCAGCGCGAGATCGTGCACCACGTCGACCGCCAGCACCGTCAGCGGACCGCGGCTGCCGCCGCTGCGCACGAACTCGACGGTGTAGCGGTCGGGGTCGAGCACGAACTGCGACACCACGTGGTAATTGGTGATGGCGAGGCCATCCGGTGAAGCGATCCAGCCGGAGCCGATCGAGGTCTGCGCCTGGGTGCCGCGATCGATCATCCGCACCTGAAGCAGCTGGTCGCGGGCGCGGTCGAAAACGGCCTGAGCCTGCGCGGACACTTCGGCGGTGACAACTTCTGGCGGCGGCGTATCGGCGGTCGCGAAGGCGGATGCCGCCATCACCAGCCCGACCAGCAGCGGGGCGCGCAGGTGGGCGAGAATCAGGACCGACGTTCGCGACATGCGGGGGAAGTGTCAGGCGCGAAGGCGCGCGGCACGGTTGGTCACCCGTGCCGCGCGGATCGCGAGCCTTGCGGCGTCAAGCACGATCCCACATCACGTCGTGTCCGCCAGCGGCCGCTGCCTTCAGCAACTCCAGCAACGGGAACGCGCGTTTTTGCAGGGAGACGGCGGGGATGGCTCCCGGCTCGTCTTGCTCGGGACGGACCGGTTCGACGACAGTGCCGAGCCCCTGCTCGAGACGCTTCAGCACATCGGGCAGGTCTGCCGCCAGGATGGCGCTCGGGACGGCGCCGCTGTGCCCGGCCAGCTTCAGCAACTGCAGGGCGACATCGCCGAACATGGTGAGGGTGCCGGCGCTGCTGTCGAATTTGATGAGCATGATCGGGGTCGCCAGGGAAGACGCGGCGCGAGGCACATCACCGCAAGGATCACATTGTGGCAGGCCCGGCGACCGCCATCCCGTGGTGTCGGAAAACGCCTGCACATCGGCCACCCATCGAGGCATCGAACCGGCGCCGGCAGCTTGCGCATCCGGTTTCCGGGTCGCGGCTGCCTGCGCCGGGTGTCGCCGAGTGCTGTGGGGCCGACTCCCGTCTAGGCGAACACCGGAAACGGATCGAAGCGCCCCTTCAGCACCGTCTCGGCGCTGCGGGATCGCAGCCAGCCGTCGATGGCGGTTGCGTACACCCGCCGGAAGTCGGTGGTGTAGGCGAGGTTGTCACCTGCGTCGAGCGCGGTCAGCGAGGACGGTGTGCCGTAGTGGCCGCCCTTGACCGTCTTGCCCGCAAAGAACATGACGTTGGCGGCGCCGTGGTCGGTGCCGAGACTGGTGTTTTCCGGCACGCGCCGGCCGAACTCGGAGAAGACCAGCATCGACACACGATCGGCCATGCCGAGTCGCTCCATGTCGCGGGTGAAGCCGAGGATCGAGTCGGACACATAGGTGAGCAGGCGCTGGTGCAGGTCGGACTGCTGCACGTGGGTATCGAAGGCATTGTTGCGATAGGCCACGTAGTAAAGCCGGGTCGGCAGGCCGGCGGCGATGCATGCGGCTACCTTGGGCAGGCCCGATGGATTGATGCCATAGTCGACCGGTGACTTGTAGCCGGCCCAGGCGTCGCGCACCAGACCCGAGGCCTCGCGGGCACTGTTCGCCACCAGATTCAGATAGGCGAGCGACGCGTTGCCGGGCGGGGTCGGCGACACTTCGTCGAGCAACGGGCGGGTCTGCAGAAATCCGCTGCGCAGAAACGTTTCCGGGTCGTCGAATACCACTGGCATGTGCAGCCGGCTCTTCACCGCCAGCGACTGCGCGGTGTCGATGTTGATCAGGAAGTTTGGTTTGGGCGCCGGTTGCAAGCTGTCGGCGAGGCGACCGACCCAGCCGTAGTCATCGCCGCTGTTGGGGGCGGCGGTATGCAGGTAGGCCATCGACGTGAAATGCGAGAACGACGGGTTCTCGTAGCCGCAGCCGTGGACGATGGCGAGCTTGCCGTCCTTGTAGAGGCGTTCCATGCCGGCCAGACCCGGGTTGAACCCGTAGCGGTCATCGATCTTGCGCAGCTTGGCGGGCTTGATGCCGATGGTGGGGCGCAGGCGGTAGTAGGCGTCGTCGGTGTACGGGACGACGGTGTTGAGGCCGTCGTTGCCGCCCGAGAGTTCGAAGATCACCAGGATGCGATCGTCGCCGGCCGCGGTGGCGGCCTGAGCGACCTGCGAGAAGATGCCTGGGGCTCCGAGGGTTCCGGCGCCGGCGAGGGCGGCCTTGAGCAGATGTCGGCGGTTCATGGTCGTTGGTGGGTGCTCGTCAGGTATGTCATGTTGTGCGGGTCGGCCATGGGCTGTGTCCGCAGGGCTAGCCGAGCTGGTATTCCGGCCGGCTCAGGATCAGGTGCAGCAGCATGCGCAGGGGGTCTTCCATCCAGGTGGCGGCGGATGGAATGTCGGCGGTCCCGAGTTCTTGCACCAGGAAGGCGGCCATGTGGTCGCGAGTGCCCGGGTCGAGCGGAACCGACAGGAACCGTTGGGCGAAGTAGTCGACAACCTGCGCAGGGGTGGTCAACTTTGCCTCCAGCACCATCCCGGTCAGGTCCAGGCGCGCGGTATCGCGCGGGATCGGCTTGACCCGTTCGATCGCCATCTGCCAGCCGCGGTAGCTCGCGTAGCGGGTGTTGAAGGCTTCGTCGCGATCGGCATTGTTGGACATCGACATCATCTCGGTGCCGCCGTCCTTGTCGACCGGCTTGGTGGCGGTGGTCATGTCCATGCCGGCGCGGATGCGTTCGTGCACGGCGCGAATCTCGTAGCCGGAGCCGCGCACGGGATAGCGGTCGTCCGGGATGAAGGTGATGTCGGGAAACACGACATCCAGTGCGAAGTTGCCGCGCTCGAGCAGCAGGCCCGGCGTAATCCAGCTGCGGCCCTGCGCCCAGCCAGCGACGGTGGGCGGATACAGCAGCCGCTGACCGAGGGAGCCGATGACGTCGTTGAAGTCGGGCACGCCGGGAACCTGTTCGAGGCCGAGCTTGTGATAGGTGGAGATGACCAGATCGACCGGACTCTTGATACGGGTGGCGGTCGATTCGGGTGCGTAAAAATCCTTCGACAGGAGGATCGTCTCGAGGAACGGCGCGATCTCGTAGTTGCCCGCCTTGAGGCGTTTCCCGAGTTCGGCCTTCAGCGCCGGATCGAGATCCTCGCGAGCGAAGAAGCGGTACAGCTTTGCCGCCAGGTACTGCGGCGTTGCCGGATGATCGAGGATCACGTCGATCACCTCGACGCCGTCGAAGTTGCCGCGATGTCCCAGCACTTCTTTCTCGGTGTCGTCGTGCTGGGCGGCATTGACCTTGAAGGTGGTGCCCGCGAAGTTCCAGCCGGTGAAGGCGCGGGCGGCTTCGCGGATGTCGTGCTCGCTGTAGTTGCCCACGCCCATGGTGAAGAGCTCCATGATCTCGCGGGCGAAATTCTCGTTCGGGGCACCCTTGACGTTCACCCCGGCATCGAGGAAGGCGAGCATCGCCGGGCCCTGGGCTACGCCGACCATCAGCGTGCGGAAGTTGCCCAGCCCCTGGGCCTCGAACAACTCGAGCTGCTGCAGCATCTTGCGGTAGTCGCGCACCTTCTCTTCGGTGGTGGCGAAATGACCATGCCAGAACAGCGCCATTTTTTCCTGCAGCGGGCGTGGCGAGGTCAGCATGCGGTTCGCCCACCAGTAGGAAACCCGGTTGGTCTCGAGGACGCTGGCGCGCAGCCAGTAAAAGAACTTGTTGACCACCGGTTGCATCGGCCGGTTGCCGGCCGGCTTTACTTTCACGCCCAGCGCCTCGCCGGTGGTACGGGCGAGATCGGTTGTGGCAGGCCGGCTCGGCGGGAAGTGATCGAGGGCGGCGTCGAACACGCCCGATTCGTCGAACGGCTTGAAAGCAGGATCGGGTGCACCTTCGAAGTAGACCAGTCGCCGGACGGCTGCGCGCGGGGTGAGCTGCGCAAACGCATCGATCTCCTCGGGCGAGCCGCCGAAGCCGGCACGCTCCAGCAGGTGCGCGGCGCGGGCGCGATTCCAGTCGTCGGAGCCGATGGGCGTGAGGTCGCCAGCCCAGGAAGACGCGGCGCGTGCGGGCGCCGCGGCGGTGGTGATGATGAGGAGCAGGAGCGGGATGATGAGGCGCATGATGTTCTGTGGGGCCGGGAATGAGCAGGTTGCTACGGCGTACTCGTGTGGCGGATGCCCGACATCGGACAGTACCATCAGTGTGCAAGTTAACCCCTCGGCGGCAGGCGGATCAATGGGTCATCCGGCACCGGCCGTGGAATTCATGATTTTACCTGTCCGCCGCCGATGCCCGGTAACACTACTCCGGTGCGGTCTCCCGCTTTTCGAACCAACCAAAAAGGGCTGGCACCACCACCAGGGTCAGCAAGGTCGAGGTGAACAGCCCTCCGATCACGACCACCGCCAGCGGACGCTGCACTTCGGAGCCGGGGCCGGTGGCGAACAGGAACGGAATGAGCCCGAGCATTGCCACCGTGGCGGTCATCAGCACCGGGCGGAATCGCTGGGTGCAGCCGTTCACCACGGCGTCGCGTTGCGACATGCCATCGTTGCGCAGGCCGCTGATGCAGGACACCAGCACCACGCCGTTGAGTACCGCGATGCCCCATAGCGTGATGAAGCCGACCGACGCCGGCACCGACAGATATTCGCCGGTGACGAACAGCGAGAAGACGCCGCCGATCGACGCGAATGGCAGCACCGTGATGATCAGGCTGGCGTAGCGCAGCGAGCCGAACATCACGAAGAGCAGGAAGAAGATGGCGAGGATGGTGATGGGCACGATCACCATCAGCGTACCCATGGCGCGTTCCATGTTTTCGAACTGACCGCCCCAGACCAGGAAGTAGCCCGCGGGCAGTTTCACTTCCTGCGCTATCCGCGCCCGGGCTTCGGCTACATAGCCGCCGAGGTCACGAGCGGCGACATTGGCGCCAACCACGATGCGCCGCTTGCCGCCTTCGCGGCTGATCTGGGCGGGGCCATCCACGACCGACACATCGGCGATCTCGCGCATCGGTACCAGCGCGCCGCCGGGGCCGGCGAGCAGGGTGTCGGCGATGACCTCCACGTTGTTGCGAAACTCCGCGGGGTAGCGGACCACGGCCGGAAAGCGACGTTCGCCTTCGTAGACCTCGGTCGCGGTCTTGCCGCCGATGGCCATCTCGATTACGTCGTGCACATCGGAGGCGTTGAGGCCGTAGCGCGCCATGGTGCGGCGCTTGATGTCGACCGTGAGGTATTGCTGGCCGGTGAGCTGCTCGATGCGCAGATCCTGCGTGCCCTGGATCTTGCCGAGGACCCGGCCGATGTCTTCGGCCACGCGCTTGAGGTCGCCCAGGTCGTCGCCGAAGATCTTGATCGCGATCTGGGAGCGCACGCCGGTGACCATCTCGTCCACGCGCTGGGCGATGGGTTGATGCATGATCAGGCTGATGCCGGGCAGGTCGCGCAGCTTGTTGCGAATGAGGTTCTCGAAATCTTCCTGTTTGGTGAAGCCGGCCGGCCATTGGTCGCGCGGTAGCAGCGAGACCACCGGGTCCGAATCGGTGTGCGGCTGCGGATCGGCCGGGCTCTCACCGCGCCCGACCTTGTTCACCACCATCCTCACCCCGGGCACCGAGGCGATTCGCTTCGACGCCTCGAGCTCGAGCGCCATCACCTCGTCGAACGACATGCTCGGTGAACGCGTGATGGCCGGCGTGATCGAGTTTTCCTTCAGGGTGGGGATGAACGACATCCCCAGCAGCGGGAACAGTCCGATCGAACCAAGCAGCAGGGCGACCGCGGCGCCCACGGTCTTGCGTTCGTTCGTGAGCGCCCAGTGCAGCAGCCGCAGGTAATGTTTCTTGAGGAACGCGATCGGCTTGGTGTCTTCCTCGCGCCCGGCCTTGAGAAAGAACGAGCACAGTGCCGGGGTCAGCGTCAGCGCCAGCAGCAGCGACACCGACAGGGCGATGGCGATGGTGTAGGCGAGCGGCGCGAACATCTTGCCCTCCATGCCCTCTAGCGTCATGAGCGGCAGGAACACCAAGACGATGATGCCGACACCGAAGATGACCGGCTTTGCGACCTGGCCGACCGCTTCGAGGATGATCCGGCTCTTCGGCTCGCCGCGGCGGTGGGACAACTGCCCGAAGGTGTTTTCCACCACCACCACCGAGCCGTCGACGATGAGGCCGATGGCGATGGCCAGGCCGCCGAGCGACATGAGGTTGGCGCCGATACCGTAGCGGTTCATCACGATGAAGGTGATCAGCGGCGCCAGTACCAGCGAAGCGACCACGATCAGGCTCGACCGCAGGTCGCCGAGGAACACGAACAACACCACGATTACCAGCGCGATGCCTTCGATCAGCACCTTGGTGACGGTCCACACCGCGGAATCGACCAGTTCGGTGCGGTCGTAGAACGGGACGATCTGCAATCCGCCCGGCAGCATGCTCCGGGCGTTGATCTCGGCCACCTTGGCCTTGACCCGCGTGACCACCTCTTTGGCGTTGCCGCCGCGCAGCATCATCACGATGCCGCCGACTGCCTCGGTGTGGCCGTCCTTGATGAGCGCGCCGACGCGGACGGCGGCACCGATCTTCACCTCGGCGACGTCCTTCACGAACACCGGCGTACCGCCCTGTTCCTTGAGCACGATACTGGCGGCATCCTCGACCGAGCGGATCAGGCCCACACCGCGGACCAGGAACTGCTCCTCGCCGTTGGGAAGGATGCCGCCGCCGGAATTGGCGTTGTTGCGGTCGAGCGCCCCGAACACGTCGCGCAGCGATACGCCGTAGTGACGCATCCGCTCGGGGTTCACCAGCACGTGGTACTGGCGTTCGTAGCCGCCTTGGGAGTTGATCTCGGCAATGCCCGGGATCGAGCGCAACAGCGGTCGCACGACCCAGTCCTGCACCACCCGGCGCTGCATGAGTTCGGCCTCGGTGAGGGCGCGCTTCTGGTCGGCCGGGAGTTCGAGAACATACTGGTAAACCTCGCCGAGGCCGGTGGATACCGGGCCGAGCACCGGTGCCACGTCGTCGGGCAGCCGCGAACGCACCTCGATGATGCGTTCCATGACCAATTGTCGGGCGAAGAACACATCGATGTCATCGCGGAATACCATCGTGACGATGGACAATCCGTTGCGATTCAGCGAGCGCATGTCGGTCAGGCCGGGCAGTCCGGTCATGGCGATCTCGAGCGGTACGGTGATGAACCGCTCGACTTCCTCCGGCGACCGGCCGGTTGCCTCGGTCGCGATCTGCACCTGGACGTTGGTCACGTCCGGGAAGGCGTCGAGCGAGAGCTTCTGCACCGCCTGCAGGCCGAACGCGAACAGCGCGATGGCGACAACCACCAGAATCGCCCGCTGCTGCAGGCAAAAACGAACGATTTTTTCCATGGGACCTAGTTTCGAGCGCATCGCGAAGGGATGCACTGCCAGCATGACCGATTACTGTAAGGTTCACGAAAGAGTTTTCGCGTATCGCACAGAAATAAAGCGGTTGTAGGGGGTGCTGTGGCCGCTGAAAGTTACCCGTCCGGGGGCGGGCCGCGCATCATTTTGGCCGACCAACACGGTCGTCACCGACCCGGTGGCGCGTGAGGGCATTCACTCGATCGACCGACCAGGAATCATGAATGGATCTGGGACTGAAGGAGTTGAAGGCGATCGTCACCATCTCCAGTGTTTCCGGCCGCCAGTTTCGTCACCGGCACCAATCTGGTGGTCGACGGGGCGCTGACCAAGGGAGTGCAGTTCTAGCCAACGGACGCTAGCCCATCAGGTGTCGATTCGCTCTCGCGCGGTGGGGCCGACGCCCGGCGCCTGCTCATTCGGCAACGGCGCCATCAACTCGATGTCGATCGTCAACTGACGCTCGCCGCGCAGCACGGTGAGTGTGACCCGTTGGCCTACGCGTACCAGTCCCACCCGGTTGCGCATCTGCGCCGAACTGCGCACCGGGCTCCCGTCCACGGCCAGCACCACGTCGCCGCGCCGAAGCCCGGCGCGAGCCGCGGCGCCATCCTGGATGGTGTCGACGATGAGCGCGCCGCGGGTGGTGTGCAGCGATAGTGCCGCGACGATGTCGGGTGTCACATCCTGAGCGGTCACTCCCAGCCGCGCCCGATGCATGGCGCCGTGCTCGATCAGTTGCGCCGCGACACCCTGGGCGATATTGCCCGGGAGGGCAAAGCCGATACCGATGTTGGCCGGCAGCATGGAGAGTGATCCGGCGATGATCCCGACCAGTTCACCCCGCAGATCGACCAGCGCGCCGCCGGCATTGCCCGGGTTGATCGCGGCGTCGGTCTGGATGTGGTCGCCCAGCGCCCCGTTCTGCGACACTGTTCGTCCCAGCCCGCTGACGATGCCCGCCGTGATGCTCTTGCCGAGGCCGAACGCATTGCCGATGGCGAGCACGTAGTCGCCGACACGCAACCGGTCGGAGTCGCCGAAGCGAATCGCGGAGAGCCCGATGGCGTCGATCTTGAGCACCGCGAGATCGGTTACGGTATCGATGCCCACCACCTGCGCCGGGAAATGGCGCCCGTCGAGCAGCAGCGCCACGATCTCGATCGCACCCACCACGTTCTCGGCGCTGGTGAGTACGTGACCGATACGCGCGTCGAGAACGACACCGGATCCGATGTTGACCACGGTTCCCGGTGCCGGCACACCATCGGCGTCCGGTCGCTGCACCGCCCCTCGAACAGCCACCTTGCGGGTGGTGAGCACGCTCACAACGGCCGGTTTCACCGCTTCCACCAGCGGCGCAAGGGTCGGTATCGACGCGGTATCGGGCAGGTAGGTATCACCCGCGCCGGCCGCGGCCGATACCAACCACAGCACCGACGCGAGTGTTGTTGTCATGGCGACGCGGGCGTCGATCAGGTTCAGGTGCATGGGAGGAAGATCAGATGCGGTGAGCCCGCGATTCGTTCGGTATCGCCGTGTCCCGGGCGTTGCCAGGAAAAAATATTGGTAAGTCATCTTATCGATCTTTTCGCGTAGCAACCACCTGGCCAACCTGGTGCACCGCGGGTAACGGCCGAGAAGATAATCGCGCAAGGTGGTGAGTGCGGGTTTTGCGCGGCGCATCAGAAGATCGTCCACCGGTTCGAGGCTTGGGCTGATCTGGCGTGTGATGTCTTCGTCCTCGACCAGACCGGACGACACCGGCACGAGCGCGGGGACTACGCCCTCAGGCAGGTTGCCGCGCACCTCGATCAGTCGCTCGAGCACCAACTGGCGCGCGAAACAGGTGTCGACATCGTCGCGGAACACCACCGTGATCAGCGAGAGACCGTTCCGATTGAGCGAGCGCATTTCGGTGACGCCCGGAATGCCGGTCAGGCCGAATTCGAGCGGCACCGTGACGAATCGCTCCACCTCTTCCGGGCCCAGCCCGGGAGCCGCGGTGGCCACCTGCACCTGAATATTGGCGACGTTCGGGAACGCGTCCTCACCAGGCTGGATCGGAAATCCCGGGCGCTGCGACTGTCCGCGCTGCGGCGGACCCGCGACCTCCTTTACTGGAGGTTCTGCTTGCGCTCGTTGTTCAAGTGGAAAGCGCCGTCGACGACGATGTCGGCATCGTTCTCGAGCCCCTCAACGACCGGACGCTGGCCATCGGATTCCGGTCCCAGGGTCACGGGCATCAGCTGGTACCGGTTCGCGCCCTTCTTGACGAATATGAAGTCCTTGTTGCCATCCCGTACCACCGCGTCGGCCGGCACCACTACCCGCTGCGTCGCCCTATCCTGGATCAGCATGACCGCCAGCATCGCCGGCCGGATCGAGCGATCCTTGTTGTCGACTTCGGTACGTGCGGTGACCGTCCGAGTCTCGGGGTTGACGGTAGAGCTGACGTAGGCGAGCCTGCCTTCAATGCTGCGATTGCCCAGCGCGGGAATGACGACGTTGACCGTATCGCCGACTTTGACCAGATCGGATTGTTTCTCCGGGATCTCGGCCTGCACCCAGAGACGCGAGAGATCGGCGATGGTGTAGATCGCATCGGCTGGTTGCACTACCTGTCCGGTCGTGACCTTGCGCTCGATGACGGTGCCCGCAAGCGATGCCACCACGAACGAGTTGGAATTGACGGTGCGCGATTGTTCGAGTTTCTGGATGTTCTTTTTGGACATGCCCAGCACCTGGAGCTGATCCTGCGAGGCCGACGATTCCGCTTCGGCCTGAGACAGTTCAGTCTCGCGACGTTGCAGTTCGGCGGCGCCGATCACGTCGGCCTCGAACAGCTGCTGGGCGCGCTGGGCCGCGCGCTCAGCCAGGAGCTTGGCGGAGAAAGCCTTGAGAAACGCCAGTTGCGCGCTCGACAGTTCGGTGCTGTTGACGGTGGCGAGCACGTCGCTGCGGCTGACGTTCTGGCCGACGATGGCCTTCAGGTCGGTGATCCGGCCGGTCACATTGGACCCGATGCGGGCCATCCGGGTCTCGTCCACGCTGACCGATGCGGGCACTCGCAGAGTTTCGCGAAAATCGATGGTGCGAACCGTGGCGACCTTGACCCATTTCTGGGTCTCGGCGTCGGCGCTGACCAGCGAAGCGTCGGCCGGTGTCGAGGTCGCCGCGGCCTTCGTGTCAGCCTTCGCGCCGGCCTTCTGTTTGTCGTCGCTCGTCCCGCAGGCGATCAACGCTCCGCAGGCGAACAGCACGGCGATGCATCGAATACGGCGAATCATTTCGGCTCTCCGGTGAAGTCTTTTGCAGTCAAGCGCTCGATCTCGGTGAGCGCGGCCTGTTTTTCGAATCGGGCATTGAGGAAATCCAGTCGCACGGTTCGCAGCACGCGCTGCGCATCGAGCACTTCGATGAAGCCGCGCTCACCGAACCGGAATGCCGCTTCCGCCACCCTGAGCGCGCTTTCCGCCTGTTTCAGCAGGCCGCCTTCGAATGCCGAGATCTGCTGTCGTGCCACCAGCAGGCGGTTGTAGTTGACTTCGAGGTCGCCCAGGGTCTGGATACGCAACAGCTCCGCGGTCGAGGTGGCCTGCTGGAAGCGCGCCACGGCTTCGCCGACCGGACCTTTGCGCCGATCCCACACCGGGATCGGCACCGAGATGCCGAACAGGCTGCGCTGCTGCTCGGGACTGCGGTCGATACCGACAAACAGCGTGGGGCGCGGGATTCGCAGTGCGCGTTCGGCTTCGAGGCGATTTTCGGCGACCCGGATGTCCGCGCGGGCCTGCTGCAACAGCGGGTAGCGCTCGAGCACACGTTGACGCAGGATGTCGAGCGTGTCATCGGCGGTGTACACGGCCAGTTCGCCGGTGACTTCGGTATCGTCGGGCAACGGCGCCCCGATGAGAACCCGAAGGGTCGCAAGCGCCTGCACGACCCGCAGTTTTGCGCTGTTGGCCTGGTTCACGGCGCTGGCGAGCTCCGCGTCGGCGCGTACCAGCTCGAACTTCGCACCTTCGCCGACCTTGACCCGTAGTTCGATTCGATTGCGGATCTGTTCGAGCAGGCGCTGGTTGTCCATGGCGAGATCGGACTCGGCGCGCCGTCGCAGCACCGCATAGAAAGCTTGCTGCACGTCCGCCCGCACCAGCAGGCGCGCCTCCAGCAGTGCGAACCGGGAGCCGTCGAGGCCGGCTTCGGCGGCACGGATTCGGGGCGCGCGTTGCATCGGCAGGTCGATGAGCTGCCCGATGCTGAGGCTGGTCCCCTGACCGGAGGTGATGCCCGGAACCCGCGCCCGCACGCCGCCGGAGAGCAGCTCGATCTCGGGATTGGGAAAGGCTCGCGCGGTACTGATGCCGCTGCTCGCGCGCTCGACTTCCGAGGCGGCGATCTGCAGGCGCGGGCTATAACGCTCGGCGAGTTGCAGAGCGCCGCCGAGCGTGAGTTGCTCGGCACCGGCCGGAAGTGCCAGGATTACCGCACAAAGGCTTAGCAGCCGGCGGCCAAAACTTGACAGCGAAATGTGAGTCATCGATCGCGGAAAAAATGTCCAGAGGCGGTATCACGAACGAGTGCGCGACAAACCGGGTGTTGCCGAAAAGGCGCGGCGGACAACTGGCAAGGCAATGGTATCGGCGGGCGCCGCGCGGCGGAAGACATCCCGCCATCGCCGGGCCCGGGGTCAGGCGCGCGGCGGTCGCTCGGGTGGCGGGAACACCGCACCGGGGACACGCGGACACCGGGCGCCGGTACTTCCGTCGCGAGCTGCGGCTCGCGCAGCCCGCCGAGGCGCATCGACCGCCGACTCCGGAATCGAATCGCCGTCGGGCTGGTCGGCATCGATGCAGGCTTGCGTCACCGCCGTGCCACCCGCGCCGATCTCATCCGCGGCATCGACCATTGGATTCCACAGCAGGGCGGTGATCAGCAACAGGCACACCGCGCCGAAGCAGGCTCGAAACCACCTGATCGAAAGGGAACCATGCATGGTTTTGCGCACGCCGCTTTGTACAGGCTCGCGCACAATAGTTCCAGCGCCGGATGCGAGATCGGACGTGCCGGAAAGAAAAAAAAGCCCGGACGTCACCGTCCGGGCATGAACTGCTCGGCCCCGAGGAGAGATCTGGTGGGGCCTGGCATCCTGGCATCCTGACGGTCATGCTGGTCCTGTGGAAACATCGGCACCGTGGCCCGGGGGATCTCGGTAGCGCAACACAGTGGCAGAAAGCCCGCGGACCGGATTGCATCACAGCGTCAGCTTGTTTGCAACAAAGTTGCGCAACGGAGTGTCGTAAAGAGGGCGCGGCGCCCCTTGGCGAGAGTGGGCGCAGCCTGGGGGTGAACCTTTTCTCACACGATCGGCGTGTACACCGGCACCACGTACGGCCCCTCGGGGATCACGGCGATGTGATTGTCGCCGCTCGCGGCGACGCTGCGGCTGATCGCCTCGGTCACGGAGGCGATCGTGGCGACGCCGGTGAGGCAGTGGTCGGCGGCGGCCAAGCCGTCTGAATAGAGGTGGATGCGGGCCACGCGCATCGGCTTGATCTGCATCTGCGTTTGCCACTCGTCGATGTCGGCGTGGGTCTTGGCGGCGATAGCGCGAATGAAGCCATCGATGCCGAGACCGATCAGGCGCTTCTGGGCGGCAACGAACTCCTCGGAACCCATGCCTTCGGAACACGCCGAGGCGATGATCAGGTCGCCGCCTGGCTCGAGGATGTCCATCGGCCCCACCATGCCCTTGACGGTCTGGTAGTACGTCTTGTCGAGCGGGTAGCCCGCCGCGCTGGTGACCACGGTGCTGAACCGCCGTGGCACCGGCACGACCGAGAAGCTGCGGGCGAAGGCGACGGCATCGAGATGGCTCGCCACGACCTCGCCGTAGTTGACGAACGACAGGCGCCGGTGTTCGTCGAGCACGGTATTGACGGCGAGCACGGGTCCGAGCATTTCCACGATCGCGAGCTGCTCGCGGTGCAGGGGATTGCCCTCGAGCACGCAGTTGTCGGCGTTCGGGTCCGCCATGAAGCGATGGCTGTGGAAGGTGGTGATGGTGTCGCGATGGGCGATGCCGGGAGCGATGACCTTGCGGCCGCCCGAGTAGCCGGCCATGAAATGCGGTTCGACCAGACCGGTCACGATCTTGAGATCGGCCTCGGCGAATCGCCGGTCGAGCTTGACCACGGTGCCATGGGGCGTGCGGCCGAGATCAATATGGGCGGCATCGTCGCGGGCGAAGTGGTTTTCGACTGCCACCGTGGAAAGCACCCACGGATCGCCGATGAGTTCCTCGAGTTCGGCCCCCAGGTTCGGCCGGTGCAACCCGGTCGCGACCAGGATGGTGATGTGTTTCGCGTCGATCCCGCCTGCCATGAGTTCGCGCAGGATCGGCTGCAGCAGCAGGCCATTGGGCACCGGCCGGGTGATGTCGCAGATCAGGATGCAGGCGGAGCGCTTGCCTTGTGCTTCGACGGCGAGCGGTCGGGCATGCGTTGGCGTTGCCAGCGCGCCACGAACGGCAGCCGCCGGATCGGGCAGCACTGGCATTACCGGCTTGCGTATCGTGTGCACGGTCACGCCATCCGGGATCGAGACCGGCAGCATGCCGCGTCCGTAGCTGAGTTCCACCTGCATGGATGCCGCCTTTTTATCTACGCCGACGAGAGACTCCGGGACTATAGCACCGCCGTTTCGGTGCCTCCAATCCAGGAAGATCACCATCCACGATGCGGATGGCATGACCCGGTTCGAATCGCTGGCCGCGGCCGGGGTGCTCGGGTATCCCGCCGGCTACGTGGTCGGGCGCAATCCTCTCGAGTCCATCCACCCCCGCGACGCCCGCGAAGCTCGGTCAGCGTTTCGCGCGCTCGTCGCCGGCGACCCGGGCGGTTTCACAGCGCAGTATCGGGTGCGGCGGGCGAACGGCGCCTGGACCCGGCTCGAGGTCACCGGACAGAATCTGCTCGAAGACCCGCGCGTGCGCGGGGTAGTGGCGTGCGGACGTTGCGATCAATAGGGGTGTCGTCGAAGACCCGCGCGTGCGCGGGGTAGTGCTCAAGTCGCGCGATGTGAGTCAGGCCAGGGGCGCCGCCGATTACGTCCGCTATCTGGCGACGCACGATGCACTCACCGGCTTGCCGAACCGGTCGCTCATGCTCGATCGAATCGCTCAGGCGACGGCGAGAGCGCACCGCGACCACCTGCATGTCGCGGTGCTGGCGATCGACATCGACCGGTTCCGCATGGTCAACGAGACGCTCGGGCACGCTGCGGGCGATACGCTGCTGCGGCAGGTGTCGGAGCGGTTGCGGCAGGCAACCCGTGACATCGACACCGTCGCGCGGGTTGCCGGCGATCTATTCGTGGTGCTGCTGCCGGCCGTCGAGGCGCCCGGGCTGGCCGGCAAGGTCGCCGAGCGCATTCTTGCGGATCTTCGGCGGCCGTTCGGTGCCAGCGATAGCGAGCTGCATGTATCGGTCAGCATCGGCATGAGCCTCTACCCGCAGGACGCCACCGGCGCCGAAGACCTGCTCAAGTATGCCGATGCCGCGCTGCACGCCGCCAAGATCGACGGCAGTGGCGACTATCGCCATTTTCGCCCGCGGATCGATCGCGAGTTGCGCGAGCGCATGGCGCTCGAAGGCGGACTCCGGCGCGCTGCCGAGCGCGGCGAACTGGTGCTGCATTACCAGCCGAAGGTCGATCTCGCGACCCACCGGGTGCGCGGCGCCGAGGCGCTGGTCCGCTGGCGCTATCCGGAACTCGGTCTGGTCCAGCCCTCGCGCTTCATCCCGCTCGCGGAGGAGACCGGGCTGATCATGTCGCTCGGCGAGTGGGTCCTGCGCGCCGCCTGCACCCAGTTGCGCGGCTGGCGCGATGCCGGGCTCGAACTGAACGTGAGCGTCAACGTGTCGGCTCGCCAGTTCCAGCAGGCCAATCTGGTCGAGCGCATCGTCGAGGTACTCGACCAGACCGGCGTCGATCCGGGGTGGCTCGAGATCGAGTTGACCGAGAGTTCCGTCATCGAGGACGCCGAGCGCGCCATCGCCTCGCTGCGCAAGCTCAAGGAGCACGGCGTCAGGGTCGCGATCGACGACTTCGGCACCGCCTATTCCAGCCTCTCGTACCTGAAACGTCTGCCGCTCGATGTGCTCAAGATCGATCAGTCGTTCGTGCAGGGCGTCACCGGCGACCATGACAGCGCCGCGATCGTGAAGGCGATCATCGGACTTGCGCGCAGCCTCGGGATCGAGGTCATCGCCGAAGGTGTGGAGTTGCAGGGTGATGTCGATTTCCTCAGCGCCTGGGGCTGCAACCAGGCGCAAGGATTCTATTTCGGCAGGCCGGTTCCGTCGGACGACTTCCGGCGGCTGTTCGGCGCTTCACTCTAAAAGGGACGTCCCCCGGACCGAACGCAGCCGCGACCGGGCGAAGTTGATTGGCCAAAGCCGGATCGGCATGCATGACGGACTCCCGGGCAATGTCTGTCGGATGCGGATGAATCGGCCCAACGCAAGCTCGGGTTCGCCGCCGTGGCGGTGGGCCGACGCCGAGATCAGGCGGTTATTGCAGGGCAATGCAATCCGGGCGCTGCGGAGGGGTCGGCTCAACTACACTCCGCGGCACGCAGCCGACGCCGCGATGCGCGGGCGCCCCGGCCCCGACCGACCAGCAGGCCCTTCACGGAGACGAGATGACGGTACGCCAGACCCACACCGTGGTGGCAAAGCCAGGGCCCTACACGTTCTCGCCGCGCTCGACCGCCCTGATCGTGGTCGACATGCAGCGCGACGCCATCGAGATCGGCGGTTGGAGCGACGCCTGCGGTCACGATGTCAAGCGCGTCGCGGCGGTCGTCCCGGCGGCGAGAAAGCTCCTGGATGTCTGCCGCGCCGCCGAGGTCGGCATCATCCACACGCGCGAAGCCTATCGCGCCGATCTGGCCGACTGCCCGCCGTCGCGTCGCAAGCGCGGGGAGCTCCGGCATCGTATCGGTGATGCCGGTCCGCTGGGCCGCATCCAGGTTGCGGCAGCGGCAGGCGCAGTCATCGTACCCGCCCTGGCGCCGAGAGGTTCCGAGATCGTCATCGACAAGCCTGGCAAGGGCGCTTTTCATGCGACCGTTCTGGGTGAGATCCTGCGGTTCAGGGGGGTCACCCATCTGCTCTTCGCCGGGGCGCTCACCGACGGCGCCGTCCAGACCACCATGCGCGAAGCCAGCGACCGCGGCTACGAGTGCCTGCTGATAGAGGACGCCAGCGACAGCTACCGGGCGGAATTCAAGCGCGCCACGCTGGAGATGATCGTGGCGGATGGCGCCCAGGTGGGCTGGACCGCCCTCTGCGACGATGTCGCCAACGCTCTCGCCGGATAGGTTAGGCCCGCCCCCAGCTGCGCTGCGCTTCGCCTTCCCCCTCCAGGGGGCGCCGCGTCCTCGGGAGGCCCTGTGGGCGCGGCCCCTTCGTTTCTCAGGTTCGCTTCGTTCGCATCGTGGGCAAATGGCACCGGGAAGCCGGTCAACCTCGCGCTATGATTGAGAGGTGTTTCCAGTAAGCGGTAGCCGCCGTCAACCACCTACGACTCCATGTCCTCTCCGAGCTTCCTTGCCTTTGCCGGTAGTCTGCGAGCCGCATCCCTGAACCAGAAGCTGGTCCGTGTCGCAGCCGACACCGCAACGGCTGCTGGCGCGCGCGTCACCGTGATCGATCTGCGCGATTTTCCGCTCCCGATCTACGACGGCGATCTGGAGGCGGCAGAGGGGCTGCCGGCGAATGCGCGCCGGCTGAAAGACCTTTTCATCGCGCACCAGGGGCTGCTGATCGCCTGCCCCGAATACAACAGCTCGATCACCGCGGTGCTCAAGAACACCATCGACTGGGTGTCGCGGGAGGACCGCACCGAGTCCGGCACCAAGCCCTACGAGGGCAAGGTGGCAGCCCTGTTCTCCGCCTCTCCCGGCAACTTCGCCGCGTTGCGGTCGCTGGAGGCCACCCGCGGCATCCTGCTCCAGCTCGGTGTGCTGGTCGTGTCCCAGCGGCTGGCGGTGCCGCGCGCGCATCAGGCGTTCGCCGACGATGGCACCTTGCGCGAGGCCACCCTGCAGGCAGCGCTCCAGGCCGTGGTCGCAAGTGCAATCGACACCACGGTCAGGATGAACGCTTGAATCCGTGCACCCGCAAGGTGCGATCGCGGCTTGGCGCGCCCGACGCTGGTGCGGGTGGGCTGTGCGTTTTCGTTCGTGTTTCCCGACCCCGGCGCCCGGCAGAGGCGCAACGGCCTGCTACGGCGAGCCTCGCGGCGCCGTACCGATGCGGTAGGCACATGCGTTGCACTCGTATGCCGGCATTGCCGCGTGCGGGGAGCACCAGCTGACCATGTCAGGGTCCGGTCATTTCGACGAGATGTATCGGGCGGACGGATCGATCCGTCCGCACTACCAGCCGCTGTCCGACTGGATCGCCGCGACGCCCGCGGAGCGCATCAAGCAGATGCGCGAGGCCGCCAACATGCTGTTCCATCGCGTTGGCATCACCTTCGCCGTCTACGGCGAGGAGGCGGGTGCCGAGCGCCTGATTCCGTTCGACATGCTCCCGCACATCGTCCCGCTGGAAGAGTGGGGGATGCTCCAGCGCGGGCTGGAGCAACGTGTCAAGGCCCTGAACATGTTCCTGCACGACGTCTATCACGGACAGGAAATCCTCAGGTCGGGTCGCATTCCGGCCGAGCGCATCACCGGCAACAAGCAGTTCCGGCCCGAGATGGTCGGAATCGACGTGCCACGCGGCATCTATGCCCACATCGCGGGGGTCGATCTGGTGCGTGCCGGTGCCGGCGAGTATTACGTTCTTGAGGACAACCTGCGCACGCCGTCGGGTGTGTCCTACATGCTGGAGAACCGCAAGATGATGATGCGGCTGGTGCCCGAACTGTTCGCGCGCCAGTCGATCGCTCCGGTCGAGCATTACCCGGATCTGCTGCTCGACACCTTGCGGGCGGTCGCGCCGTCGAACGCCGACAACCCGACCGTGGTGCTGCTCACGCCCGGGCAGCACAACAGTGCGTACTTCGAGCACGCGTTCCTGGCCCAGCAGATGGGTATCGAACTGGTCGAGGGCGCCGATCTGTTCGTGGCCGATGACACGGTGTTCATGCGCAACACCGCCGGCCCGCAGCGCGTCGATGTCGTCTACCGCCGCATCGACGACGACTTTCTCGATCCGGTCGCCTTTCGCGCCGATTCGATGCTCGGGGTCCCGGGGCTGGTAAATGCCTATCGCGCCGGCCGCGTCACGCTCTGCAACGCGATCGGAACCGGCGTTGCGGACGACAAATCGGTGTATCCGTTCGTGCCCGAGATGATTCGTTTCTACCTCGGGCAGGAGCCGTTGCTGAACAACGTTCCCACGTACCAGTTGCGCAACCGCGAAGACCTCGACTACACCCTTGCCCACCTGCGCGAGCTGGTGGTCAAGGAGGTCCATGGTTCCGGCGGATACGGCATGCTCATCGGGCCCACCAGCACCGAGCGCGAACGCGAGGCCTATCGGCTGCGCATTCTCGATGCGCCCGACAACTTCATTGCCCAGCCGACGCTGTCGCTGTCCACTTGTCCCATCTTCGTCGACTCGGGCGTCGCGCCCCGACACATCGACCTGCGGCCGTTCGTGCTGTCGGGCAAGCAGGTGGTGATGTGTCCGGGCGGTCTCACCCGGGTGGCGCTGCGCGAAGGGTCACTGGTGGTGAACTCCTCGCAGGGCGGTGGCACCAAGGACACCTGGGTGCTCAACGCCTGACCGCGCCGCGCCCGCGAACAGCACCGGAACCGACCGAAGCCAGACAACCCATGCTCAGCCGTACCGCCAACTACCTTTACTGGATGGCCCGCTATGTCGAGCGGATGGAGAACACCGCCCGCATCCTCGACGTGACCTATCGCATGTCGCTGGTGCCCAAGGACGCGCGCCTGGCCGACCAGGAGTGGTACGCACCGCTCAACATCACCGGCACGCTGTATCCGTTCGAGGGGCACTACAGCCAGGTGGTGCCCACCGGTGTCATGCATTTCATGACGCTCGACCCCGACAATCCGGCGAGCATCGTCTCGTGCGCCCGGGCGGCGCGGGAGAGCGCGCGCGCGGTACGCGGCAGCATCACCTCCGAGATGTGGGAGGTCATCAATGCCACGTGGCTGGAAATCCAGAAAATGACCGATGCCGCGCTTTCGTCGGACCGGTCGCTGATGTTCTTCGAATGGGTCAAGGAGCGTTCGCACCTGTTCCGCGGCGTCACGGTGGGGACCATGCTGCGCGACGAGGCTTTTCATTTTCATCGTCTCGGCACCTTCATCGAGCGCGCCGACAACACCGCGCGTATCCTCGACGTGAAGTACCACGTGTTGCTGCCGAGCCTGGAAGACGTCGGTGGCGCAGTGGACTATTATCAATGGGCGGCGGTGTTGCGTTCGGTGTCGGCATTCGAGTCGTACCGCAAGGTCTATCGTTCGGTGGTCACGCCGTTGCGGGTGGCCGAACTGCTGATCCTGCGCGCCGACATGCCGCGCAGCCTGCATGCGTGCACTCGCGAGGCCTACGAGATCCTGCAGCATCTCTCGCGGTCGAAATCCAGCGAGGTGCTGCGGCTGGCCGGCCAGATCCAGGCCGGGCTGCAGTTCGGCCGGATCGACACGATCTTCGCCGCCGGCGTGCACGAATATCTGACCAATTTTCTCGAAAGCATCGGGGCGCTCGGGACGGAGGTCAACAAGGCATTTTTCGCCACCGGCGAGTCGGCGGTGTCGGTGTAGGACGAAGCGGACCGACGATGGGCGGCGCCGAGAGCCATTGGCTGGCGCGAAGCTCGCGGAGCAAAACGGAAAGGCAGGAATTCACATGACGTATTGCGTAGCAATCATGCTCGACTCGGGAATGCTGTTCGCGTCCGACTCCCGCACCAACGCCGGCGTGGATCACATCGCGACTTTCAGCAAGATGAAGGTGTTCGAGAAGAAAGACGATCGGGTCATGGTCCTGCTGTCCTCGGGCAACCTCGCGATCACCCAGGGCGTGATCAACATCCTCGATCGTCAAGGTCAGTCCGAACCCGACCAGGACACCATCTGGACCGCCGAAAGCATGTATGACGTTGCCACACTGGTGGGCGCTGCGCTGCGCGAGATGCAGCGGCGCGATGGCCCCTACCTGATGCAGGGCAACGTCGACTTCAATGCCACGCTGTTGCTCGGTGGCCAGATCGGCAATGAACCCCCGCGGCTGTTCAACATCTACGCGCAGGGCAACTTCATCGAGGCGACCGCCGACAACCTGTATTTCCAGGTCGGCGAGAGCAAGTACGGCAAGCCGGTGCTCGACCGGGTGGTGTCGGGCAAGACCCCGGTCGCCGAGGCCGCCAAGTGCGTGCTGATCTCGTTCGACTCGACGATTCGTTCCAACATCTCGGTGGGCCTGCCGATCGAGATGCTGTGGTACCCGCGCGACGCGCTGCGCGTGGGCATGCACAAGCGGATCATCGACGGTGATCCGTACTTCAGCATGCTGCGCCAGGGATGGGGTGGCGGACTGCGCCGCGTCTTCGGCGAATTGCCCAACCCCGACTGGCTGTCGTGAACGGCGCCGTGGCGGCGCCGGACGCCCCGCCGGTCCGCGCACCCGCGCCGAATCACGGTCCCGGCAAACCAGGCATACCGCAACGATGACCATCCGCGTCGCTCTGCATCACGAAACCCGCTATCGCTTCGACCGGCTGGTGCACCTGAGTCCACACGAGGTCCGCTTGCGGCCCGCGGCCCATTGCCGTACGCCGATCGAGAGCTATTCGTTGCGGGTCGCACCCGAAGGCCATTTCATGAACTGGCAACAGGACCCCTACGGCAACTTCGTCGCCCGGGCGGTGTTCCCCGAGCCGGCGCGTGAACTCGCGGTGGTGGTCGATCTGGTCGCGGACATGACCGTGATCAACCCTTTCGATTTCTTCCTCGATCCGGCGGCCGAGAAATTTCCGTTCACCTACACCGAGTCGACCCGGCGCGAACTGGCGCCATTCCTCGAGACCGAAGCGGCCAGCCCGGCGTTCACCGCTTTCCTGGCGGGATTCCGGCGCGAGCATCTGCGCCAACCGCTCGGCACCGCCGATCTGCTGGTGGCATTGAACCAGGCCGTACAACGCAACACCCGCTACATCGTGCGCCTGGAGCCGGGGGTCCAGACGCCGGACCAGACACTGTCGCTGGCGAGCGGATCGTGCCGGGATTCCGGCTGGTTGCTGGTGCAGCTGCTGCGCCACCTCGGGCTGGCAGCGCGTTTCGTCTCGGGCTACCTGATCCAGCTCGCGCCCGACATCAAGGCGCTCGACGGTCCGGCAGGGCCGGCGCGCGACTTCACCGACCTGCACGCCTGGGCCGAAGTGTTTCTGCCCGGGGCCGGCTGGGTCGGCCTCGATGCCACGTCGGGTCTGATGGCGGGCGAGGGCCACATCCCGCTCGCCGCCACCGCATTGCCCTCCAGCGCGGCGCCGGTCACCGGCTTCACCGATGTATGCGAAGTCAGCTTCGGCTTCGAGATGTCGGTCACCCGCGTGCACGAAGATCCGCGCGTGACGCGACCCTTCACCGAGCTGCAATGGACCGCCATCGACACTCTCGGGCAGAAGGTCGAGCACCAGCTCGCCACTTGGGATGTCCGTCTGACCATGGGCGGCGAGCCCACCTTCGTGTCGGTGGACAACACCGAGGGCCGCGAGTGGAACTTCGATGCTCACGGCGAAGAGAAGCGCGGCCTCGCCGGCGAGCTCCTGCTGCGCCTGCGCGACCGGTTCGCCGCGGGTGCCATGCTGTACCACGGGCAGGGCAAATGGTATCCGGGCGAGCCGTTGCCGCGCTGGGCGTTGGGTTGCTTCTGGCGTACCGACGGGGTGCCGCTCTGGAAGCATGCCGCGCTGCTGGCCGGCGACACCGGGGGCGTTGCGAATCATCAAGACGCCCTGCGTATCGCCGAGACGCTGACCGCGTTGCTGGGCCTGCACCGCGCCTACCTTCATCCCGCGTTCGAAGACATCTGGACCGCGGTGAAAGACGAGCAACGCGCACCGGTCAACGCCGATCCACTGGAGCATGACCTGGGCGATCCCGATGCGCGCACGAAACTGGCGCACCTGCTCGATGGCGCTCTCGGTGATCCGGCCGGCTATGTGCTGCCGCTGAAGGCGAAGCCGCGGGCGGAAGGCGAGCGTGCGGGTCGCGTGGTGTGGACGAGTTCGCGTTGGCCGGTCAGGCGCGAGCATCTTTACCTCATGGGTGGCGATTCGGCGATGGGCTATCGGCTGCCGCTGGCCTCGCTGCCGACGGTGCTCCCGGAAGACGTGGAACCGCCGGTCGAGCCGGATCCGTTCGCGCCGCGATCGCCGCTGGCGGTGGCGGCGGATCAGATGGCGGGCGAACCGGAAGCAGCGGCGCCCGTCGAGGTCGCCGCGGGGAAGTCGGCGCGCGACCTCATCCGCACCGCACTGTGCATCGAGGCGCGCGACGGCATCGTGCATGTGTTCCTGCCGCCGGTCGCGACGCTCGACGACTACGTCGATCTGGTGACGCGGGTCGAAGAGGCCGCGGTCCGCTGCCGAATCCCGGTGCGCATCGAAGGCTACACGCCGCCGTTCGACCAGCGACTGCAGCGTTTCTTCGTCACACCTGATCCGGGGGTGATCGAAGTCAACATCCACCCGGCGGCCAACTGGCGTGATCTGGTGGACAACACCAAAGCCCTCTATGAAGAGGCACGCCTCGCGCGGCTGTCGTCCGAGAAGTTCATGCTCGACGGACGCCACACCGGCACCGGCGGGGGCAACCACGTGACCGTCGGCGCCGCGAAGCCGGTCGACAGCCCGCTGCTGCGGCGCCCCGACCTGCTGCGCAGCCTGATCACCTACTGGCAGAACCATCCGTCGCTGTCGTATCTGTTCTCCGGCCTGTTCATCGGGCCGACCAGCCAGGCGCCACGGGTCGACGAGGCGCGCGACGACAGCCTGTATGAACTCGAAATCGCGTTCCACGAAATGTCGCGGCTCGCGAAACCCGGTCAGGAAGTGCCTGAGCCGTGGCTGGTCGACCGGCTCTTGCGTAACCTGCTGGTGGATGTGACCGGCAATACGCACCGGGCCGAATTCTCGATCGACAAGCTGTACTCGCCCGATGCCCCGACCGGGCGCCTCGGCTTGCTCGAATTCCGCGCTTTCGAGATGCCGCCACACTGGCAGATGAGCGCGCTGCAGATGCTTTTGCTGCGGGCGCTGATCGCCCGCTTCTGGAAGGCGCCCTATGATGAGCGCCTGGTCGACTGGCGGACCAGCCTGCATGATCGCTTCATGCTGCCGCACTTCGTGCGCCAGGACCTGCACGACGTGATCCACGACCTGAATCGCGCCGGTTACGGGTTCGAGCCCGAATGGTTCGCGCCGTTCGTGGAGTTCCGCTTCCCTCGATTCGGCACGGCCGTGTACCAGGGCGTGGAAATCGAACTGCGACAGGCGCTGGAGCCGTGGCATGTGCTCGGCGAGGAAGTGGCGGGCAGCGGGACATCCCGCTACGTCGATTCGTCGCTCGAGCGCGTCCAGGTCAGGGTTTCGCATCTCAACATCCGGCGCTATGCCGTCACCTGCAACGGTCGCACCGTGCCGCTGGCTCCCACCGGTGTCGAGGGCGAGTTCGTCGCCGGCGTACGCTATCGCGCCTGGCAGCCACCGTCGGCGCTGCACCCGACCATCCCGGTACATTCACCATTGGTGTTCGACCTGTACGACCAGTGGAGCGGTCGCAGCATCGGTGGCTGCACCTATCATGTCGTGCATCCGGGCGGGCGCAGCTATGAGCGCTTTCCGGTCAATGCCAACGAAGCGGAGGCCAGGCGCGTGGCGCGGTTCCAGGCGGCCGGCCATACCCCCGGCACGATGCCTTATCGCCCGGAGTTGCCCAGCCGCGAACTGCCGCTGACGCTCGACCTGCGGCGGGCACCCGAATACATCGGCCGCACGCCTCCCGGTGGCACATCGGCGATGCCCCCGCAGCAACAGCAACAATAAGCGACGACCATGGTCCGACGATACCTGACCGCGGCGGCAATGCTGGCTGTGCCGGCAATGGCGCAGACCTGGGTCGAGGTAGGCCGTGACCACGAAGTCGCCCACTATGTCGATGCCGCTGGCCTCTCCCGTGACGGCGATGTCGTGCGGGGCACCAAGCGTGCGGTCTACCACGCCCCGCAGCCGATCGGCGACACTCACCTTCGCCGGTTCAAGCACCGCTATCCCGATAGCATGAAGACAATCTCGAAGTCGCTGTGGTCGTGGCTGGCGGCGATCGTGTTGTCGATGACGTGGGTCGTGGCGGCACCAGCCGCCGGGGTCGAGCAGTTTTCCCCACAAGGTGAGGTCAAGGGGGTGCGCCAGGTACAGGCGCGGTTCTCCACGCCCATGGTGCCGTTCGGTGATCCGCTGCTGCTGGAGCCGT
>JANXYG010000061.1 GCA_025350245.1 Betaproteobacteria bacterium
CACCATCGGGGGCGGCAAGGCCAAGCCCACGGGCAAGATCGACATCGCCGTGATGCAGTCGCTGTCCCGCCAGGGCGAGGTCGATTCGCTGGTCGAGAGCTACGGCCAGGTGATCGTCGACGAATGCCACCACGTCGGCGCCGCTTCTTTCGATGCCATCCTGAAACGGACCAAGGCGAAGTTCGTGATCGGGCTGACCGCCACGCCGATACGCCGCGATGGCCAGCAGCCGATCATCTTCATGCAATGTGGACCGATCCGGCACACAGCGGCCAAGCCGGCCAGCGCACCGCACGACCTCGAAGTGGTGCCGCGATCGCGTTTTGCGCGCATCGATGTGCCGCCTGGAGCGGGGATACAGGATGTGTTCCGGCACCTTGCCACCGACCAGGCGCGAACAGAAGCCATCGCCGCCGAGGTCGCGGCTGCGTTCGAGCACGGCCGGAAGGTGCTTGTTCTGACCGAGCGAACGGAGCATCTCGACGCCATCGCGTCGGCGCTGGATGCGCAGGTTCCAGCCCTGTTCGTGCTGCACGGTCGGATGTCGCGGAAGCAGCGATCAGCCCTCATCGCCGAACTCGACGCGCTTCCGCCCGAGGCGCCGCGCATTCTGCTGGCAACCGGCAGGTTGGTTGGCGAAGGTTTCGATCATCCGGCCCTGAATACGCTGGTGCTGGCAATGCCCGTTTCCTGGAAGGGCACCCTGCAGCAGTACGCCGGCCGATTGCATCGAGCACACGCGACCAAGACCGATGTGCGGATCATCGATTTCGTGGATACCGGTCATCCGGCGTTGCTTCGGATGTGGGACAAGCGGCAGCGCGGTTACCGGGCGATGGGGTATCGGATATGCGCAGAGGAAGCGGGCGATAGCCTGGAGTTTTAATTCAGCCCGCCAGTGGCGATTCCCGCCGCCCTCCGCTACCGCTTCGCCACCAGCCGCAGCCCCAGCATGAAGATGTCCTGATCCCGGTTGTAGAACGAGGCTACCCGGGTGTACATGAACCCGGCCTCGACCGCGTGCCGCGGCGTCCCGCCCAGTTTGTAGGTGGCGCGCAGGCTCAGGATGCCGAGCAGGTTGAGCTTGTTGTCGCCGCGCGCGCCGTCGTAGGCGAAGTACGGTCCGACGCCGAAGCCGAAGGTCACATGCGCGGGCGGTGTCGTCCACCACACCTGTATCGGCACGCCGGTCCGGTGTGCCAATACCGTGTCGCCCTCCGACAGGAAACCGATCGAATAGGCCGCCGGATCCCACCAGCGCTGCGGGCTTTCGGTGAGGTACTGGGCTTGCAGCATGTAGGCCGCGCCGCTTTGCTGGGTGCCTATCTGCGTGGTCCTCGATGAACCGCCCCACACGCTGACGCTCGCCCTCAGCCGCAGTGGGCTGTCCAGGTCATCGGTGGAGGTGAAGTCGCGGCCGGCGCCGAACAGCAGGGCATTCGAATTGAACGAGCCGGGCACCCAGGTGTTGTTGTACTGCGATCGCAGATACCAGCCGTTGTCGCCGAAACGCCACTTCAATGCCACCGAAGTGAACAACCCCATCTCGAACTGATTGACCCGGACGCCATTGGCGTTGTTGGTGTTGTTCATGCTCGCATACGGGCCGGCACCGAGCTGGACTTCGAAATCGTCACCGAGCGACCGCACGTACCAGAGTTGCCCGACCAGGCCATCGCGATGGTTGTTGAGCAGGTGGCCATCGTTCACGTAGGCGAAACCCAACCCCCATCTGTTCTCGGTCGGCCGGTAGATGAACCCGCTCGATGCCGTCCAGGTGGTTTCGTTCAGGCCTCGCAGCGCGCCGCCCAGCAGATAGAAATCGACGGTGTCGGACCCGGCGTCGTTCGCCGCTCGAGCGGAGGCGGACGTCGCGGCCAGCAGCAGGCAAGACAACAGCAATCTATCCATGGGCCGAGTGTGAGGGGTCAGGTACCAATACTGTTTCTTTAGAGTAGATTTGACCTACAATCACCTGCATCGCAACTAGGCCGGGGTGATGTCATGGCGCGAACAAAATCGGTGCTCGGCGAGGGCGCGCGGTTGAGTGACTACCTGTGCGCGAGCTTGCTGGCGCGTGCGGTGCCG